>NZ_CP035490.1:625000-937500 GCF_004135205.1 Hahella sp. KA22 | reverse complement strand
GGAGCGCCGAACGTACTTATTCCATTAAGACAAGGAAAGTCTATGAAGAAGGAAACGCTAATTTACATTGATGGCGGTAGCGACCAGCGCCAGGATCGCTACCGCAGGCAAGATCCAACGCGACTTATTGCTTCATAAAGAGATAATGGCCAACCTGCCATTCCGCCCCGGAGCGATAATTGAATAACTCCGCACACGCCATGAAGAACATGCGCCACCGTTGGGTCCAGAGATCGGCCTGCTCTTCTCCGTATGCGTCAGCGAAGATTTTCCTCACTTTGAATTCGTTGGCGTCCAGGTTCGCCAGCCAGGCTTCCGCCGTCGCGCCGTAATGACGTCCATTGAGCATCCACTGCTGCATCAGGCGCAGATTCTGCTGGAAATGACCAAACGTTCCCGCTGCGGGCATCAGTCCCCCAGTAAAGAAATATCTGCCCATCCAGTTATTGGCGCCTTCCGTTTCAAAGGGATAAAGCAGGTTGCGGTGGCAGAATATGTGAGCAAAGAACAACCCCGCCGGCGTCAACCATTGGCTGATCCGTTCGAATAGCGTCTGATAATTGCGCACATGCTCCAACATTTCCACGGAGACAATGCGATCAAAGGTTGTGGAAGGGCTAAACACATTCACATCGCAAGTCAGAATTTTAAGGTTGGGTAAACCGCGCAGGGCCGCCTGCTCTTCAATATATCTACGCTGTGATGAGGAGTTGGACACGCCGGTAATCTCCGCCTTGGGAAAAGCCTCCGCCAGCCACAGACTCAAAGACCCCCAACCACAACCCAAATCCAGAATACGCTGTCCATCGGCCAGCTGAGCCCGCTCAGCGTAAATAGCCAGCATTGCTTCCTCCGCCGCGGCAAGATCGCTCACCTCTTTGCCCCACCAGCAGGCGCTGTACTTCAAGCGCGGCCCTAAGACCAGACGATAAAACTCAGCGGGAACCTCATAATGCTGCTCGTTCGCCGCCCGGGTCTCTATGGCGATAGGGCCGTTGAGATAGCGGGCGATCCTTTCAAGCTCGCCGCTTCCCCGCTTGCGCTCCTGCATCAGACGTTGGCGACACAGGCGGCGAATGCCAAAGCGAATCAATGCGTCAGGCAACAAGCCTTTTTCCGCCAGTTCGATCATGCTCATGATTTTGGCCTCCAGGGTATAAACATGGGAGTGCGGCGTTGATAATCCCGATAATCCTCCCCCCGCGAACGCAACGCCTGTCGTTCGGTAAAAGGAATGCCGGTGACGAAATACAAGAAGACGAACATGAGCGCCGGCGCGCTCCAGAGCCAGAATCCCCAGGGAGATGCGGCGCCCAATAACGGATAAGCGAACCAATGCAGCCATTCAAAAAAGTAATTGGGATGCCGCGAATAACGCCATAGACCGTGCCGACAAGTTTTGCCCTGGTTTTGCGGATCGGCTTTAAACGCCGCGAGCTGCCGATCCGCCAGGGTTTCGCCGAGCCAGGCGACGACGACCAGGAGAAGCGACGCCGCATACAGGGCCGCCGGTGGTTCCTGGGCCTGACTGATCACCCAGGCCGGCAGTGCGAACAACCACACCCAGAACGCCTGCATCATGTACATTCCCAGAAATACACTCCGCCAGCGATCTCCCGCCCACACACGTAAAGCGGCGTAACGTCCATCCTCCTCTGCTCCTGCGACTCTGCCAGCCAAGTGCAACGACAGTCGTCCGAACCACACCAGATAAATCAACGCCACCGTCAGACGTAACGACAGATCGCCAGTTCCCACCAGGGCATACAAGGCCCCGGTGACGCCTACGCCGGCCGCCCACCAAACGTCGACCCAGCCTGCATTACGGCTCTGGATTTGCCACAGATATCCAACAAAGAACACAGCCGCCAGACAGACCGGCGACCACCATAGCAGCGTCAGACTCACAGCCATTGCTCGCGCCGACTATCGGGTTTGGCGAACAGCATCTGCACATTGGAGATCGCCCGTTCGCGAAAGCCGCCTTCACAATAGCAAAGATAAAACTCCCACATGCGAATAAAGCGTTCGTCAAAACCCTGCTCACGCACTTGCGGCAGATTCCGCAAGAAACGACTGCGCCACTCCTGCAAAGTGAGGGCGTAGCTTTCCCCGATATCCTCCAGATTAAACAGACGCAGACCGGCACTGGCGGCGCTCTGCGTCAGCACGGACACACAGGGGATAAAGCTGCCGGGGAAAATATAACGCTTGATGAAGTCCACATGCCTCAGCGCTTTCTCGTAGCGATTGTCGTCGATGGTGATCGCTTGAATCAGCCCCAGACCCTCATCCTTCAACAGGCCGCTGACTTGACGGAAGTAGCCATCCAGAAACTGATGCCCCACCGCTTCCACCATTTCAATGGAGACCAATTTGTCATAGCGGCCTTCCAGTTTGCGATAGTCCTGCAACAGCACTGACACCCGGTCTTGCAGTCCCGCCTGCTGGACCTGCTCCGCCACAGCGGCGTGCTGTTCGAAAGAAATGGTCGCCGTGGTCACCTTGCAGCCATATTCCCGGGCGGCGTACAAGGCCATGCCTCCCCAGCCGGAACCAATTTCAAGCAAGTGGTCGTTTGGCGTTAACGCCAGCTTGCGGCAAATACGCTCCAGCTTGGCTCTCGAGGCCTGTTCCAGGGATTCCTCACCGGTGACATACACTGCAGAGGAATACATCATGCTTTCATCCAGAAACAGGCTGAAAAAGTCATTACCGAGGTCATAGTGCGCCGCGATATTTTTACGGGAGCCCTGCAGCGTATTGCGGTTGAAGCTGTGCCAAAGCTTGCTCAATGCCCCCGGCAGGCGCGCCAGGCCGGATTCCAGCTGCTCCAATCGAGCGCGGTTACGCAGCAACAAGCGCACCAGCGCAGTCAGGTCCGGTGACGTCCAAGACCCAGCCATCCAGGCTTCAGCCAGGCCATTGACGCCCCCTGTCAGCGCGACGCGGTAAAAGTCAGGGTTTGCGACGTCTATTCTGGCGCGTAGAGCATCCCGCCCAGGCGAACCGAAAACGCGACTGTCTCCGTCGCCGTAAAGCTCCAGTTCCCCGTCTTGTATACCCGAGCACAGACGGTATAAAGCCTGTTTCCAAAAACGTTCGGGCAATAGTAAGGGTTTGCTGATCGCACTCGCCCACATAGTTATGTCTCCAGCTATTTGAACCATCAAGGCTTAACGCCGATTTAAACCGTCTCCTGATTCATCCGCTTTCTCACCCCCCGCGCCTTTTTATCGGGATGGGGATAGAAAGGGACGTCTTTGCGCCAAAGTGAAAACGCCTGCCGATAAATCGCTATCGCGACAGTGACGCACATAAAGGGAAATTTAAGCGGTGCGCGCCATGCGCTGGCGACAGTCAGGGGCTTCTTCACCAGCCCCAGGCTGGCGTCAAACACCGCTGCGCCGTTTTCCAATAAACGCATGTGCGTCCAAACCCGTTGCTCATCCAGGCGAAATCGCCATTCATATTTCAGCGCCATCGGCATGAACGGCGACACATGAAACGCCTTATCAAAGCTGAAAGTGAGCGCCTGCCCCTGCAACCGTTGCGGCGTCAGCGGCAACACATAGGAATGCCGTTCGTTCCAGGGCGTGTTGTTGATCTCCGCGACGATGGCGTACAACTCTTCCTGTTGGTTAAAGCAGAAGTAAAACGAGACAGGGTTGAAGCAAAACCCCCAGGAGCGTAAATGGGTCAGCAGGCGAATAGCGCCAGACTGCTGGGCCACGCCAGCTTCCTGCAGACGTTCATATACAGCCTGTTTTAAGTCAGGAATGTCTCGACGCAGATAATCTGAACGCCGGTACTGCATCAAATTGAAGCCTCGGCTGGACCAAAAAGGCAGAGCATTAATTTCCTCCAACTCATCCAAATCCAGCCAGGTCATGCTGATGCGATACTCAAAATGATGCGACGCCGGCGAATAGCGGCGATGCCGCACTTTGCCTTCACAGATTGCGCTATGCCGCAACGCCATACCGCCTCCGCTGGATCAGGGACACGACATCCAACGCGCTACGCACGCCATCTTCATGGAATCCCCAGCCCCAATATGCGCCACAGTAATAGGTATTACGGCGCCCATTGATTTCTTCGCGGCGCGCTTGAGCAGCCAGCGTTTCATGGGTGTAGACAGGGTGCGCATAGGTGCGGCGGGCGTAGACTTTTTCAGGGGCGATCGGGAAAGTCGGATTCAATGTCACAATTACAGGCGTCTCGCAAGTAAGGCCTTGTAGCGAGTTCATCCAATAGCTGACAGAACAATGCTGCGCCGCCTGCTGCGGAATAAAGGCGTTCCAACTCGCCCAGGCGGCGCGTTTCGACGGCATGACGCGCGTATCAGAATGCACTACCGCCAGGTTGTCCTGATAGGGAATCGCGCCCAAGACCTCACATTCCGTTCGATCTGAGTCTTTAAGCAGAGCCAGCGCCTGATCACTATGACAGGCGAAGACGACAACGTCATAATTTTCAGCGCCATATCGCTCCGAGTGCACCATCACGGAGTCTCCGCAACGGGATACCACGGCGACCGGACAAGACAGACGCACCCGGCGGCCAAGCACTGCCTGAATGCGTTTTACATATTGCTGCGAACCGCCCTGCACGACTTTCCATTGCGGCCGACCGCGTAATTGCAACATGCGATGGTTATCCATGAAGGAGATGAAGAAACGAAACGGGAAGGCCTCAATTATTCGCGCAGACGCAGACCAAAGCGCGCATGCCATGGGCACAATGTGGTTGTCGATAAACGCGCGGCTATAACCATCCTGACGTAAAAACTCGCCCAACGTCAGATCGGCATCAACTTCCAAAGCCCGTCTCGGCGCTTCTGTGTAAAAACGCATGAGATCTTTGAGCATCCGATAAAAGTCTGGACGCATCAGGTTGCGCTTCTGCGCCAGTAATCGATTCAGACCCGCCGCGCCATACTCCATGCCCGTCGCCTCATTGACTGCGCTGAAACTCATGTCGCTGTCGCGCCATTGCACGCCTAACTCTCGCAGCATGTCGCAGAATCTGGGGTAATTGTGTTCATTAAACACAATAAAGCCGGAATCAACCGCCACATCCTGACCATCCAACCGGAGAGAATGCGTATCGGTGTGGCCGCCTGGACGCCCATTCGCTTCGAACAACGTCACTTCATGATTTTTATGCAGATAATAAGCTGCGGTGAGGCCGGAGACTCCGCCGCCGATGATCGCGATGTTCATCTGCGGCCTCCGTTCAGCGTCAGGCCTGAGATTTCAGGTTTATGCGCCCACTTCTTATGTTCAGGGACATCTCTGAGATCCCAGATCAAGCCTGCCGCCGCCATCAATCGCAACAGGTAATAGCTCAGATCCAGCTCCCACCAAAAGAACCCCTGGCGTGCGCTGCCGGAATAGTGATGATGATTGTTGTGCCAACCCTCCCCCAGAGTCAGCAGCGCCAGAATAAAATTATTGCGGGAGTCGTCACCCGTCTCATATCGCTGCGTCCCCCAGCGATGGGCGAGAGAATTAATGGCCAGGGTCGCGTGAATCAACACCACTGTGGAAATAAAATACCCCCACACCAACATTTGCCAGCCATTGGTTTGCAGTTGCGGAGCCATATAGGCAAGTCCTTCGCCCAGACACCACATGCCGAAACCGAAAGCCAGGGGCACGCACATATCAAACCGATCAAGCCAGCGTAATTCGGGATACTGACTGAAATCCTTCACCAGATTCAGCGGCGCCTTAAAGTATTTTCCTCCCAGAAACCAGCCAGCATGACTGCGCCAAAAGCCATGTCTGGGCGAGTGTGGGTCTGCTTCAGTGTCGGAAGTACGGTGATGATGGCGATGATGCGCCGACCACCAAAGCGGACCGCGCTGAGTAGCGGAGGCTCCCAGTACAGCGAAAACAAACTGCACGGGACGGCTGGTGCGAAAGGACTTATGAGCAAAATATCGGTGATAAAACGCTGTGATGGCGAACATGCGCACCAGATAAGCGCCAACCGCCACCCACACCGCTACAGGACTCCAGCCCACCCAAAGCGTTGCAAGGCAGGCCAGGTGAATGCCGACGAACGGCCAGACTCTGCGCCAGTCCACAGCGTCCTGACCTACATCTACCGACAATCCTTTGCGGTCATTATCAATCCAGCTCAATAACCTGCCCAAGCCTTGCATATTAAAATCTGTCCTCAGTTGAGAGAGTCGCCGCTGTCATCGCCAATATCTTACGAACGAAGAAGCGGTTTGGTTTGCAGGCGGGATTTTATAACTGTCTTGATCAGGTTCGGCGAGTCTTCAACGTCATCATCGCCGGCCATGGCAAAACTGAATCTCGTCCAGCGTCGTAAAGCTTAGCATCAAGTACATGGAAACCTTTCAGGAATTGACGTTATGGCACTTCTCCGCACCAGCTTGACCGCCGCCTTCGCAGGATTACTGAGCGCCTGCTCCAGTTCAGGTCCGTTGACGCCCCATCAGGATTATTTAACCGCAGCGGGTTCCGACACTTTCTCTTCCATTGAGCAGGAGCCGCGACTGCAAGGCTTCATAGCGCTCATGAATAATTTCACGCCAGACAGTATCCCCGCCGCCGTCGAGCGCGCTTACGCGAAGACATTTTATTTCAATGACACCTTTCACAGCTTGCAGGAGCGGGAGGACCTGACGCGCTACTTCGTCGCGATGGCGGAGAAAGCCTCCACGTCAGTACAGTTCCTAGACTTTGCATCGACCGGCGATGACATCCTGCTGCGCTGGACCATGACCTTAAAGTTCAAAGTCTGGTGGAAGCAGATCGAAGTCACCTCCATCGGTGTCTCTCATCTACGCTTCAATGCTCAAGGAGAGATCGTTCTTCATCAGGATTACTGGGACAGCGCTGAGGGTTTTTACTATCACCTTCCGCTGGTCGGAGGCGTCCTGCAGAAGATTCGCGGCGGCGTGGGGGCAAACCAGTGAAAACCCGCCTGCTGCTCATTCTGGCGCTAACCGTTCCAAAGATTTGGGCTTCAGACTCAGTTAGATTTCCCTCAACACAGCAGGTTGCTGACGCGACTTTACAACGCTGCGGCGTCGCCGAGTTAAAGGCCTACCGACTGTTCACCGTTGGCGCCGCCGCTCTCTATCGTGAGAACTGCGCAACATCCTGGCGACAGGACACACAGGAAAGTCGCGTGATGCTGTTTCGTTATGAACGCAACATCCCCGCCCACGCCTTTACGGAAAGTGCGGAAACCTTGTTGCGTCGCAACCAATCCTTGCCTGAAAACGCCAGCGCCCTGCGCCAATTCCATTCCAGCTATCGCGATGTAAGTGATGGCGACCAGTATCGCCTGGAGTATCAAGCTAACGATGGCCTGCGCCTGTTGCTCAACGATCAGGAGCTGGCGCGCCTGCGGGAGGAGCCGCTGGCGCACGCCTACTTCAATATCTGGCTGGGCCGACGCCCTTTTGATGAGTCGCTGAAACAGCGCTTACTCGGACTGGACTAACTTAACCACTTCCTCCGCGTACTCCGGACGCACCTGACGCGTAGGAAACAGTGTTTCCAGGGACGTAGAGAAACTGCTGTCGTTAATAATATGGGCGTGATAGCGACGCAGCTCCCTGGGTTCGCGCACACCGCAAGAGTGGGCGATCACTCCCACTTCATAGGCCATTTTCTTGGCGTAATTAGCGACGCGGACGGCTTTGTTGGCGGGGTCGAGGCCTTTCTGCAACTCTGGATCATGAGTGGTGACCCCAGTCGGACAGGTATTCTTATTGCATTGCAGCGCCTGAATGCATCCCAAAGCGAACATGTATCCTCGCGCGGAAACAATGAAATCCGCCCCCATACACAATGCCCAGGCGACGCCGGAGGGCGTAATGAGCTTGCCGGAGCAAATGACTTTAATACGGTGTCGCAAGCCGTATTCCATTAGTTTATCCACCACTAAAGGCAGACTTTCTTTGATGGTCAGCCCTACATAGTCAATCAGGCTCTGCGGCGCAGCTCCCGTGCCTCCGTCCGCGCTATCGATGGTGATAAAGTCCGGCGCATATTCAAGCCCACGTTCATGAATACGTTTGAATAAAGTGTCGAGAAAGCCATAAGCGCCAATCACCGCTTTGAATCCCACAGGCTTACCGGTGACTTCACGGATGTGATGAATCATATCCATCAGATCATCCACATTGCGGATTTCTGGATGGCCGTTGGGACTGATAGAGGATTTACCCTCAGGGATGCCCCGGATAGCCGCAATTTCTTCCGTCACTTTGCCGCCGGGAAGAATGCCGCCTTTACCAGGTTTGGCGCCCTGGCTCATCTTGACCTCAAACATTCTTACCTGCTCGTGCGACGCGATCTGCAACAGCTTCTCGTCGCTCAGCGCACCCTCTTCGTTGCGAGCGCCATATTTAGCCGTACCAATTTGAAACACCAGGTCGCAGCCGCCTTCCAAATGGTATTTGGTGAGCCCGCCTTCGCCGGTATTCATCCACACGCCCGCCTCTTTAGCGCCGTGTGACAAGGCCAGGACCGCTGGACGCGAGATTGCGCCGTAACTCATGCCGGAGATATTGAAAATGGAACTGGTGCTGTATGGCGTACGCGCAAAGCCTTCTCCCAAGGTGATCTCCTTTGGCGGCACGGCGTCTTCCTCCAGCGTGGGGAAAGGACAGTTCAAAAATATGACTTCGCCCGCATGAGTGAGATTACGGGTTGAGCCAAACGCCACCGTGTTATCGACATTTTTCGCGGAACGATAAACCCAGGCCCGCTCCGCGCGATTGAAAGGCAATTCTTCACGGTCCATGGCGAAAAAATACTGCCGAAAGAATTCGCCAAGGTGTTCGAAAAAATAGCGGAAACGCCCGATCACCGGAAAATTACGGCGAATCGCGTGTTTCTTCTGGGTAATATCGATGACATAGGCGATCAACACCCAAACCACCAGCATGGCGATCACCGCAGCACCGAAAAAGGTGGCGATTTCAACCAAGGTAAATGTCAGATTTCGGATTGCGTCGGGCATCGCAGCAGTCTCCATATTCGGCGGGTTGCGTAATTACGCCTGATTTTAGCAGCAAGCGGGAACCGGTTACGGTTATTGGACAAATTATGCAACGCTCCAGTTCCTCTCGCCACCGAATCACACCCGGAATGAGTCCAAGGTAAATCCTAGCTTGCCAGTCAGTCTTTTCATCAGCATAGTAACCAGTCCCTACCTTTGCCTCTGCAGGAACCCATGAGCGCATCGTCAACACAACCGTCTTCGTCCAACGGCGCTTTAGCCGCGCTGGGAGCTTTCCTCCTTTGGGGATTCATGCCCATTTATTTCAAGCAACTGAGCCATATGCCCGCTCTGGAAATCCTGGGGCATCGCATCGTCTGGTCCAGCGTGTTGACTGTATTGCTGTGCGCCGTCAGCGGCCGCTTGATGGCAGTGCGCGCAGGACTGCTCGAATGGCGTAAATTGCGGTGGCTGGCATTGTCGGCGTTATTGGTGGGCGGCAACTGGCTGCTGTTCATCTGGGCCGTGAACAACAATCATTTGACGGAAGCCAGTCTCGGCTATTACATCAACCCACTGGTCAACATGCTGTTGGGTTATCTGTTTCTGGGGGAACGCCTGACTTTCCTGCAACGCATCGCCGCCGCCCTTGCTGTGGGTGGAGTATTACTGGAGATCGTCGCCTTTGGCTCCCTGCCCTGGATTGCTGTTGTACTGGCGCTCTCCTTTGGCTTCTACGGCTTATTGCGCAAGCAGGTGGCGGTGGACGCCGTCAGCGGACTGTGCGTGGAGACGTGCCTGCTGGCGCCGGCTGCGCTGATTTACATGTGGACCTCCGCGTCCCCCGCCAGCAACATGCTCAGCAACGACGCTTACCACAACTTGTTGCTGTTCGCAGCAGGACCCGCAACGACCTTGCCGCTGTTGCTGTTCATCATCGCCAGCCGCAGGCTGACTTTGACCATCCTCGGCTTCTTCCAATACCTCGGCCCCAGCATCATGTTCATCCTGGCGATCACGCTCTATCAGGAGCCTGTACCCCAGGGTAAATGGATCACTTTCGTCATTATCTGGTGCGCCTTGGCGCTGGTGTCATGGGACGCGATGATGCGCTATCGCTCACGCCGACTGGCGCCAGTGGCGTAACGCTTTCTGCGCCTGATACAAAGAAATGATCGAAGAGGGGAATAGACGCAGCGGGCGGGGTTTCACCCGCTGCGAGGCAGGGAGTCTTAATTAATCCGCACCAGGGAATCGCGCTCGATATCTGAAAGCTGATCAATAGATACGATAGTCAGATCGCCGTTATTTGGCGCAGAAGCATACTTCTGCTCCAAAACTGTCGCCTGCCCTTCAGGCAGCTTCCACATGGCGCCAGTGATCGGGTCGACGATCAGCATTCCTATTACGCCGCCCAGCAAAATATTGCCGAAGTACCAGCCATCCAGCTTACTTTCCAGCATAACGGTCTTGTCGTCATAGCCGTCCTTGTGGAATTTCACCCGATATTTCGCTTTTTGAAAGTAGCTCTCGCCAGCGCTCAAGGTTACCGTCGCAGGCGTGCGGCCCGCATGAATCTCGTTGCCATTTAAATCTTCAATGACGAACTGCGCGTCGGAGGGTGAGCTGCTGATCGCTACGGGATAGCTGCTGTCGCTGACAATACTCGCGCAGCCAGTGGAAAGAAGAAATGAAGTTAGAACCGACGCTACCACTACCTTTTTCATAGATATTCCTGAGATGACTTATGTACGAATGCTATTTGATAATCCGCCATACAACCGACCACGCCAGCGGTGAAAACCACCCGTTATCATCAAAAGCTGCAGGCTACCGTTAGATGCGCCCTTCACCTCGGTCAAACCAGATGAAGCAACAACACGGAGGCCATTATGTACATGCAAGCTGAATTGAAACTGAATGGAGAATTTTTATCAGGAGTCGATCAATTTATGTGATATGCGCTCTATTAAATTCATAATAAATGAGAGAAGGATAATTTCTACTCCTTACTACACTGGAATGACCCAAAGTGTTTACCACTCACTGGTAGCTGGCATTCAAAAAGAGCAGACTGACCTTCAATAAAGAAATATTCGAAAACAATACTGATATGAGTATCCCCGACAATCACTTTTTCCACAAAAGCTCCGCTTGAATCCCTCAGACTCAGCGTTTCAACGCGATACGGCAGCTCACCGACGGTCAACGTCTGTAGGGGCTCAAAATCAGGGCGTGATAATATTTCGAATTGAATGATAGGATTGATCTCCATATTGTGCTGAACAATCCTAACAACTTGGCCATTCACAATTTTGGTCTGAACCTGACTTACTGAAGCCGGGATACCGGTAGTCTCAGCCAGCGCTGAGCGGACAATGAACGTCAGAAGCAAAAAGCATAATGATCTGGTCATATCCTATAAATCTGACCATATTTATCAAAAATACAATTCGATACAATTATCGCCTTAAACTTAAATGCAAAAAGATGCATCGCACTTTCATTTATGAACATTTCACGCCTTCTTAATTCACCCTCTCAAACGTCATCAAAACTGCCTCTTTATCATTTAGAGAAAAGTATTTTGACTGCAGGTTAAGCATACCTTATCGGAGTTTAGACACTCCATTAAAAACACCATCCACAACCATCGCCATACGCTCATAGTCCAGCGTATCCCAGGTATCTTGGTCCGTATGGTAGGCGCTATTGCGGTAGAATGCGGTGTCGGTCACCATGACCGCAGGGTAGTCGTGAAACCAGTAGTTAATGTGGTCGGAGAAGTCGACACCGGCCAGGAAGGCGGGCCCGAGCATAGACTCTACAGGCAGGGGCGTGGCTTGCAGCATGCCGGTTTTCAATGCGCGGACGTCGCTGTGTCCGCCAAGATTAGAGACAACGGCGATAAAGTTAGCCCTGTCCGGGTAAAACGCATTCAATCTGGCTAAAGGGTATCGTTGGCTGCCGGCTTGCTCGGAGAAATAGCCGATCATTTCCAGACAGATCATCAATCTGACTTCCGCAGCCTTCTCTCTCAGAGATTGTGCGTGATGGAAACTCCCCATATCGTCAGTGCGAAAGTACGGCGGTTCCTCCAAAGCGTACGCGACCAGTTCCACCTGGATTGGCGGCGGTTGAGCGGCGAAAAGTCTGGCCAGCTCAAGCAGTCCGGCGACGCCGCTGGCGTTGTCGTCTGCGCCGGGCAGGCCTTTAAATGCATCATAATGAGCGCCAATGACGATGACTGGACCATTGTCGTCACCCGGGCCGAACTTCGCCGATATATTTTGATATTCTATTCCCCACACGCCATAGGGTTGCGCCTCAACTCTATCCGTATGCTGTTGAAATTGCGCCTGGATATAACCCGCGGACGCCGCCAGTTCATCAGCGTCCTCAGAGCGGGGAGGCAACTCCTCAGCAAGCGTTCTTACATGCCGTCGCAATGTGTCAGCGCTGGCCATCGGCTGGTAGCTCTCGGGCGACGCAACAAAGAAGACGGGAACAGTGATGAAATACCAGAACGCAAACAGCGAAGCTGCCAGCGCCAGCACGAAACACAGCAGACGTTTCATAAACGAAATAACTTCATACCTTGAAGAGAAAATATAAGAATGCGAGCCTACTCCGACTCGCGAAAATCCTGGCGGCTAATGCCATACTTTTTCATTTTGTCGTACAGCGTTTTCCGCGGCAGGCCGAGGGCGACAAGCGTATCCTTGATACTGCCTTGATGAGCGGCCAAAGCTTCGCGGATAAGCGTTTGCTCATACAGTTCCACCTTCTCCGTCAGTGTGCGGCGACTCTGAATCTCCGGTTCGCCCAGCATATGCTCCATATCGAAGGAGCATTCCTCCCCCATAATCACGTAACGCTCCGCCAAATTGCGCAGCTCCCGTACATTACCCGGCCAATTGTGAGTCAGCAGGCGATGTCGTTGCTCAGGTTTTAACGGCACGATTTCCTGCTGATAGCGGGCGGCGGCGACTAACGCAAAGTGCTCGAATAAAAGCGGCACATCTTCAAGTCGATCCTGCAGAGAGGGAATTTCCACCGCCACCGTATTCAGCCGATAATATAAATCGCTACGGAATTCTCCCTTATCCGCCATTTCCTTCAGACTGATCTTGGTCGCGGCGATCACGCGCAAATCCAGAGGAATCAATGTATTGGAACCCAAACGCTCCACTTTGCGCTCTTCCAGCACACGTAATATTTTGACCTGCAGAGACAGCGGCATACTCTCTATTTCATCCAGAAACAGCGTGCCGCCATTAGCGTGTTCAAACTTACCAATGCGACGCTTATCTGCACCGGTGAAAGCGCCCGCTTCATGACCAAACAGTTCGCTTTCAATGAGGTTTTCGGGCACCGCGCCACAGTTGATGGCGACAAAGTTGTGCTCGCGCCGGTTGCTGTGCTCGTGCAGATAGCGAGCCACCAGCTCTTTGCCGACGCCGGTTTCACCGAATAACAGAATATCCGCCGGGGTATTCATCACTTGTTGCAATACGCGCCGCAATCGCTGAATTGCGGGAGTGCGTCCCAAAATACGCGGGCCGGGCGCGTTCTGCTCCTGCAACTCTCTGCGTAAATCACGGTTCTCCAGCGTCAGGCGACGCTTGTCCATGGCGCGCCGGATGGTATCCAGCAGGCGCTCGTTGCTGAAAGGCTTTTCTATAAAGTCATAGGCGCCCTCGCGCATGGCGGAAACGGCTGTTGAGATATCGCCATGGCCGGTCACCAGAATCACCGGTAATTCGGAATCCACTTTCTGCAACGCCTGCATCAGCTGCAACCCGTCCATCCCCGGCATATTGATATCGCTGACCAGCACGCCGGGCCAGTCAGTTTGCAGGTTCCGCAACGCCTCTTCCGCACTGAGAAAGGTTTCCACCTGCAGGCCTTCCAGCTCCAATGTCTGGCCAACGGACTGCAGGATATGGCGGTCATCATCGATGAAGTACACCATCAGTTCGGCGCCTGCTGCGCCTGCATTCTCTGACTGCAAAGTCTTACTCCTCATTGTCGCCGCCGGCCGACTGCAAAGCGGCTTGCGAGTCGGGAACGGTGGAGGCGTCCGCCTGAGCCAGCGGCAGCTCGACTATAAACAGCGCCCCCCCTTCCTCATTATTGGCGGCGCGCAATTCGCCCTTCATCGACTCGATGATTCTGTATGAAATAGAAAGACCCAATCCCAGGCCTTGTCCTCTGTTTTTGGTCGTATAAAACGGCTCGAAGATGTGCTGCATTACATGCTCAGGGATGCCCGACCCGGTATCGCGAACCTGGATGCGCACTTTGCCCCTTTGATTGACGCACTGAATGCGCAACTGCTTTTCCTGACTGCCGGACATGGCGTGCAAAGCGTTGGTGATCAGGTTAATCAACACCTGTTCCAGACGCACCATATCTCCCTGAACATAAATATCGTCCGCCGCAGCGCCTACGCCCCAGTTCACATGCGCCCGACGCAACTCCGGCTCAGTAATTTTCAAAGCCGCGTCGATACAACTGTTCACATGCACCGGACCAGACACATTAGCCTCTTTGCGGGCGAAGATTTTCAGTTGCCCAATGATGGAAGCCATGTGATCGGTCAGACCAACAATTTCCCGTAAATTCAGTTGCGCCTTGTCCGACATATTACGCTCAATAAACGCCTGCGCATTCTGCGCATAAGTGCGCAGCGCCGTCAGCGGCTGATTAAGCTCATGATTGATGCCTGCGGACAGCTGCCCCAGCAAAGCTAATTTGGCGGCTTGAATCAACTCATCCTGGGTCAGTTTAAGCTCTTTCTCCGCCCTCTCCCGCTCTTCCACTTCCTCAAGCAGACGCGCGTTGGCCTCGGAAAGATCACGAGTGCGATGTTGTACGCGAGCCTCCAGCAGATCACGGGCGGCGCGCAGCGCACGTTCCCGCCGCGCGCGCTCCACCAACAGCAATGCTAATAGCACAATGATAAAAATCATCGACAAACTGAGCAGCAGAACATTGCTGATTTCTTTTTTTACGCGCTCCATCGGCAGGAGGACCTGCACCCGCCAGCCAGCCTGAGGCATGTCTGCGGATTTAGTCAGGTAGGTTTGCGCGTTCTCATCATGTAATCCTGCGCGGACAAATTGCGTGGAGGAATCCAACAGTTGCTCTGAGGTTTGCGTTTGCGCCAGCAGCATCGGTTTCAACAGTTCCGGATCGTAGCGCTGTTCCTTTTCTATTTCGCGGGCCTCCGCCGCTCCTAGCGGACGCGTCAGCCGGAAGCGCCATTCCGCGCGGGTGGAAATAAACACTACGCCGTAATTATCCGTCACCAGCACCTCATAGGCGTTTTTCCCCCAAGGGCTGCCCCAGCGTTGTTCAACGGCGGAGAGGTCAATCTTGACCACGATGACGCCCAGGATGACGTCGTCATCCGATACGGGAAAAGAAAAATAGAAACCACGAACGCCCGAGGTAGTCCCCAGCGCAAAGTACTGCCCGGAACGCCCCTGCATGGCGTCGGAATAATAAGGCCGATAGGAAAAGTTATGTCCGATAAAGGTTCGCGGCAGACGCCAATTACTGGCGGCAAGGGTGTCCCCACGCGCATTCAGCAAATACACATCCGCCGCGCCGCCAATAAAGTTGATTGATTCCAGATAAGCATTGGTGCGGCTGGTCAGTTCAACGTTCGTCGGGTCCTGCAACAAAGCCAGCAAACGAGGGTCTACGGCGAGGATATGGGGCAGGGATTCATACTTACTTAGCAACGCCTGCAGGCTGGAAACGGAGCGCTGCAGCTCATTGGCGGCGTCCTGCTCCAGTTCCCGTACAGCAGAAGTTCTGGCCCAGTCTTCAGTGACATAAATCATGCCGCTGAAAAGCAAACATAAAACCAGAACAAAAATACCGCTGCGCAAATAACGCATGCCTCCAGAGCCGGGCGTCATCTGCTGCCTGGATGTTTGTCGCTTAATCCCGTTTTTAAATATGACCATTTATTAATAAATCTGATTAAGCATATTTACTCGCACACCCTTAATTATCGTTCGTTTCACGAAAACAGGGGAATATTATGCAGCGATTAAGGGAGCGTCCACTGAAACGCCCTGTTATAGGGCATAAATAAATTGATATTTGAGCAGAACTTACTAATTAATTATTCCGATTAGCATTTATACTTAATGGCTTTAAAACCCGATGCAGTCTAATTAAACTAACCCGGCGCTTTGAACCTTCAGTTCAAAGTCATAACAGATTATCACCACCCATAAAAAAGGGGGAAACCTCAATGAAAAAACTTCTAGTTTCAGGGATCGTTATGTCTTCGTTGCTTGCCGGTGGTTGCGCCAGCTTGACTGAGCAAGACCGTCAAGCCCTCGACGCCGCCACGACTACTGCGAACAACGCAGAGCAAGCTGTTTCCGGTGCGCAAAACACTGCTGACACAGCTCTGTCACGCGCTAACGAAGCTTACGCCAAAGCTGAAGAAGCTTTAGCTGCAGCTCTGGCTGCTCAAAAAGCGGCTAACGAAGCAAACGAACGCGCGCGTCGCATGCTGGAAAGAGCCAGCATGAAGTAATCCGGTTCCTTAAGAACCGGATGACATGCTTGCGGCCAGGGACGGCTTCAGCTCTCCAATCGGCGAAGGAAGGCCAGTCAATTCCGCCAGCGCTTTCGTCACTTTTTCTTCGTCCACCATTACACTGACGCCAGTCGACTGTAGTTTAAGCAGTTGGTAGGTATACTCTTCCCGCAGTTTTTGTTCAGTAACGTCGGCTTCTGCATGGACTTCCATCCAGAGTTTACCGTCGTCCACCGCCAGTTTGACGGACTGGTTGATGATCTTGACCGGCGTGTTGTCCGGCACCATAGACATCATCTGTTTGATATCCCAGTTATACAGACGAATACAACCATGGCTGACGCGCATTCCGATGCCCACGCCTTTATTGGTGCCATGAATCAGATAACTGTCAGCATCCAGCTTAAACGCATAAGAGCCCAGAGGATTGTCAGGCCCGGCAGGGATCGCTTTGGGTAACTGCTCGCCGTATTCATCCATCTGTCTTTGGCGAATGGACTCTGGCGGATACCAGGTTGGATTTTTCATGCGGGTGACGATCTTGGTGTCCATGATCGGTGTGGGGAAATCGACGGTGCCGATACCGATAGGTACAGTGTAGAGACGCTTTTTATCCGGCTGAAAATAATACAGGCGATATTCCGCCAAGTTTATCAAGATGCCATTGCGCAATCCCGGCGGCAGGATAAAACGCCCGGGAATGACAATTTCATCGCCTTCCGCAGGTATCCAGGCGTCTACACCTGGGTTGGCGCTAACCAGCTCATTAAATCCGAAATTGTACTGCTCGCCGAGATCGACGAAGGTGTACTCTTTTTTTGCGACCAGCCGATGTTCTCTACCGACGATGTCTTCCTTGGGATTCCAAGTCAGCTCCAGCGCCCCGGCCGAACCGCTTAACGCCTGGATGCTCACTGCGCCAACTAATCCAATCAGGGCTGCTTTCAGCTTCATTATTCGAATTCCTGTAACGAGACTAAGTATGTTCGTTGTTTTGAGGTTGTCATCTGAGCGGCATTTTAGCACTAACCCCCGACAATCCCAGAGCGGGGAGTACCTATCTCAATCCGGTGATTACTCACGCAAACTTTCTGCTCCGTTGCATATCCGCCGCATAACTTATGCGCTATATACAATAATCTATTCATTCACAATTAAAAATCCACCCGCAATTCAACGCTGCGTCAAGCCTTTTCTATTAAAACACAAACAAATAAACGTCTCCGCCGCACTGAAACTGACGCCCCGAAAAGGTATACTTGCCCACATTAAATAACGTTTAAATAACTCAAAAGAATAATACTCACCTGCAGTGAGGCCGTCTTTAGAGGTTGTTCACAGGAGGTATTTCCCCCATGAAGATCGTCCAGATAAGTGAATTTGGCGACCCATCCACTTTACGACTGATTGAAGCGAAAATCCCAACGCCAACCCCCAATCAAGCACTGATCAAAGTGCGCGCCTGCGGCGTCAATCCTATTGATTTTAAAACCCGCAGAGGCTTGGGATTTGTTGCTGAGAAAGTCAAAACCCGTATGCCCTGGACGCCCGGTTACGATATCGCCGGCGAGATAGTTGAAGTGAACGGCGCGGGCCTGTCCTTTGAACCCGGCGACCGGGTTTGCGGCCTGGTAAACTTCCCTCTGCCCGCCGGCGGCTACAGTGAATACATCGCCCTGCCCACCGACAATCTGGTCAAAATTCCTGCAGAGCTTTCTTATGTCCAAGCCGCCGCATTGCCTTTGGCTGGCTTGACCGCATGGCAGGGGCTGTTCGAAGTCGGCGCGCTGTGCGCAGGCCAAAAAGTCGTTATTCTGGCTGCGGCGGGCGGCGTTGGGCACCTCGCTGCGCAATTGGCGAAGAGCAAAAGCGCTCATGTCTGGGGCACTGCGTCAAAACCCCACCATGATTTTCTGAGCAGCATGGGCGTCACTCCTGTGGATTACCACAATCCGCACGAGCTGGAAAAACTGCGCAATATGGACTTCGTTTTTGACGCCGTAGGCGGAGAAACAGGCCTGGTGGCATTGGACTTCCTCTCCCCCAAGGGCGCATTGGTGACCTTGCCAACCATCAGCGCCACGTCAATTTGCGACGCGGCTAAGGTCCAAGGGAAACAGGCCAGCGGCTATACCGTACATCCCGACCCGCGTCGTCTGCAGGCGTTATTGACCTCAGCCGCCAAAGAAAAGCTACACGTGGAAGTGCAGGCGACCTTTTCGCTGGCGCAAGCGGCGGAGGCCCATCGAATGTTAGAGGGCGGACACGTTCGCGGCAAAATCGTACTGACGATGGACTAAACGCGCCAATCAGGTGTACGCGCCCAATATGCGCTGCACCTGCCCGGAATAACCGCCGCCAAATAAATTGAGATGGTTCAATAAATGATAAAGGTTGTAGATGTCGACTCTGTCGCGCCAGCCCTCTTCCAGCGGATACGCCGCGTCATAGGCGGCGTAGAACTCCTCTCCAAAGCCACCGAACAACATGGTCATGCCCAGCTCCGCCTCACGCCAGCCGTAATAGCAAGCGGGATCAATCAACACGGGAGCGCCATTTTCATCCTGATGCGCATTGCCGGACCACAAATCGCCGTGCAACAACGATGGCGGCTGCTGTGGAACCAGTTCAGGAAGCTTGCGGCACAGGGCTTCCAAACGCCACATGGCGCCGCTATCCAGCTTGCCGCTGTCATAAGCAAGCTGTCCCTGAAATAACAAGCGCTGCTGTGCGAAGAAAACATATCCATCGGTGTAATTATCATTAGGCTGCAAGGTCGTTCCGCAGTAGGTGGCGAATCCAAAGCCAAATTCCAGCGCAACGGATTGATGCTGCTTCGCCAGCCCTTCGCCAAAGCGAGTCCAATAATCCGGCGCTCTCTCATGAGGCTCCACCCATTCCAGCAGTAGATAGTGCTCCGCATTGGCGATCACCACTGGAACGCGCACGCCTTTGGCTTCGCGCAATATATCCAGTGAGCGAGCCTCTACTGAAAACATCCCTACCGGCGGCGAGCCATGATACTTCAGGAAGAACCGCTCTTTGTGACTGGTGTGAATCTCCAAAGTTTGATTAATGCAGCCTCCACCCACGGACTGCGACGACTCAAGCTCGCCGTATCCGTTCTCCGACAGCCACGCGCTAACCTCCTGAGTGAAGTTCATAGTCATTTCCATGTAAGCTGGGCGCCGTCGCCTGCGCCATTTTTTCAATATGGGATTGCATGACAGCGTGGATCTGCCAGGCCTCCTGCCAGAGCTGACGCGTCCTGATCGACGCATCGTCACTGAGATCTTTTTCCAACAGGCGAGGATGATAAAGTCGGAACATCACATTCAGATTACTGAGTTTGCGCGGGAAACGGGGAATGCTGAGCATGCGCGAATCCCGCAGACGCAATTCCATGTTTCTTGGCAACACTCTTCCCACACCCAATAGCCACGGAGGAATGCGCACAGGGTTAGCCCAGGATTCCGCTCCCTGATGCAGACACAGCAACAATGGCGCACGCGACCGCAAGGACAGCTCAATGAAGCGTGGACTCAGGAAAGGCTGCACGTTCAGGCCATCGCCGAAGCTGCAATTCTCGCCTTCGGGCATGATAAGGCAATCCGTGTAGCGGCTGGTTCGCATCAGCCGCAGGACATCGTTGAACGACAAGGAGCGATCAACCTGAGTTAATAGCGTGAATAACTGCTTAAACACGGGAACCTGATAATAGCCCCGCCAGGTCAATGCAAAAGGCACGCGTTCTTCGCCGCCGCTACGCAGATACGCATGCATCAGGGCAATCGCTGCGGCCAGAGCGCCAAGCGCCGGGCCATGATTCATCGCCACCACTAATTTAGGGTGCTGTTCGAGAATGGCGGATAAATCCTCAGAGTCAGGGTGCAACGTGAGTTTCTTCACGTACGCCCATTTCATCAATTCATTCGCCAGCGCAAGTTCTTCAATCGTACGCACGGCCGGAATCTCCTCTACGCTTTGGAGCGCCAGCTTAATTATTTATTTTTAATGGGTTTCTCCGATACCTAAGAGCATAGCCAAGCCGCTCCGCTCTGTCACTGCGCCAGTATTTTTCCCGGATCTGGCAGCGGGTTTATTAAGCGGCCAGGTCGTTTTATACTCAAACGAGGTTATGACCCGTCTTTATTGCGGGAATTAACCCCTAACGCGGACTCTTAGCTTCCTACAGCAAAGCGCATCCGCCCAAAATAAAAAAGCGCGTTTCCTCTGTTAACGCGAGGTTATCACCTTTCACGGCTCCGGCAAGGCGCGGCGACCACAAGTCTCCTCCCCCCTTAGCTGTAACGTGAGTTTTTAAGAGGAGTGCAGTCATGTTTGATCTGCTCGACAAATATCGAGTCAACGAATTGCATGTCAGAGACGATGCAGACAGTGGACTCAAAGCGATTATCGCTATTCACAATACCCGGTTCGGTCCCGCCCTGGGCGGATGCCGTTTTATCTCTTACGATTCCACGGAGGCGGCGCTGCTGGACGCCGTTAGGCTGGCCAGAGGCATGAGCTACAAAGCTGTGCTGGCGGGCGTGGAACAGGGCGGCGGCAAGTCCGTCATCATGAAACCCAAAGGCGCTTACGATGCGGAAAAGCTTTTCCGCACATTTGGCCGCTTTATTGAATCTCTTAACGGACGTTACATCACCGCGATTGATTCCGGCACCAGCGCCCGGGAAATGGATTACATCCGCCGCGAAACCAATCACGTCACCAGCACCAGCGACGAGGACAATCCGTCTCTGTACACCGCCCGCGGAGTCTTCGAAGGCATCAAGGCCGCCGTCGCTTACAAGCTCAAGCGTGACCTGGGCGGCGTAAAAGTCGCTGTACAAGGGGTCGGCAATGTCGGCTATCTCTTATGCAAGTTTCTGTATCAAGCGGGCGCCAAACTGGTCGTCACGGATATCGACTCCGCCCGTATCCAACGCGTAAAAGAAGAGTTCAATGCGGAAGCGATGAGTCCTGCGGATATCTATCGCACGCCTTGCGACGTCTTTGCGCCCTGTGGCCTTGGCGGCGTCATTAATGACAAAACTCTGGAACAGCTGCGTTGCGCCATTGTCGCAGGCTCAGCGAATAACCAACTGGGCGAAACCCGTCACGGCGACGCCCTCCACCAACGCGGCGTTCTATACGCGCCGGACTACGTCATCAACGCTGGAGGGCTGATTTATGCCTCGCTGCACCATAGCGGTAATAAACAGTTACTCATTGACGACAAAACAGCGCGAATTGCCAACACCTTGACGGAAATCTTTACTCAATCAGAACAACAGCGCGCGCCGACCAGTGAAATTGCTGACCAATTGGCGGAAATGCGGCTTTATCAAGGACTTTCCGAAGCTGCTTAATATGAAATAGAGCTGCGCTAAAACACAAATTCACATAAAACGGGAAAAATACGGAGTCAATTCCCCGTCCGCCCGCGAATGACGGGGCGAACGGGGAATTTCCCAGATGGTAAATGACCGGGAACGGTCTACACTGGTTTATAAGGACGCCCCCCTATTGAGCGTCAGACACTGGCGATTGCTCTCGTTCGTGTGTAGTCGACGTGTAAGGGAACGTTCTTTATCTGCTGCGCTTGCGGAGCCGGATGCGGCTCCGCTTTTTTTTGCCTGGGGCATTTATAGAAACGCACAGCCTGCTTCAGGGTTATCGGCTCCGTTCCATATAACTTTAAGTTATTTATTGAGAACGCTTTGTTATCCGTTAAAACCATAAACCGCCCGCAGGTTGCGGCTTCTGCGGTTTTCTTCAAGCAATTTCTATGCAACCATTAGCGCCCTGTAACCCTATCCCATCTTTCTTTCGCCCGCATCGGGGTAAAAATGACGTTCAAACCCAAGGAGACGCTGACCGAGCAGGTCGCCCAGCATTTGGAAGATCTCATCGTGCTCGGCCACTTGCAGTCCGGCCAAAGAATCTTCGAGAACGCCATGTCCAAAGAGCTGGAAGTCAGCCACGGCTCTATCCGAGAAGCTCTTTTGCTGCTGGAAAAGCGTTATCTTGTAACCAACGTGCCCCGCAAAGGCGCTTTCGTCACGGAGTTGAACGAGCACTTTGTCGGTAGTCTATATGAAACCCTGCTGCTGATATTGAGTCATACCGGCGTCAAACTGGTGCGTAGCTGGCGTCCTCACGATATGGAGCGCCTGGAATCGCTTTATACGCAGATGAAATCCTGCTTCGAAAAAGGCGACCTGCTGAATTTCCATAAGATCGGCGTCGAATATACACAAGCCTCTTTGGTCTACGCAGATAACTATTTCATTATCAACATGGTCAACGATCTTTGGCCGTCCGCCAAACGCTGCAGCTTTATGGCCTTGCGTCAGGGCCCAAAAATCATTGAAGACAATCTGTCTTACATGCGCAGCTCATTGGACGCCATTCATCAACGTGACGAACACAGCCTGCAATCCATCCTGGCCTCCTATGCGGAAAGCCAGCGTCAGCAAGTTATTGAGTGTGTGAGAGCGCAGACGCGGCGGTGAGAACAGAACAGACGATCGGCCGTTTAACGCGGCCTTATTCTTCCAGATATGGAAAAGCGTTGCCGCTGATGCTCGGATTCGCGCTACTGGCTGGCTGCGCAGGAAAAACCACGCAACCCGAGGCGCCCGAGCCGCAGCCGGAAATGCCGGCTGTCGAAGACGTGCACCCCGCTCCTGAACCTGAAGCGCCAGAGCCCAAGCCGCCAACTCGCCAGAGCAAACCGAAGCAGAAAGAAACCTGCGTCTTCCGTCCGCTGAAAGGCGTCGCGGAAGTATTGGAGGTCTATCCCCGCCAGTGGCTAATGAGCTTCTATCCCGGAGATCTGGAGTTTATCTATCCGACGCCGCCGGGAACGTCAAGACCACAGCAGGGAGAAGAGTTCCGGGCGATTCGCTATAAAAAATACAGCGGCCCCTGCCCTGAAGAATTCTACGAGCTGATGGGGCCTTTGCACTAAGTCGGGTGCTTACGGGCTGGGAATCCTATTTACGGGGCTCTTCCAGCTTGAGGTGACTGGTGTCTGGAGCAGGTGGCGGCGGATCTTTTTTCTTCTGTCCAAGATCGCTGCCGGTAGGGGCCAGTTGCAAGTGCGACAAATCCGGCTCAGGGAGAGGCGGAGTCTCATGATGCTCGGCCATCGCTGTTCCGACCGGGGCGACATCCCAATCCACCTCTGACAGAATCTCATCCACTTTCTCACCCGCAACAGGCAGACCGCCTGTTGGCGCAGAAGATTTAACGGGCTTAGCAGGTGCAACCGCCTGCGGCGTCGGTTCGCGCACAGCGGGTTGAGCTGGCGCGGATGGGGGCGCAGTTGGCGCTGGCGCAGGTTCCGAGACCTCCGGCGCGCCCATTTCACGAATCAAACAAACCGCGCCGTTTTTATGCAGCACGGCTTTGTATTTCTGGGCGGTGACGTCATCCAGGCGATTGCGCAGCACCACCGCCTTACCGGAGAACATCTGGTCCACCTGCGCGGGCGACGCCTTAAATAACTTAGCGACATTTTCCTTAACCTGATCCAGGGAAAAACCATCCACTAAGCCGCCAGTAAACACCAATTCGTATTGCGCCACTCATATCTCCTTCAGTTTCTTTTTAATGGTAAACTCTACCCGTCAGCCTTGCCAGTCAATACGCTAAATTCCCCCAGGAAAACAAAGAAGGAGACTACAATGGCCCTGACTTCCTCCACCATGCTCACACTGGGCTCCCGCGCGCCGAACTTTAATCTAAGCGATACTCAAGGACGCCATTGGTCGCTGGCCGATTTCAGCGACGATCCTGCACTGCTGGTGATGTTCATCTGTAATCATTGTCCCTATGTCATTCATCTGAAAAAAGCGCTGGCGGATTTCGCCCGCGACTACGCCGCCAAGGGACTTGGCGTCATCGCCATCAACGCCAACGACGCCAGCGCCTACCCGGCGGATTCCCCGGAAAACATGGCGCTGGAAGTGGCGCGCTACAAATATGTGTTCCCCTACGTGTACGACGAGACGCAAGAAGTCGCCAAAGCCTATCATGCCGCCTGCACGCCGGATTTTTTTCTGTTCGACGCCCAGCGTCGTCTGGTTTATCGGGGCCAATTCGACGACAGCCGTCCCGGCTCTGACAAACCCATTACTGGAAAAGATTTACGGCTGGCGGTGGACGCACTATTAAACGGCGGCGAAATTGCCTCCGATCAACGTCCAAGTATGGGCTGCAATATAAAGTGGCGCGACGCTTAACGGTTGTAACGCCTTACTCTCGACAAATTTGAAAGGGGCGACAGGATAAACAATGTGGCGGGTCATTTTTTCCCACGGCCGGGATAGCGGTCCCTGGGGCGGAAAAATTCAGTATTTGTCGGATATCGCGGGACGCATGGGCTTCTCCATCACCAGCGTGGATTATCGCGGCATGTCTGACCCTGACGAGCGAGCGGAGCATTTGCTGAAACAACTGCCCGGCGACGAGCGTTTGATTCTGGTGGGCTCCAGTATGGGCGCGTATGTCTCGCTGAAAGTTTCCCGGGATCATCCCGTCGAGGGCCTGTTTTTATTGGCCCCAGCAATCGGCCTGTCCGGCTATGCAGAACCCTGGCTGGAGCCATCGGCGCCGCATACGGAAGTCGTGCATGGCTGGCGGGACCATCTGATTGAGCCGCAGAATGTGCTCAAATGGGGAAGCCAGCATCGTTGCACCCTGCACTTTGTCGATGACAATCATCGCTTATTGATCAGCCTGCCGCAGATCGGCGGCTGGTTCGAGGATTTCCTGACGGCGCGGCTGCGTGACGTCGGAAACAGGCTGCAAACGACCTGTTATAGCGCCGCCAAAGCATACTATTAATCAGGCGGACAAATAGCTTCCTTCTATTTGTCTGCAACGACAGTCCCTGCACAGGTCAGGCACTGTCTCCCGCGGCCAGCCGCCGCGCAGGCGCATCCATGCGCCTGATTATTAACATGCCAATATCGTTGCCATATTAATAACCATCGGAAATTGAAGCTATGACCCTTTCCACCCAAGACGTAGCCGGCATTATTCAACACATGAACGACGACCACGCAGAGACGCTCTGCAATTACGTTCGCTACTATGGCGGCGTCCATGACGTGGTATCCGCAGAGCTGACGGAGATCACCAGCCACGAGCTTTATCTGCAGGTGATCGCTCACAGTCTCTCCTGCAAATTGTCCGTCCCCCTGATTCGCTCGATTCATTCAACGGATGAGGCGCGACAAGTTCTGGTGGAAATGGCCAAACAGGCCAAGGCCGGGCTCGCCAGCGAGAAGAGTTACTAGAGGCTGAACTCCATAGAAACGCGCCATCCCAAAACCGGTTTTTCACCTGCTTTCATCAGAGCCCCTTCGTGGACATCCTGATATTGCAGGCAGCCAAGGTTGTCACTACGGTGGCGACGGTAATGGGTTTGGCTTGGATCGCCGAGAGAGTAAGCACTCGCACCGCCGGCCTGCTGTCCGGTTTTCCCTTGGGCACGGCTATCGCTTTGACGTTCATCGGAATAGAGCAAGGTCCAGAATTCGCCGCCGCCAGCGCCTCACACGCCTTGCTTGGTTTCCTGGCGGCGCTGGCGATGACGACGGCTTATTTGTTCTGCCTCAAGCTACCCTATTCCGCAGTGTTGGCGCCGCTGGCGGGTATTCTGGCGTTTATTGTGGCGAATGGCGCACTCAGCCTGATCAGTGGGGGCTTGTGGCCTAACCTGGCGGTCGCTGGCGTTGGCGTCATATTGATCGCCATCGCTTACAGCAATATCCCTTCGGTAAATATCGCCGCCTCCGTGCGTCTGACCTATCCAGTGCTATTTCTGCGCGGCTTTCTGTCCTCAGCCCTGGTGCTGGCGATTACCTCCTTAGCCTACCTGGGCGATACCTTATTGGCGGGACTGTTTGCAGCGTTTCCGGTGACCTTTCTTCCTCTTCTGCTCATCGTTCACCTGAGTTATGGACCAGAACCAGCTCGCACGCTCATCAAGTTCTACCCCATTGGACTCGGCTCTCTGCTCGCGTACACCCTGACGGTGGCTTTGACCTACGCCAACCTGGGAGTCCTCACGGGCACGCTCGCCGGCTTCGCCGCCGCCACGCTTTACCTGATGCTGCTGAGGCTCATGCGCCAGCGGACGGCGCGGAATCCGTAATAAGGCCGAATGCGCTTGCCTAAGCGCAATTTTTGATCTATCACTTAAATACCTATCTGTATTTGCCCGAGAAAGTAGAAATGTTGCGTTACTGTGAGGTTTCCTGTCCTTATTGCGGAGAAACCCAGACTGTCGCTGTCGACTGCTCCACCGAGATTCAGGATTATTACGAAGATTGCCGTATCTGCTGCCGTCCTATGTCCATGCACGTAACCTGCAGTTATGAAGGGGAAGTATTGGACTTATGCGTCAGAAGCGAGGATGAGGCGTAGCCGACGCTTTCGCGCCGGCGGGCCTAAATCAGAGACAATCGAACTGGTCGGCTTCGTCAAAGGCCACCGACACCATTTCGTATCCCATCGAGGACAGGTCCTTCAGCAGTACGGGATTATCAAGCACCCGGCGGCAAATACGCCGTACTTGGGCGCTGGTATCTTTGTGCGCCAATTGTTCAGCGAACCGAAAATCCAACACCATGTATTTCTTCACACCGTATTGATCAGGCTGACTGAGCTCCACACTCTGATAACCAATAAAATACATATCCGAGCTGATTCTCTCCATGTCAGCAAGAGCCAAATGCAGCTGTCGGGTAGGCGACTCTGCGAAAACGGCTGGGGCGCAACCGATGGAAATCATCAAAACAATGAACCATTGACGTACCATTGACCTTCTCCCCTGAAGCGTTCAAATGAACACTGCATAATTATTAGCCAAACTTGTTCATCGCATCGCCTCGAACCAACGTGTTTTTCATTGGTTTACAAAGTCGACGCAAACTTGACTGCAAGAGAAGAAAAACCACGTCAATCTCCCGTCAGTTAGGGTGCTTACTACAGGTTATGCGGTATTTTTGACTCCATCTTCCGCTTCCGACATCAGCTTCTCCACCTCCTGAGGATAAGCCGCCAACTGCGCCTGCAACCCCTGCAGATCGAACTGAGACGCCAGGGTCGACAGCGATCGGGCGTACTCCTCCAATCCTTCATGGGCATAAGTCTCAGCCATGGCGCTCAGACGACTGGCGAACTCCTGCACGCGCTGCAGATCGCCACTGTCTTTCAAGTCTTCCCAATCGGTCCACAACTCCTGCTTCAACTCCGACGCCAATTTCTGCTGCGCCATAGAGTTTATTTGCGCTTCAGTCGCCTGCTTCACTTTAGCTTCTGGTTTCGCACGCTCACGCACTGGCGAACTTTCTGTCTTCGTTTTCTTGGCTTTTACTACCGCCAGATATTGGGTCAACACGTTAAACAGTAGCGCGCGTTCAATCGGTTTGCGTAAGGCGTCCGCGAAACCAAGCTGATCGATACGCACAAACTCATCCGCCAGCGTCGAGCCAGTCAAAGCAATGACGGGAATCTTAGCGGTGAGCGGATGCTGCTTGAGTAGGCGAGTCGCCTCGTAGCCGTCCATGCGCGGCATACGCAGGTCCATCAGAATCAGGTCCGGTTTCTCCTGACGCGCCAGCGTCAGCGCCTCGCGCCCGTCACAGGCTTCCGTAATAAGCAGCTCCGTACCGCTGAAAAATTCCTTGATCAACTTGCGGTTGGTCTCCACGTCGTCCACCAGGAGAATTTTCGCCGGGCGGAAGCGCGGAGCCTTGGCGGAACGCAACTCGTACTTGTTCTCTTCTTTACGCTGGCTGACAGAAACATGATGCAGGCGAATTTCGAAGCGGGAGCCTTTACCCAGCTCACTTTTAAGGCCAATCTCTCCGTTCATCATCTCCACCAGCTTTTTACTGATGGCCAGACCAAGTCCCGTGCCGCCGTATTGACGATTACTCTGTCCTTCGTGCTGCTCGAAAGCGTTGAATATCCGCGCCTGTTGATCCTGCGCAATGCCAATGCCGCTGTCCTCGACCGCAATCTCCAGCTCAATGTGATCGTCATCACCGGGAATAGAGGACGCCTTCGCGCTCAAGGAAATGTAACCCTCATGGGTGAACTTGATCGCGTTGCCCACCAGATTGAATATCACTTGGCGCAAACGCACTTCATCCAACACCAGCGAGTGCGGCAGCTGATCATCCAGCACAATGCGCAAATCCAGCTTCTTCTGAGAAATGCGGGCGGAAAATATCTGCGCCACATCCTGCAATAGCCGGTGCGGGTCCAGAGGCGCGTATTCGATGCGTAACTTGCCGGACTCCACCTTGGACAAGTCAAGAATATCGTTGATGATGGTCAACAGTGCGCGGCTGCCCTTCTTGATCGCGTCCAGATAGGATTTCTGCTTGGCGTCATGGATCAGCCCTTCCAGCAACTCGGTATAGCCAATAACCGCATTCATCGGCGTACGAATCTCGTGAGACATATTGGCGAGGAATTCGCTCTTCGCCTTGTTGGCGGAGTCCGCCGCTTTCGCCAGATGCTCAGCGTGTTTCATCGCCGCCCGCAGACGCTCTTCGCTCTTGCGCAGCGCTTCCTCAGAACGAATCCGCTCCGCGACTTCGCGTGAAAGTTTACGGTTCCAATACAGGAAGATGATGATCACCACTACTGCTACGGTGGTGATGCGCCAGACCAGCGCATAATCGATTTTTTCCTCGTAGCTGAAGGTAATCCATTTTTTGTAGATCGCCTCCTGCTCTTCGGTGGTGATGGTGTTAAGCCCCTTGTCCAGAATCCGCGTCAAAATCGGCCAGTCCGACCGCACGCCAATCGCGATGTCATAGGTATACGGGGTAATGCCGGTCAACTTGATATTGCTGACGCCAAGATGGTTGACCAAATAACTGATGCTGGGAATATTGCTGATCAAAACATCTATATCTCCATTGGAAACGCCCAGCAGCCCCTCTTCCAGCGTGTCCACAAACACCAGATTCAGATTGGGATGGTTAATCAGCAGAAAGTCCTGGCTGGCGTAATCTTTAACGACAGCGACGCGCTCCCGGTCCAGTTCTTCCAAAGAACCGATAAAGCGCATTTCATCACGGACCGCCATCACAATCGGATAAGAAAGGTAATGTTCGGAGAACAGCATGCGCCCCTCTCGGCGCGGCGTCACCGCTACAGCGGCGATAACATCCAGCTCCCGGGTCTGCATGGCGCCGAGAGTGGCGGTCCAGTTTTCGCGACGGGTGCGCTCAAAACGATAATTCAGGCGCTGCTCGAGCAGCTGAATATAGTCCGCTACGATGCCCTGGTAATTGCCTTCCTCATCGATCATTTCAAAAGGAGGCCAGTGGGGGTCGCCCGCAATGCGAATATTGGGGTGCGCCTGCAGCCAGGAACGCTCGAACGGAGTCAGTATATCCGCAGCGCCTTCATCTGCGCTCGCCGGAGCCAGACATCCCCATAGCAGAAGCAAAAACGCCACGCCTAAACGCGTCGACCAAAGCGGTTGACGAACGACGCATCGTTTCGCCCTCATGCCGACAAGCCCGTGCAGAACAATAGATTTGAATTAAAACGGATCGTCACCCGCCCTGTCCCCTTGTGATCGGTGTCCGGCTCAGAAAATGACGGCGAAGCCCTGCGGCCGGAGCGGGTAACATTATGGCACGATTGAGCATTATTGACAGCCGCCCGCAATTGGCCGCGGCGCTTGAACTTCGCCTATACTTTGAGTGCTGCTGCGAACGGATTGAGATGCTGATCACAAGCTCGACACAAACTTTGAGAGGAGACGTCTGATGGATACATCGACACATAATATGAATACGCTCTTCGCCCAACTTGGCCTGGAAAACGACCCAACCCAAGTAAAACAATGGATTAGCAGTCACAGCCCGCTAAACAGCGCAGTTTCCCTGGCTGAAGCGCCATTCTGGAATGAAGCGCAACGCGAGTTCATCATGCAAGCCTGGGAAGAAGACTCTGACTGGTGCGAAGCTATCGACGAACTCGACGCACTGCTTCGCCACTAGTTAGACGCTTGCCCGGAAAGAACTTTTTATCACTTTACATAGCGCCAGTTTGGTAGGACGTTTTATTTTCAAAACAGTCGCCTAGGCCGCGCCAGACGGGCCTAGTCCAAACGGGTTGGGAGATTAATTCTTGCCGACAGACGTAGTATCATGCGCAATTCGCCGGCTTTGTTTGTAATCGGCCGCGGTTTTCCCGCACACATCTTCAACGCCTTGATCGACTGTCACGGCGAGCGTTTCGGGGCTGAGCCTCCATAATTGTTTTGCGCTATAAGAAGTTGACCGGATTACACAATGCCACTCCCAATTCACAGCTCAGCGCGGCGTCAGGATGAATCTCAATAATCAGCAATACATTTCGCATCGGCTAAGGCGCAGAACCCTGTTGGCCTACCTGTTGTTCGGCATGTTACTGGCCTGCGTCATGCTGGCGTTGAGCTGGCTGACACTGGAACAGAAGTGGCGTAGCGCCATGAATAACAGCGTCTCTATCATCCAGAAAGATTTAGCCACGGCGTTGGCGGCTAAAAACGAGTCGCAAGCCATCGCCACTCTGCAGACTCTGAATAAGCTGCTGCCGTTGCGGGAAGCCATTCTGCGGGAAAAGCAGGGCGCGGTATTACTACGCTACGAAATAGAACGAAAAGAAGGCAGACCCTGGCACGCCATATTCGGCTTCTTACCCGTAATCGGCTCTCAGCTCTTTGAATTGCCGACCGCTACGACAACGCCTCAAAACGCAACAAAGGGCGAGCTTTGGGTAGAACTGCAGTCCGCTGTATTGATGGAAGAACTCGCTCAGCAAACGCTACCTCTTTGGAGCACCGGACTGGCCTGTCTCATCATCCTTTACTTGTTCCACAGCATTCAACTGAGCCAGGCCATTGAACGCCCTCTACATGGCATCCTGCAGCGCTTGGCGCAGATTAACTACAATCGCCCCGCCAGGCATTTACTGCCTTTACGTGGAGCCCTGCGCATTCAGGACGAACTCGACGTACTGGCGTCGCACATTAACCAAATGCTGCTGGGTATCGATTCACAACTGCGACGTCGTAAAGAAATCGAAGACGAAATAAAAACCCACCGCCGTCATCTGGAAAAGCTGGTGCATGAACGCACATCTGAGCTGGTGGAATTGAACAAGAAGTTCGTGCAACAACAGTTCGACGCCAAAGCCTCTGCTCTGGCGGCCAAGCAGGCGCGTTGGGAGGCGGAGAAAGCCAACCAGGATAAAACCCGCTTTCTGGCGGCGGCCAGCCACGACTTGCGTCAGCCGCTGCACGCCATGAGTTTGTTTATCGAAGCCCTTCAGCCGCAACTGACCACCAGGCAGGCGCAAGAAATACATCGCAATCTGGCGCGCTCGCTGGAAACCATGAAAGAGCTGTTCAACTCACTCCTGGATATCTCTAAGCTGGAAGCTGGCGTACTCAAGCCGAAGAAGGAACACTTCCCGCTACAGCGTATTTATGATCGCCTGGAAGTGGTGTTCCGCCAGCAGGCGATGGACAAAGGTCTGGACTTACGGATTGTTCCCAGCCGCTCATTCATCTATTCCGACCCGCATTTGCTTGAGCAGGTGTTGGTGAATCTGGTCTCCAACGCCATTAAATACACGGAAAGCGGATTTATCTTCATTGGCTGCAAACGTGAAGGCAAGCGAGCCCGTCTACTGGTTTGGGATAGCGGTCCCGGCATTCCACCGGATGATCAAGGTTCTGTGTTTAAAGAGTTTGTGCAGTTGAGCAATCCAGAGCGGGATCGCAGTAAAGGCTTGGGGCTTGGCTTATCCATCGTCAAACGCACCTGTCAGTTGCTGAATCATCCAATTCGCTTCTCTTCACAGCTGGAGCAAGGCACCCGTTTTGAGATCATCGCGCCGCTTGGACTGAACAAATCACAGCGCCCCGCGCCACCCAAGGCGACGGTTGCGCCACTGCGCTATGAAAGAGTATTGGTGATCGATGACGACGCCTCCATCCTACTGGGAATGAAGGCGCTACTGGAGTCATGGCAGCTGCAACCCATACTCGCGAAGTCTATCGAAGAAGCCTTGGATCTTTGTAAGTCCTATAAGCAGAAGCCGGATCTGATTATCAGCGATCTGCGTCTACAGGCTGGCGTCACCGGTCTTGACGCAATTCAACGCATGCATCAGCACTTCCGCTCTAATATTCCTTCCCTTCTGATAACAGGGGATACGGCGCCGGACAGGGTGAAGCTGGCTTACGACTCCCCCTACCCACTGCTGCACAAGCCGATCAAGCCTGCGCAATTACGCTCGGTTTGCATGTCCGTGTTGAAAATGGGCGCGCCTCAGACCTCGTAATCACATTCTGGACCAGGGGGCCCTTTTGGGCTTCCTGAGAACCAACCATACCTCCGCAATAAATTTACCTTTCTAACGGGCAAGCCCACTGAGTTAAATTGTGGCTGTGGCTGTGGCTGTGGCTGTGGCTGTGGCTGTGGCTGTGGCTGTGGGAGACGATTATGGATTGGGAGGAAGAAAAGTATAAACAGGAGCTACCCGCAGCTCTGCGAGAATGCAAAAGCTACGGGAAGCGTATGACGCAGAGACTTTATTAGAGTAACTTCAATTCTCTGGCGCGATGAACCGCCTGGGTGCGGTTAGCGGCATTCAGTTCTCTGAAAATAGCAGCGATGTGCGCCTTGATTGTGCCTGGCGCAATGCTTAGCTTAGTGCCGATTTGCTTATTGGACATCCCTTCCGCCAACAGACCCAAAACTTCATGTTGACGCGGGGTCAAACAGATGTCGCCTGTGGGCATGCCTTCATCGTGTCCGGTGCGCAGCAATTCGTGCGGAATATAAACGCCGCCGGAAAGCATCAGCTGAATTGCGCTGGCGATAACCGCATTCGATGAGGACTTTGGAACATAACCCAGCGCGCCTAATTGAATTGCGCCCTGAATCAAAGCCGCTTCCTCACTGGCGGAAATAACAGCGAAAGGGGTCATGACAAACTCTTGCTTGAGTTTGCGTAACAACTCAAGCCCCTGGCTATCCGGCATGCTGAGATCCAGCAACACCAAATCCACGTCAGTGTTGGCGTTCAGCAACCGAAACACTTCCGATCCCGAGGCGGCTTCCAGGATTTCTGCATCAGGATACAGACCACTAATGATCAGTTTTAAACCACTGCGAAAAATGCCGTGGTCATCAGTAATTACGAATCTGTTGTTCATGGTTACTTGGCGTTGAATTAAGGGTTCAGACAAACAGCAGTATGCTTGCTTATGCGAGTATTGCCTATGCGTATCGGACACATACCTAAACTATAGCAAACTCCTGTTTGTGACTAATAATTAATCTATCGTTTTTTTGACCTGTTCGATGTCTTAAGCGGCATCAAGTTCATCCTTGGCCGCCACTCTGGACAACTTGTCCAGTAGTCTCGACTCCCAGTTCCCACGCTCCTTGCCAGTCTGAGAACTGTCGGGCGCCATTTCCAGTCCCACTAGCACTGGCGCATCATAGAGTGAGTCGAATTCGCTAACGACCTCGATACATTTATCCTCATCCTGTATCTGTACGAGCCAACTGGTTACTTCCTTGGAGCCATTTAATAACAGACAGCACTCCCTGGCGTCCGGCGAGCAACTTACTGGTACATGATAGCCTTTGCGACTAAGAAAGCGTCTTAACACCAAACGCTGCTCATCGTCATCGACTACCAACCCCAGTACGCCGCGCACCGCCGGTTTAGCGACATTCGCCGAAAGCCGACAGTATTTACTTAACATATCCTGCAAGCCATATAAGTTGAACGGCTTGAGCAGAAAGTCGTTGATCTCCAGCCAGGGATGAGACACGTGCTCTAACTCCCTATCGTCTTCCGCCATCAACACGATGGGGGATTCAGTAAGCTGTTCATTACGGCGAATCCATGTCGCCAAGCGCGCCCATTCCATATCTGGGAGGGCGGCGTCCACCAAAATCAAAGCGGGCTTGATCGTATTTATAAGGCGCTGCGCTTCAGCGCCGCTGCGTGCGGAAACTAACCGCACGCCCATGTGTTCGAATAATTTGTCGAGCGTCGCATGCAGGTTGTCTGAAGCATCCACCACCATGACAGACTGCGCATCGGGCCTCACGGCTTGTTTGGCTGGCGACATTGCCGGCTGCGACGTCGGCATATCGGAATGAGCGGCCGGTTTCAATGTCTCGCTTTGCGAAGAAACCAGTTTACTTGTGGCTGCTGGTGAGGCGTAGCCGAGCGTACTCACCCGCAACGCCTCCATGGCGCTCATTTCCCAATTGAGTTCATAATTGATTTGGGCTCCATCCCGGCCGCCAGAACGGCCACTCGCTAATCCAAGCTTTGACAAGAGTCTTTTAAACAGACCTGCGTCTTGATGTTTGGAGGACTCGCGTGACATGGGGAAACCCTATAAGCAACATTAGATTAATGCTAACTATCCACTTAGCTAATCACAAAATGTTACATAAGTTTACGACCCAAACAATAAGCCCGAAGGATGATTCATCCCGTTTAACCTAACCCGAAAGGACTAGCCCATTAGCAGAACCGTGACGGAGTACGCACAAAAAACTAACACCTATAACTAACCGGCTATTGCAAAAGGCAAAATGCTTACGCTTCACACACCCGCAATCTGCACCTGATTACGGCCGCCACGCTTGGCTTTGTAAAGCGCCTGATCCGCTTTCTCAAATACCCCCTGGACCGTTGCGTCGCCGCAAAACTCACAGACGCCAAAGGACATGGTGATGCGAACTTTTTCATTACGAAAATGAAAGGGTAGCCGGGAGATCATCTCACGGGTCTTATCCATCACTTCCGCGGCGATACTGGCTGGCGTCTCCGGCAACAAGACGACAAACTCCTCGCCGCCATAACGAGCGATAAAGTCCGTTTTGCGTATTCGCCGTGAAATCTCCTTGCCTATCAGTTGAATAACTTTATCTCCCGCCAGATGTCCGAACTTGTCATTCACCTCTTTGAAGCGGTCGATGTCCGCCACCACCAGCGTCAGAGGATTACCATAGCGCCGCCAGCGCTCAAACTCATCGCGCACGCGATTCTCATAGGCTTCCCTGTTCGGAAGCGCTGTAAGGGCGTCTGTAAGCGCCCTGGCGCGCTCTATCTCCAAACGCTCGCGTACTTCGCCGGACTCGCTCTCCAATTCCCGCAGGCGATGGTGCAGCAATTCCACTTCCTCGCTGAGACGCGCCTCTCGATCCGCCTCTTTGTGCATAAAGCGATCGATGGAAGATATCAGAGTATCCAGGTTGTGCTGCACAGAGCATTTCAGCGAGTCTATGTCTGTCGCTCCCCGCACGTTCTCCTGCAGAGAAGTCACTTGCTCCCGCACGCTTTTTTCCAACTCCGCATTATTGTCTCGCGACTCCTGAACATTAGCCTGACTTCCCTGAAGAAAGTTCTGAATACTGGCCAAGCGTTCATCCAGCGCCTTCAGGAAACTCTCAAACTCCCGTTGCCCCCGCCCGACCGCTGCAATCGCCAGCGCAGCCACATCGTCCAGGGTTGGCGCCAGCTCATACCAGTTCAGGCCCGCGCTGATCTTGTTCTTTAGTTTCTCAGAATCCCCCAGCATGTTTGGCGGCAACACCAATTGATCAATCAGATGATTCAAAGACGTGCACACATGATCGGCGATTGCAGAAAAGCCAGGTTCGAAATTTTCCCCGCCTAAATTCGTCGTCGCCGCGTCCTGCCCCACTTCCAGCGCATAGCGACTCTCTTCTGGGTCCTGAGGGGGAGATTGCTGTGGCGGAGCCTCGATATCCTCCGCCAGCTCTTCTTGAGCAATACTCTCTCCGCCACCTTCACGATTGGCGAATAACCGGCTTAAAAAGCCTTCTTTCTTATCCTTACGCCCATCTGACTCCGTAAGAAGCTCCTGTAGCGCCGCCGCTTGCAGCTGCGAAAACTCCTTCAATAACTGCGGATAATGTCGTAGATCCTCCACTCGGTCCCTGAGTTGTTTGCCATATTTCTTTAGCTGCTTGCGCGCCTCTCGCGAAACATTCTGCTGCAACAGCTGCTCGATTAATTCTCCCATGGCCTCCAACACACCGCTGGAGATCGCCTGCTTGTGCTGATCGAGCGCCAGTACACGTTTCTCTATGGTTTCCAACTGCTGATTCAACTCACGGGAGCTTCCGTTTTCTCTTCTCAGAATATTGCGCAGCGCTTCCAGTTCCCGGTCCAGATCTTTGTCCACGCCTTCCGCCGCCAGACTGACGCGGACAACAATACGCTCAAGTACATGAATACGCTCTTTAAGCCCGGACTCTAACTGCTCGAACTCATCCAGCTTGTCGAAATACTTTTTTTTCCAACGATCGTTTTCAGAAGCCATGAAGAAAGGATTTATTTTTCAGGATGTTAGCAATGCATTCAGTGTTCATTAAAAGCCTGGACACTGAACGTAAAGTAAAGCCGGCGTCGGGCAGACAGTCATCAATGCGTACCCGGTTCATTATGAGTATAGGCGGTTTCTAAAACATTGAACGCAAACAGAGAGAGGCAGATATACCCAGAGATTCAAGTACGTTTTAGCAGGGTGTGCGTGACGGCTAATCCGTCTTACGCTTGCGAGCGCGAGGGTGGGCTTTGTCGTAGACTTCCGCCAGATGCTGGAAGTTCAGATGGGTATAGATCTGTGTGGTAGAGATATCGGCGTGCCCGAGCAATTCCTGTACGGCTCGCAGGTCGCCACTGGACTCCAATAGATGGCTGGCGCAAGAGTGGCGAAATAAGTGGGGGTATAAGCGACCGCTGAAGCCTTTCTTTTGCGCCCATTGGCGCAGCCGGGCTTGTATGCTGCGGCGGGACAAACGGGTCCCTCGCAGACTGACGAAGACCGCCGGCTCTCCCGCTCCCGCTAACGACGCACGCGTCTGCAGCCAATCCTGCAGCGCCTTGCGGGCCTGACCGCCAACTGGGACCAGACGCTCTTTGCCGCCTTTACCCAGCACTCTGGCCAAACCCTCGCTCAAGTCTAGATGCGTCAAGTCCAGCCCCGCCAACTCGCTCAGGCGCATGCCGGATGTATAGAATAATTCGGCGATCGCCTGATCGCGTATTTCCAGTTCTTCGTCATCTACTGGCGAATCCAACAACTGCTTTGCCTGGTCGACGTCCATGGTCGCCGGCAAGCGTTTGGTCATTTTCGGAGCGTGTACGCCATTAGCGGGATTTTCGTATACGACTCGCTCTCGCAAGAGGTATTCGTAAAAACGTCTGACTGTAGACAGCAAACGGTGTAAGGAGCGGCTGCCGAGCCCACATCGATGAAACTCGCTGAGAGCCTGACGTAGCTGTGGCGTATGCAGGTCTTTCCAGGTAGCGACGCCACTGGCTTCACAATACGCGACGACGCGTCGTAGATCTCGATTGTAGTTGCTGACGGTATGCACGGAATAGCGGCGCTCGCTATGCAGATATGCAATAAACGCCTCTACTTGTGTGGACAAGCTCATTGAAGGCTCTCCGACCGTAAGACTCGCAACCAGTGACTAATCCGGGAAATGTTCGTCTCCCCGCCCCTCTTTCGCCAATAAAGGCGGTAGCATACGGCTAAGAGACTCACTGATGTATGACAGGAACAGCGACCCCATGCTGGTATTGAAATAACGCTCATTGCGACTGCCAATACTCAGCATTCCCAGCAAATCGCCGTATCTAAGAGGAATAACTGCGCAGGACGCAATGTCAGCGTGATTGTGAGGAAATAAAACCTGCAGCTGCTTGGGCTCCAGATTACCGCAAACCGCCTTGACGCTGTTAAGCAGCTCTTCGCCCAACGCATCAGAGCATTCCGTCAGCGAAGCGGTGGAAACATTGCTGATCGGGAAATCTTTATGCTCGGCGAACAGCACCAAGCTACAGAAGTCCACCTGAAAGTCGCCAGTGAAGCTGTCTTCCAGCACAATCACCACTTCGTCCAGAGAGCGCGCTTCCAGCAAGTTCATCAGCAAACGCTTGCTCTTTTCAAAGAAGCGGTCGTTCTGACGCGCCGTATCAATCAAATCGTACAGTTGCCGCTCGTAATGATCGCGTTGTTCCCGAAACAGGCTGATTTGTCGCTCAACCAGGGAAATCGCCGCGCCGGACCGGTGCGGCAGCCTTATTTCATTGAGCAGTTCTTCATGCTCAACAAAAAAGTTGGGGTGCTCACGCAAGTAAGCCACCACAGCTTCTGCTGTCAGCGCCGGATTTTCGTCACTGCGCTTTGCCTGATTATTCATTCACCACTCCACTGCCGGAACTCTGTTTAGCGCCCATCAGGGCTAGCGAGTTCCGGTTGTATGCCTGACGTTTGTATTAATAGTCCGTCTATTTTTTCCTGTCAGTGTCCCTGCCGAGCTATATCCTTACCTGGCCATCAAAAACGCGCACCGCCGGCCCGGTCATCATGACCGAATGGCCCTCGCCTTCCCAGCTTATCTTGAGGTTGCCGCCTGGCAGCTTGATTTCCACCTTGCGATCCAGCAGACCGCGCAGTCTGCCCGCCACTACCGCCGCACAGGCGCCAGTACCGCAGGCCAGCGTTTCACCAGCGCCTCTCTCGAACACTCTAAGCTTAGCAAAACGACGGTGAACCACCTGCAAAAATCCAATATTGGCGCGCTCTGGAAAGCACGGATGAGTTTCCAGCGCCTTGCCCAGTTTATGCACCGGGGCTTTATTAACGTCGTCCACCACCAGCACGCCGTGCGGATTGCCCATGGAAACCGCGCTAATCTCATACATCACGCCGTTGACTTCAATCGGGTAAATCGCCTCTTGCGAATCAGCGATAAAAGGAATATCAGACGGAGTCAGTCTGGGCGCGCCCATGTCCACTGTCACCAGGCCATCCTTGTTGACGACCAGCTCGATAACACCCTTTTTGGTCTCCACACGGATGTTTTTCTTGTTGGTCAGACGGTTTTCTTTAACAAAGCGCGCAAAACAACGCGCGCCATTGCCGCATTGCTCCACTTCAGAGCCGTCGGCATTGAAAATACGGTATCTGAAATCTACATCGGGGCGCCCTGGCGGCTCAACGATCAGCAACTGATCGAAGCCTATGCCAAAGTTGCGATCGGCCAGTCTACGCACTTGCTCCGGCCGGAAGTGCGCATGCTGGGAAATCAGATCGACAACCATAAAGTCGTTGCCCAAACCATGCATTTTGGTGAACTTTATTAACATTTCAGCTCACTTTTATGCAGGTTTTACCGAAGCGCTCTCCGGCAGCGCGCACTCTCCCGCGAACAACTCCTCGATAGTTTCGCGACGACGCACGAGGTAGTGCTTGTCGCCATCCACCATCACTTCTGCGGCGCGACCGCGAGAGTTGTAGTTGGAACTCATCACGAAACCATAAGCCCCTGCGGAACGCACCGCCAGCAGGTCTCCTGGCTTCAGGTTTAAGAGACGCTCTTTGCCAATAAAATCGCCGGTTTCGCATACCGGGCCGACAATATCATAACGCGCTTCTTTACCTTCGCTGTGCTGCCGTACAGGCACGATATTCTGCCAGGCTCCATACAGAGACGGGCGGATCAGGTCGTTCATCGCCGCATCGACGATAGCGAAATCTTTGTGGCCATTATGCTTCAGGTACTCCACGCGGGTGACCATCAGGCCAGCGTTGGCGGCGATGGAGCGCCCCGGCTCCAGCACCAGCGTCAGGCCGCTTCCCTTCAGGCGCTCCATGACGGCGCGGGCATACTCGTTGGGATGCGGAGGCGTTTCCTGGTTGTAGGTAACGCCCAGGCCGCCGCCCAAGTCCAGATGCTTGAGGCGAATGCCTTCGTTACGCAATGTCTCGATGATATTCAGCACGCGCTCCAGCGCATCCAGGAACGGGCTGATCTGAGTCAGTTGCGAGCCAATATGGCAGTCAATACCGATAACGTCCAAGTGCGGCGACAAGGCGGCGGAACGATACAGCTCCAGCGCTTCATCAATGCTGACGCCAAACTTGTTTTCTTTAAGTCCGGTGGAGATGTAGGGATGCGTTTGCGGGTCCACATCCGGATTGACGCGAATGGAAATTGGCGCTTTTTTGCCCATATCCGCGGCGACCTGCTGCAATCTTTCCAGCTCAGGCGCGGACTCCACATTGAAGCAATGCACGCCGACTTCCAGCGCGCGACGCATTTCATGCTCCAGCTTGCCAACGCCGGAGAAGACGATCCGCTCCGGTTTGCCGCCCGCCGCCAACACCCGCTCCATTTCTCCCACGGAAACGATGTCGAAACCCGCGCCTAATCGCGCCAGCACATTCAAAACCGCAAGATTGGAGTTTGCTTTGACGGCGTAGCAAATCATATGGGGATAGCCGTCCATCGCAGTCTGATAGGCTTTCAGATGCCTTTCCAGCGTGGCCCGGGAGTAGATATAGCAAGGCGTGCCGTAATGCTCGGCGATTTCCTGAACGGAAAGGTCTTCAGCGAAGAGCTGATGATTGCGATATTCAAAGTGGTCCATAGGTCAACTCAAGCTGCGGAACGGGTGTCGCTCTGGCCCCTGACGACTCAGGGGCCGGACCTGATCCTGGCCGAGGTCAAAACCCCGACGGCGCTTTCAACTCAATGCGGACGTCCCCGCTCCGCCATGTCTGCTGATCAGGTAGTTGCAAAGGACCTTTCTGACCACAGGACATTAACCAAGTAGAAGCGTATACCAACAAGATCACGCCGATTGCGCGCATAACCCATCCCGGAATTAATCAAATTCCGCCAGTATAACGGCGCAGTAACACAATAGAAACAGTCCTGAACACAATAGAACCGCCGCCGGGCGACAGCGTTGCGAGGAAAGTAAACGACGCGGTGGAAAATCTTGTTGGCGGCGCTTATCTGGCTGCGGCGGGATTCATATTCGGCAATGACACCGCGCCGCCGCCGGTGCGGGCCGCACGGATCTCACGCTCAAGCACCACTTTATATTGCAGGTATTGAGTGGTCTGTAGATGGCTCTGGTATTCCTCACGCTCCAGATCGTGTGGCAAGCTGAGATCGATGATGTAGCCGGGCAAGGCGGCGCTGTTACGGAAGCGGCTACTTAAATAATGCGCCAGCGCCGCCGCTACCCGGCCGCCATGCTCCAGCACCGTGAACTCCTTATGCTCACAGTAGAGATTGAAATCCAGTTCGCGGCCATTCTCGTAAGCCCCGATCGCCTGTATCTCCACATAGTCGCCAAAGCCTTTATGCAGACTGATATCCCGTTTTTCAGTCCGATATTCCGGTTTCCCCGGCTGGAGTTGATAGAACTCCACTTCATGGAATTCAGCGCCGTCATCCGCCAGGGAGTCATGCATCTGTTTACGTTCCTGCACCCCCAGCAAAAACTGCTTCAAAGACCCCAGCAGCACATTGAGGTCGCTCCCCGTCTCCCGATACACCAGCAAAGAGCCTTTCTCGTCAATCACATAAATATCGGTAATGCGCCCCTGATTCAGATAGAACACTTGCACGGCATGCGGGCGCATGCGGACGAATACGGCGCGTAGCACATCTTCGCTCAATGCGTAGTCATCTACGACAATCGAACTGTAATGCTTTTGCGGCTGCGCCAGAAATTCACACAGTCCGACATAGTCGTCCAACGCCGTGAATCGGGGCTGATCATCGACAAATTGCAGCACGAAATAGCGGTCTTCCATCTGCAGAATATAGCGGCTGCGCGCACGCTCTTTGGCGCTGAAATAACAGGCCACCACTTGCTGAAACAGCTGACTGACCCGCTGTGCAATCGCTCCCGCCCGGGTTGGGCAATAACAGAGCACGGACAGTTGCGGCAGTCCTTCGCCAAACTGCTCACTCTCCGCCAGCGCGGCAAGATAATTTTTCAGGCACTGCACCAGGGTGTCGCCAGACTCATAACGCTGCACCATCACTTCATTCCAGCTATTGATGATGACTTGATCCAGCGTCACCACCAGGTTGGCTCGTTCTGAGGCGTAGCCCAGCGCATCGTTGCGGTTGCTGAGCTTGTGCAAGCCGCGGCGACTTAGATCCGCCATGGGGTCAACGCCCACGTTCACATAGACCAGGGTTGCGCGCAGCCTGGCTTTAGCGCGGTAATCCTGTTGCGTCACCGCCGGCAGCGGCAGGCTTATCAGCGAGCGCAGACTGGAGATGATCTGTTGCAACTCATACTGGCTGGCGTGACTCTCTCCTGACGCTAGACTAACGCTGGTGCTGCGGTCCAACAGGCCATTGCAATACGCCCAAACCAGCAATTCAATGAGACTGTTTGAACGTTTGACCGCGGGATTGAATGCCGCGTCCATGGGGTTGGACAAATTCCGATACAACAGCCAACCGTTACCTGCGGCGCCGATGGCCTGGCTGCTGAGATGATGAAACGCCAGATTATCCTCCGACAGATTCGGAGCAATGCCGGGGTTGATCATCTCGACTTTGCCGGCCTTGCGCTGGAAAGCAGCATAGAGTTTGCGACCCAGCAGGTTAATATCGCGGGCGCTGATCGCCGCCGCCAACCCCTTCTCCCGCGCATAGGAAGACAAGAACCGGTAGCAGCCGGTGAGTTCATTGACCACTGCGCGTTTTTCCTGAATCACCTGATCCACTTTCCATGCGCTGCGGCCGTCCAGATATCGCAACTCCCGTTCTGACCATTCCCATTCATGAGTCAGCTTTTCCATGACTTTACGACGCCAGGACTTTTCTCTTTCTGGAACGAAGACTGACAGGCGCTCGCCGATTTTCAGATAAAAGCTGCGCCGCACCAGATCCAGACGCCCTTGCTCACGCTGGGATTGCAATGATTGCTCCAGACGCCGGTAGACCATGACGTAAGGGTCCAGCTCATTGGGGTCAAGCGTATCCGCGAAGATGGCCTGTTTGTACGCCAGACTCAGGTTGGGCAGCGTGTCCTCATCTTTTGCGTAGGATTCCACCAACATCAGTTTGAGTACCGACTTATATGGAGAGTCGATGCCTTTATAGAGCTGCCACATGCCGGCGCCGACAAACTCGTTAGGAGGAATCCGGGCGCAGCCGCCAAAGTCGATGTAATCCTTGGGCTTGATGAAACGTTTCTCTAATAACATCTCCGCCAAATCGGCGTAATTCGCCTCCTGATCTGGTGGAATCAGCCACCATAAAGGATAAGCGCCGCCCAACCAGATGCCGGTGCGGTAAAATTCATCTAACAGCAAATAATGCTGGGCGGTGCCGCAATCTTCAGAGTCCGCGGCGGCCTCATGACGACCGCTGCGAAAGGCCTCTGCGTCCATCAGGAAAATGTGCATCTCAGAGCCCATCTCCATCGCCCATTGGCACACCAGGTCCGCTTTGCGTTGCAGCTCCATTAACGCCGTTGCGTCCAGATCAGAACGATGGCAGAGCCAGACATCAAAATCGCTGCCCCCGGAATGAGCAATCGAGCCGGTGCTGCCCATTAAATAGAGGCTGGTGATATCCCCATGGTGGCGCGCCGGCTCCCGATAGTTGAAGGAACGGCTGAGACGCTGCGCCTGCGCGACAACGTTCTTATCCGGTTCATAGTTAACCAGTCGATGAGGGGTGGTGCGGGAAACGTAGCCCGGCAACAAGGGGTGATTGACATGAAAAAGCAGCGGCAATAGTTCCAACACAACCTGCTGCCTTGGCGTCAGCGCCAGGCGGGTGCGTTGTAAACGATGCTCCACCAAAGTGATGAAACGCTGACAAAGCGTTTTCAGGACTTTGCGGTCCACGCCTTCGGTGTAGTCGGGATTTAGGCTGCGCCGGTAACTCATGCATAGAGTATAGCGGGGGCGGCGCGTTGCGTTTGCGACGCTCGGTATTTATTAGGCAAAGGAATGTAAAGGCCCGGGTCGGTTAAACCACCCGGGCGAAACCGCGATTAAACGCGGGAGATTTACATCTCAGTGTTGCGTTTGAGCCATTCCCGAGTACGGACCACAGCGGCGCGCACCTGTTCCGGCGCCGTACCGCCAATGTGATTACGGGCGTTGACGGAGCCTTCTAACGTCAGTACCTCGAACACATCCGCATCAATATCCGTGCTGAACTCGCGTAGCTCCTCCAGACTCATTTCGCTCAGGTCTCTGCCGCTGGAAACGCCCAGCGCCACCGCCTTGCCGACAACTTCATGAGCATCGCGGAAGGGCAAACCTTTACGCACAAGATAATCCGCCAGATCCGTCGCGGTGGAGAAACCGCGACGCGCCGATTCCGCCATAGAGTCACGATTGACCGATACCGCCGGCATCATGTCGCCATAGGCTTTCAGGCAGCCTTTAACCGTGTCGATGGCGTCAAACAACGGTTCTTTGTCTTCCTGATTGTCTTTGTTGTATGCCAGCGGTTGGCTTTTCATCAACATAAGCAGGCTGATGAGGTGCCCGCTTACACGGCCGCTCTTGCCGCGAATCAGTTCAGGCACGTCCGGGTTTTTCTTCTGCGGCATGATGGAAGAGCCTGTGCAGAAGCGATCAGGCAGATTGATGAAGTTGAATTGAGCGGAAGTCCACAGCACCAGCTCTTCAGAGAAACGAGACAGGTGCATCATCAGCAAGCTGGCGAAACTGCAGAACTCAATGGCGAAATCCCGGTCACTGACCGCATCCAGAGAGTTCTCCGCCGGTCCGTTGAAGCCCAGCAGTTCACTGGTGTACTGACGATCGATAGGATAAGTGGCGCCCGCCAGCGCAGCTGCGCCCAGCGGCGAGACGTTGAAACGCTCCCGGCAGTCCAGCAAACGACTGAAGTCGCGCTTCAGCATCTCCGCCCAGGCCAGCATGTGGTGACCAAAGGTTACCGGCTGCGCCGTCTGCAAGTGAGTGAACCCGGGCATGATGGCGTCCGCTTCACGCTCCGCCAGATCCGCCAGGGCTGCGATCAAACGCAGAAGGTCAGCGGCGATAACATCAACTTCATCGCGCAAATACAGCCGAATATCCGTCGCCACCTGGTCATTACGCGAACGACCGGTATGCAGTTTTTTACCGGTAATGCCGATTTTCTGGGTCAGGCGCGCTTCGATGTTCATGTGCACGTCTTCCAGTTTGACCGACCATTCAAATGCGCCGGCTTCGATTTCCGCTTCAATTTCACGCAAGCCGTTGATGATCTGATCGCGTTCTTCTTCAGTCAGCACCCCGACTTTGGCCAGCATGGTGGCGTGAGCGATAGAGCCGCGGATGTCGTGATGATACATGCGCCTGTCGAAATCCACGGAGGCCGTGAAACGTTCTACGAAGGCGTCGGTGGCTTCTGTGAAGCGGCCGCCCCAGAGCTTATCGGTAGTGTCCTGCTTTGTCATGATGGTCAAGTTGCCTCATACTTGGAAATGATTCGAAGCGCACGGAACCCATGCCCAACCTGTGGCATGATAGGTAAAGGCCCGCGATTATAACAGTTTCCCGCGCTCTGTAGACATGCAAGGCGACGGGTCGGGGCGTTTGTATTCGCCAACCAGCTTTGACGGCACGAAAATGGAGCAGTCCCCCAAGTCTTCCCACCCGCCAGGGGTGTTTCTACCAGAGCTTTGCAACGTTCAAGCGGTCCTCTTGATGGTAATCGCCACGGGGCTTTGCGCGCTGTTGTTTACGCTTATCTACGCCGGCCCCGGTCATTTCGACTGGGACTATTTCGCGCTCACCTCGTTATTCATGTTGTGGGTGGTGCTGACCAGCGCGTTGATTCTGTGTCGTCTGCGCATACTCGGCGCAAGCTGGAGCATGTCCCGGCAAGCCCTGGTCGCTTACCTGATAGCCCCGGCCATTACTCTCATCTACGCCATACTCGCTAACGCCCTGTTCCGCAAAGGCGCACTGGAAGAGCCTGGATCGGGCTTTTGGTTTGTCGTGCAGGCGGTGGCTATCAGCGCGATCCTAACCGGGATTATCCTGCGTTATTTCTATCTCCAGCACCTCTGGCACCTGCAGCAGAAATCAGAGCTGGAGTCCCGGGTGCAGGCGTTGCAGGCGCGGATACGCCCGCACTTTCTGTTCAACAGCATGAACTCCATCGCCGGGCTGATACCGATCAATCCCAACGAGGCGGAAGAGGCGGTGCTGGATTTAGCTGAATTGTTCCGGGCCGCTCTGAAAGAGTCCTCGTCCCTGGCGCCGTTAAAAGAAGAACTGGCTCTTTGCGAACGCTACCTGCGCATTGAACAGCTCCGTCTTGGCGAGCGATTGACAGTAAAATGGGACATGCGCAATTTATCCGACGCCGCCCGAGTGCCGCCATTGAGCATCCAGCCGTTAGTGGAAAACGCGGTTTATCATGGCGTGCAGCCATCAGCGGAAGGCGGACTCATCACCATCACCGCCTACGAACAAGGGTCCTGGCTGTATGTCTTGATAAGCAACCCTGTGCATAACGGAGATCCAAGCCAGGGCCACAAAGGCAACCGCATCGCCATGCAAAACATCCGTAGCCGTCTACAGGCGTTTTTCGGCGATCAGGCGGTGCTGAAAACCAGTCAGATGGACGGCCGCTTTACCGCCACCATGCGCGCGCCTTTACATAAAAAAGGCTGAGCGGCTATAACATGCAACTCCTTGAACCCATGAATGCGATATGACGAAAGTGATCATCGTCGACGACGAGCCCCTGGCCAGAGAGCGCCTGAAGCGATTACTGCTGGACACTCATTATGAGGTCTGCGCGGAAGCCGCCGGGGGGGATGAAGCCCTGGAGCGCATCTGTCTCCACACCCCGGATATTGTCCTGCTTGATATCCGCATGCCAGGCAAGGACGGTTTGGAAGTGGCGGCTGAGTTGGCGCAACACCCTCAACCTCCCGCAGTGATCTTCACCACAGCCTATGACGAATACGCCATCCAGGCGTTCCGGGTGCGCGCGCAGGACTATCTGCTCAAGCCCATCCGCCGTGAGGATCTGATGCGCGCCCTGCAAAACGCCACGCAAGTGAATCGCGCTCAATTGCAAAACCTGAAGCAAGAGATTAACGGGCAGGACGAGGAGCCGGCGGTGGTGTGCCGCAGCAGCCGCGGCATAGAGCGTATTAAAATCAGCGACATCCTCTATTTGCAAGCGGAACACAAGTACGTGACGGTATTTCATACACAGGGAGAAACGCTCAGCGACCAGCCGCTAAAAGAGCTGGAGCAAGCCCTGAATCCTCATTTTCTGCGCATCCATCGCAATACGCTGATTAACCGCCACTACATAGAAATACTGCAACGCCGCCACGACGGCCATTATGAAGTGCGCCTGCGGGGCGTGAGAGACGCGCTTCCCGTCAGTCGGCGACTGGTGACCGAGGTCAAACAATTCCTGGCGCAGCCGACCTGATCGACCTCCGGCAAAGACAAGCGGCGGGAAAATGAGTATGCTAGCGCCTGCGGTTGGATTTACGTGTAAATTCAACCGACTTTTTCGCCGAATACGACACAATTAGCGCAATTTTAAACTATGCCGAAACAGCACCTTGTGATCGCCACACGTCAAAGCGCGCTCGCGCTATGGCAAGCGGAGCACGTCAAACAACGCCTTGAGGCGTTACACCCCGGATTGACCGTCGAATTGCTCGGACTAACCACCAAAGGCGACATTATTCTGGATACGCCGCTCGCCAAGGTCGGCGGTAAAGGGCTCTTCGTCAAGGAGCTGGAGACAGCCATGCTGGAGGGTCGCGCCGATATCGCCGTCCACTCCATGAAAGACGTTCCCATGGAGTTCCCACCCGGTCTAGGCCTGGGGGCGATCCTGGAGCGTGAAACTCCGACCGACGCGTTTGTCAGTAATCAGTACGCCAGCCTGGATGAATTGCCTGAGGGAGCCGTCGTGGGCACCTCCAGCCTGCGCCGCCAGTGCCAGCTTTCCGAGCGGCGACCCGATCTGAAAATCGTTTCTCTGCGCGGCAACGTCAATACGCGTCTGGCCAAGCTCGACGCCGGCGACTTTGACGCCATCATCCTTGCAGCATCTGGGCTGAAGCGATTGGGCTTCGCCGATCGCATTCGTGAAGAGCTGACGCCGGAAGTCAGTTTACCCGCTGTCGGCCAGGGCGCGCTTGGCATTGAATGCCGTCTTGACGATCCCGAAGCCATGGCGCTTATCGCACCATTGCAGGATGCGGAAACCACCGCGCGGGTGTCGGCGGAAAGGGCGATGAACCACCGTCTGCAAGGGGGGTGCCAGGTTCCCATTGCCGGCTATGCGGAAATTACCGGCGACCAAATGAGATTACGCGGCTTAGTAGGCAGCCCGGACGGGGTGCAAGTACTCCGTGACGAAGTGACAGGGCCTGTCGCCGCAGCGGAAACCCTCGGCACGGAGCTGGCCGAGCGTCTATTGCAACAAGGAGCAGGAAAAATTCTGGAAGCCGTGTATGGAAACCACTCTTAGTCAGGAGCTGAGCGGCCTCAGAGTACTGTTGACCCGCCCTCAGGGAGAAAACGATTCCTTACGCGCGCTGTTGGAGCAAAGCAGCGCGGAAGTTCGGGTGTTGCCGGCCATCGCCATTGAGCCGCTACCCGAAACACAAGCCATAAAAGACTGCATCCTCGATCTGGATCGCTATACTCATGTGATCTGCGTGAGTAAACATGCGTCGCGTCTATTGCTGGAATTGATAGACGCTTACTGGCCGCAAGCGCCACAGGGCGTGCGCTGGTTCGCTATCGGCGAGAGCAGCGCCGCGCCGCTACGCAGCTATGGACTGACAGTCAACACGCCTGAGCAAGGCTGCGCTTCTGAGCAACTACTGGAACATCCAGGTTTGCAAGCGCGCAAGGAAGACGAGCCCCCCATGCGAGTATTGATTGTGAAGGGCTGCGGCGGACGCGAATTGTTGGCGGAAACCATGCAGGAGCGTGGCGCGCATGTGGCCACCTTAGAGTTATACGAGCGTAAAGAGCTGGAGTATGACCCCAATGAATTAAACGAAGCCCTCAAGCAATGGCGCCCGGAGGTCATCGTCACGTTATCCGGCGAGACTCTGCTGCACCTTTGCCAACTGGGCCAGAATATCGGTTACGCCTGGGGCGACACGCTGTTCGTCATCCCCAGCGCCAGAGTCGCCACCCTGGCGCAGGAGAACCGTCTGAATTACAAAATCGCGCCGGAGTTATCCGACGAGGCCTTACTGGCCCTCCTCAAAACGGCATGCTAACCCTTCTCTAGTGTGAGAGGGACGCCGTTGCCTGCAGGCGCGTTGATTACTTAGATTACTGGGTAGGAACGAGTGTGACGGAAGAATCAAAACCAAACAAACCAGAACAGCCGGAGCAGGACAAGCCCGCTCTGGAACAGGAGCCCTCGACTTCTCCTGAACCCGGAATGGAACCCGCCAGCGCCAAGGAAAGCGCCATAAAAACCGAGCCCGACGCAGGCTTGTTCGCGTCATTTACTTTGTCTCGGCCGGAAGCCAGCGCAGAAAAAGATAACGTGGAAGCGCCTAAATCAGAATCCACTACATCAGAGCCTGAGCAACCATCAATCAAAGCGGAAGACAGGGTCAAAGAGCCTGTGTCCAAACCAACACCGCCGCCATTATCTCCCCCACCGCCCGCAACACCGCCTGTAGCGGCTAAGGCGCCTAAAACCTGGCCTTTATGGCTGGCGATTCTTGTTCTATTAGTGGTTATGGGCGTTGGCGCCGGTTGGTTTCGGACGTATATGCAGACCTGGCAAGCCAAACTCGACCGCGCCATGGACCAAAGTCAGGCAGGAAAACAGCTTGCGGACGAAGTCGGGCTGCGTTATCAGGATCGCCTGGACAAACTGGACGCCGCTGTCGCCAAGCAGCGCGAGAGCCAGGCGCAGTTGCAACAGATGATGGATCAAACCGCCAGAAATTTATTGAGCAAAGGCGAAACCGGTCGTATCGACTGGCTGTTCGCCGAAGCCGAATATCTGTTGCGTCTCGCCAATCAGCGCCTGCATATGGAGAAAGACTACGTCGGCTCTCTCGCTATTTTACAGGCTGCGGATCAAGTGCTGGCGGAGACCAAAGAAGTCGCCGCCTACCCCGTACGCAAGGCTTTGGCGGAAGAAATCGTCAGCCTGCAGGCCATTGCGGACATTGATCGTCAAGGCATCTATCTACGCCTGGAAGCCCTGATCAATCAGGTGGAAAACCTGGATCAGCGCCTGTTCCTGAAAGATACCGTCATGCTAAGCGACAACCCGGTTCCCGAGGAAGCGCCAACGCCGAGTGGCGAAAGCCATTGGTACGACAGCGCCCTGGCTTCCATGGGCAAACTGGAGAAGTACTTCTCTATTCGTCGCCTGGATGCTCCCGTTGAACCCCTGCTGGCGCCAGAGCAAATTTATTACCTGCGTCAGAACCTCCGCATGATGCTGGAGCAGGCGGAACTCTCGCTACTAGAGAAGAATCAGGACGTTTATGTGCACAGTCTGGAAAAAGCGGAGAAGTGGGTAGCGGATTATTTCGTCATCAACAACGCCTCCGCCAAAGCCTTGTTAGAGAACCTGCAACAGCTGAAGAAAGAGCCCATCGACCCAGAGTTACCGGATATCTCCACGTCCTTGCGTATGCTGAAAAACCTGATGGAGTCCTTGTACAAGCGTGGCGGTAAACCCGCCACCGGCGCGCTCACTCTGGACCACAAGGAGTTGGCCTCATGAATTTCTATGCGCTGGTGCTGCTGATATCCCTCGCCATCGGCGTGGCGCTGGGCTTTTTAGTGCAATTGGACGCAGGTTATGTGCGCGTCTCCTGGCTGAACTGGCTGGTGGAGACCAATGTCTGGATCGCTTTCGCCCTATTGATCGGGTTTTACTTCGCCCTGCACTATTTGTTCAGAACCCTGTCGACCACTCTTGCAGTCAGAGCTGGCTGGCGGCAATGGCGCAAGAAGCGTAAATACAGCCGGGCGCAGCAGAATACCATTCGCGGATTGCTGCACTATGCAGAGGGCAACTGGAAGCAGGCGCAGAAATTTTTGTCCGGCAGTGCGGAGCAATCCGACACGCCTCTGATCAACTACCTCGCCTCCGCGCAGGCCGCTAACGAACTGGGCAATGAAAAAGAAAGCGACTTATTTCTAAAGAAAGCGTTCGACAACACGCCTGGCGGCGACGTCGCCATCGGCGTGACTCAGGCGCAATTGCAACTGGCGCGAGGGCAACTGGAGCAGTGCTTGTCCACCTTGTTGAACCTGCGGAAGAAAACGCCTCATCATCCATTCGTACTGAAGTTGTTGCAGCAGGTTTACACCCGCCTGAACGACTGGCAGAAGATGAGCGAGATACTGCCGGAGCTGCGCAAATACAAAGTGCTGAAAGACGACGAAGTGGAAAAGCTGGAGTTGGAAACCTGGCTCAACCTGCTGCGCCAAGCCTGCGACGAAGCGCTGCGAGCGCGCAAAGGCGAGTTCAACAGCGAGCCATTAAACGCGATTTGGGACCGCATGCCCGCCAACCTGCGCAAGAATCCTCACGTCATCTACGCCTATGCGTCACAGCTGATGCGGCTTGGCGCCGGTGGTCAGGCGGAAACGCTTCTGCGCAAAGCATTGAAACAACACTGGAGCGATATCCTGATTGATCTGTATGGCCAGATCGCCGGGGCGAATGTGGCGGAGCAATTACTGGCTGCTGAACACTGGCTGAAAGAGCGTCCTAACGACGCAAGCCTGTTGCTCGCACTGGGACGCCTAAGCTTGAGAAATGAACGCTGGAGCAAAGCCAAAGAATATTTTGAAGCAAGCCTGAAGCTAAAACGTCGCCGGGAAACTTATTATGAACTGGCGCGCTTGCTGGCCGCCATGGACCAGCCTCAAGCCAGCAACGAGTACTTTATTCAGGCTTTACATGACAGCGCCAAACTGCCTGACCTGCCATCGCCGAAGTCACAACGGCGCAGCGCCTGATCCGCACTCACCCAGGGGCGTCAGCCCCTGGGCGCATACTCCAGCACATCTGAAAAGAACTGCTCATTGGGTAGGCCCAATGGAGCCAGCGCATCCATTGCGGTATACACCATCGTCGGCGAGCCGCTCACATAAACCAGACTGTTGTCCCAATGCCGTCGCTCGGCCAGCACCGCTCGCACCAGTTCGGCATGATGACCCTGCCATTCGTTATCGCGGTTATCCGCCATCACTGGCGTGAAAGAGATATTCTCATAGCGTTCGGCCCAGGCCTCAGGCAGAGCGCGGGCATACATCTCCTGCGACTGTCTTACGCCCCAATATATCGACAGCTTACGGTCAAACCCTTGCGCCAGCAGATATTCAACGATGGACTTGATTTGCGCAAACCCGGTGCCTGCGGCGATTAGAGTGACATCCATATCGGGAACGCCGGAGATGAAACACTTCCCCAACGGCAAACGGGCGCGCACCACGGACTCTGAGGTCAGGTATTGATAGATCAACAGAGCGTTGTGACTCTCCTGGTGAACCTGGATGTGCAGCTCAACTTCCCTGGTTCCTGGCGCATTCGCAATGGAAAAGAAAGCCGCCTCGACCCCAGGAGCCAATAGCTCCAGGTATTGTCCGGCGAAGAATTCCGGCAATGCGCCAGCAGGAGCCAGCAATTGCACTTGGTATACATCGTCAGACAGCGCAGTGACCGCCTTGATTTGAAACGCCAGTGTTTTTGTTTCCAATTCGTTTGGTCCCCAAATCCGTCTTAATTCAAACTCACAATCGCCCGCAGGCGTCGCCTTACATAATAGAACTTCATCCGCGCCCAGGCGCCGACGCCCTGATTCTCCAGCGCCGCCCGCAACCTTTCCATTTAGCAGTTTCGCCGCACAGATATGGCAAACGCCATTATCACACGCATGAGGAATCTTGTATCCCTGTCGCAATGCCGCCGCCAATATCGTCTCCCCTTCACCCGCGTCAAACTCATGACCGGAAGGTTGGAAGCGCAGGCGATGATGCATCTGCAGACCCTCAATCAATTCCCAGCTGCGACCAGAGGTCATCGACACGCGCTTTGACCTCCGCATCCATCTGAATGGTGCGTCCCCATTCACGCTGCGTCTCGCCGGGCCATTTATTAGTAGCGTCCAAGCCCATTTTTGACCCCAATCCTGATACTGGCGAAGCAAAGTCCAGATAATCAATAGGCGTATTCTCCACCATGACGGTGTCCCGCGCAGGGTCCATGCGCGTGGTAATCGCCCAGATAACGTCTTTCCAGTCACGGGCGTTGACGTCATCATCCGTGACGATCACAAACTTGGTGTACATGAATTGTCGCAGAAACGACCAGACGCCCATCATTACCCGTTTAGCGTGACCGGGATACTGCTTCTTCATGGTCACTACCGCCATGCGATAAGAGCAGCCTTCCGGCGGCAGATAGAAATCGACAATTTCCGGAAACTGTTTCTGCAAAATTGGCACGAACACCTCGTTCAGAGCGACGCCCAATACCGCAGGCTCATCTGGCGGACGTCCAGTATAGGTACTGTGATAAATCGGCTTTTTCCGCTGCGTAATGCGCTCAACGGTGAACACAGGAAAACGATCCACCTCGTTGTAGTAACCTGTGTGATCGCCAAAGGGACCTTCCGGCGCCATTTCTCCCGGATGAATCACTCCCTCCAGCACAATCTCCGCGCTGGCGGGCGCTTGCAGATCGCTACCGATACAACGCACCACCTCGGTCTTATTGCCTCGCAATAAGCCCGCGAAGGCGTACTCTGACAGTGTATCCGGCACCGGCGTCACTGCGCCCAGAATTGTCGCCGGATCAGCGCCTAAAGCCACTGCGACCGGGAACGGCTCCATGGGATGCGCTTCCCGCCACTCGCGGTAGTCGAGCGCGCCGCCTCGATGGGATAGCCAGCGCATAATCAGTTTGTTGCGCCCAAACAATTGCTGACGATAGATCCCCAGGTTCTGGCGCGTCTTGTTGGGCCCGCGCGTGATCACCAACGGCCAGGTCACCAACGGACCCGCGTCCCCCGGCCAGCAGGTTTGAATCGGATATTGATAGAGGTCTACGTCATCACCTTCAATAATCACTTCCTGACAAGGTGCAGAGCTGACTTCTTTCGGCCCCATATTCATTACTTGCTTGAAGATCGGCAGCTTGCTCCAGGCATCCCGTAGCCCCTTGGGCGGCTCCGGCTCTTTCAGAAAGGCCAATAGCTTGCCAATTTCCCGCAAACTCTCAACGCTTTCCGCGCCCATGCCCAAAGCTACGCGCCCAGGCGTACCAAACAGGTTGCCAAGAACAGGGATTGAGTAGCCGCGGGGATTTTCAAACAACAAAGCAGGACCTTCACGCCGTAGCGTACGGTCACAGATTTCGGTCATTTCCAGATGGGGGTCGACTTCCGCAGTAATGCGTTTCAGCTCACCGCGTTGTTCCAATATACGGATGAAGTCTCGCAGATCTCGGTATTGCAGACTCATAAGATTCGATATAGACAGGCTGGGATCGATGGATTCATAGGCGCACAATATAGGCGCGGCGGATAAAAGAAAACCCCTGCGCCGGTGGGCGACAGGGGCTTAAACTCATCTCAGGTCAGCCATGCGCTTAGCGCTTTTTCATGGCCTGGAAGAATTCGTCGTTGGTCTTGGTGTCCTTCAACTTATCAAGCAGGAACTCCACCGCGGCGATATCGTCTTCCATAGAATGCAGCAGCTTGCGCAGAATCCACACTCTTTGCAGCTCTTCCTCAGACATCAGCAGCTCTTCACGACGAGTGCCGGAACGACGGATGTTAATCGCAGGGAAGACGCGTTTTTCAGAAATTCTACGGTCCAAGTGCACTTCCAGGTTACCGGTGCCCTTGAACTCTTCGTAAATCACTTCGTCCATTTTGGAGCCAGTGTCAATCAACGCCGTCGCGACGATGGTCAGGCTGCCGCCTTCCTCGACATTCCGCGCAGCGCCGAAAAAGCGCTTGGGACGTTCCAGCGCATGGGCGTCCACACCACCGGTCAGTACTTTGCCGGAGGACGGGATAATAGTGTTGTAAGCGCGCGCCAGACGAGTGATGGAGTCCAACAGGATCACTACGTCTTTTTTATGCTCAACCAGACGCTTGGCTTTTTCGATAACCATCTCAGCAACCTGAACGTGACGGGCCGGCGGCTCGTCGAAGGTGCTCGCAACCACTTCACCACGTACGGTGCGCTGCATCTCGGTCACCTCTTCAGGGCGTTCGTCGATCAGCAGAACCATTAGATGGGTTTCGGGATTGTTGCGGGTGATGGACTGGGCGATGTTCTGCATAAGGAGGGTCTTACCGGCTTTCGGCGGCGATACGATCAAACCGCGCTGCCCTTTACCGATTGGCGCGACCAAATCCAGAATACGCGCTGATAAATCTTCCGTACTGCCGTTGCCGGCCTCCAGACGCAGTCTTTCCTGTGGGAACAGAGGCGTCAGGTTTTCAAACAGGATTTTGTTGCGGGCGTTTTCAGGTTTGTCGAAGTTGATTTCATTGACTTTCAACAGTGCGAAATAACGCTCGCCGTCTTTCGGCGGTCGAATCTTACCGGCGATTGTATCGCCTGTTCTGAGGTTGAAACGGCGGATTTGACTGGGTGAGACGTAGATGTCGTCAGGGCCGGCCAAGTAGGAACTATCCGCGGAACGCAAGAAGCCGAAGCCATCCTGCAGGATTTCCAGAACGCCATCGCCGTAGATGTCTTCGCCGCTTTTGGCGTGCTTTTTCAAAATACTGAAAATCACATCCTGCTTGCGGGAGCGAGCCATATTTTCCAGGCCCATTTCTTCGGCGATGGTCAATAACTCAGGAACGGGTTTCTTTTTTAATTCAGTAAGATTCATAGGATCGAAAAACAGTTGACCTGATTGGAGAGGGTTAGGTTATAGATGGAAGAGTTTATCGTTTTACTTATTAATCAGCGAAAGGAGGACTATCGCCAAAAAGTTGAAAGCAAAATCAGTATAGGTTGAATTATAGCCTTCGTCCAGAAAATTACGCGCATTTTGAGCAGGGGTCAGACCCCCGCTCAGAGAAGGCGTATATTAAAGGTTGCTGTCCAGGAAAGCCGTCAGCTGGGACTTGGATAGAGCGCCTACTTTGGTCGCATCTACAGCGCCATTTTTGAATAACATCAGCGTTGGAATACCACGGATACTGAACTTGGGCGGAGTCTTTTCATTTTCGTCGATGTTCAGTTTGCAGATTTTCAGACGATCGCCATATTCTTCCGCGATCTCTTCCAATACCGGCGCAATCATCTTACAGGGACCGCACCACTCAGCCCAGTAATCCACCAGCACGGGGCCATCGGCCTTCAAGACTTCACTTTCAAAAGAGTCATCAGTTACGTTAACAATTCGGCTGCTCATTATTTAATCCTGGCTAAGAGGTGAATGCTTTTACCGACTACTATATAAGGTGGGCCTGGTAAAAATAACCTTAAAATCCGGTTAGGAAAATGACTTTGACGTCCTGTGAAAGAAGTGGTTCCATTCTCCGCCGGCTTATTTCGGTCGGCTGACCTTAATATTGGAGCAATCAGTACAACTGAAAATTGACCGCTTAGGTCGACTAATTCAGCAAGCAAGTTGACAATCTAAAACGAGATTTCCTAAATATAAGGTTTAGCGCAAGGATTTCAAGAGAGTTCATGACAATATCATCCACCACCCCGGCGGACGCCGTCTCTCCGGCGCCTTCTTCTCCTGAGCTGATCGCCGCCATCGATATGGGCTCGAACAGTTTCCATATGGTCGTCGCCCAGCTGGTTCACAATGAAATCCGGCCGCTGGAGAAACTAGGCGAAAAAGTCCAGCTTGCAGCAGGTCTGGACGCACGTAACTTCCTCGACGAAGCCTCCCAGCATCGGGCGTTAGCCTGTCTGGAGCGTTTCGCGCAGCGCATCAGCGGCATGCCCCGCGGCGCAGTGCAGATTGTAGGCACCAATGCATTACGGGTAGCGAAAAACGCCCGCGCCTTCATACGCAGGGCGGAAAAACTTATCGGCCACCCCATTTCAGTGATAAGCGGACGGGAAGAAGCGCGACTCATTTACCTCGGCGTCGCCCACTCACTTTCCGACGACGCCGACAACCGGCTGGTCATCGATATCGGCGGCGGCAGTACCGAATTCATCATCGGTCAGCGCTTTGAAACCAAAGAGCTGGAAAGTTTGCACATGGGGTGCGTGTCTTACCGGGATCGCTTTTTCGGCGACGGTAAGATCACTCAACTGCAATTCGCCCGCGCCTTTGTAGAAGCCTCCCGTGAGCTGCTCAACATACGCAACCGCTATCGCAGCGTTGGCTGGCATCATTGCGTCGGCTCCTCAGGCTCCATCAAGGCCATTGAGCAAGTACTCACGCACAACCAGTGGGGAATGCACAAAATCACTCCGGACGGCCTGGTTAAACTCAAAGACGAAGTCGTACGTCTGGGTAAAATCAGCCAGCTTACCAAGCTGGGCGTTCGCAAAGACCGGCTGTCGATTTTCCCAGCGGGGCTGGCGATATTGATGGCGGCGTTCGATGTGCTGCAAATCGAGGAAATGGAGTTCTGCGACGGAGCCCTGCGCGAAGGTTTACTGTACGACATGATCGGCCGCATCCATCATGAGGACGTGCGCGAGCGCACCATCAACAGCTTGCAGGAACGTTATCATATCGACCGCGAGCATGCCGCCGCCGTCGAGGGGACCGCCGTAGCGCTATGGAAACAGCTCGCGGAGCAGTGGAAATTACCCAACGAGGAACTGACTGAACTACTGCGTTGGGCGTCGCGCCTGCATGAAGTCGGCCTGGCTATCTCTCACACTCAATTCCATAAGCACGGCGCTTACCTGATTCGCTATTCCGACCTGGCGGGATTTTCCCGGCAGACCCAGCAATCGCTGGCGATGCTGATTCGCGTTCACCGTCGGAAAATTCTGGATACCGTTTTTGATGAATACGCGTTGGAAGATGCTGATCCCTTGAAGCAATTAGCCGTAGCGTTGCGACTTGCGGTGGTCCTGCAGCACTCACGCAACTGCGAAGTACTGGACTCCGTCAAAGTGAAAGCGAACAAAAGATCGTTAACGCTGATTTTTCCGAAAGACTGGCTGCAATCCCGCCCGCTGACCAGCGCTGACCTGGAAGCGGAGAAAGGCCTGCTTACCAAATTCGGCATTGATATGGAGTTCAGGGAAGAGGACAGCTGAACCTGGGGCCAGCCTGCCAGCAATGTGTTCAGCGTTGAAAAGAAAACACTTGCTGATGGATTAAAAAGTAATAAATAGAGAGCAAAAAAGGGGCGCAAAATAGCGCCCCTCTTATTCAATGGTTACAGCGGCGTGGAAGTGCCGTCCTGATGCCAGGTAAACAAACCGAACTCAAAGCCTTCGAGGTCGCCTTTGTCATCCCAGGTCAGAGGACCCATTGCTGTATCAATGGTATTTTCGCGCAGGTAATCGGCGACTTTCTCTGTATCGCCCTCACCCACTTTGTTCATCGCGGCAACCAGTGACTGCACCGCGGCTACGCTGGTCCATACGAATGGTCCGGTAGGATCTTGCCCTTTGGATTTCATCAACGCCACGACATCTGCGTTATTCGCATTCAGGTCGTATCTGGCGGGCAGGGTTACAATCAAACCTTCGGAAGCCGGGCCGGCGATAGAAGAGATCTCTTTGTTGCCGACCGCTTCAGGTCCCATGAACTGAGGCTTGAAGCCCGCGTCGCTGCTTTGTCTCAGAATCAGACCCAGCTCTGGGTGATAACCACCGTAGTAAACCAGATCCACGTTCTCTTTTTTCAGCTTCGCAATCAGGGAGGAGAAGTCTTTATCGCCAGCGGTGACGCCTTCAAACGCAACAACATTAACGCCCATGCTTTCCAGCGTGCTTTTTACAGAGCTGGCGATGCCCTCGCCGTATTGCTGTTTGTCGTGAATCACCGCCACGCGCTTGGGCTTAAGGTGTTCTGCGATATATTTACCGGCGGTGGGCCCTTGCGCAGAGTCCAGACCGATGGTGCGGAAAATGTAGCGGAAGCCGCGCTCGGTGATTGAAGGGTTAGTGGAGCAGGTCACCGCCAAAATGCCTTCGTCTTCGTAGACATCGGTGGCGGGTTGAGTGGAACCGGAGCACAAATGTCCGACCACATACTGCACGCCATCGTTGACGACTTTGTTGGCGACCGCCACAGCCTGCTTGGGTTCGCAAGCGTCGTCATATTCAACTGCTTCCAGCATTTTGCCCTTGACGCCTCCTGCTTTGTTGATCAGGTCAATGGCTGCGTGCACGCCGTTAAACTGCATCTCGCCGTATTGGGCGACCGACCCGGATTGGGGTCCTGCGATGGCGATTTTGATGGTTTCAGCGGCTTGAAGAGCGGAGGAGAGACACAGGCCGACTGCCAGCCCGGTCAGGGTGCGTTTCCACAGTTTCATGGGAATACTCCTTGCGAATATATTGTGATTATCGTGGTTGCAAGGACTCTAACTAAACTCCGTAGCGGCGAAGCGGTCTATAGGCATATATACGCATAGAGAGATAGGCCGATCAGAGCAGTCCTTCCAACTCCTCATTTAGCTCCAGCCAGATTTCTTCCGCCTCGGTCAGAGTTTGGCGGTTCACTCGCTGGGATTCCAGAAGCGCCTTCAGTTGTTCCTTGTTTTGATCCTCGTAAAGATCTCCTTTACCTAATTGCGCTTCAATTTCCTGCAGTTTGCCCTGCAACTTTTCTATCTCAGCTTCCAGTGTAGCTATTTTTTTCCGCAACGGGCTTAAACGCTGCCTTTTTTCCGCTTCTTCTCGCTTTCGCCGCTTACGATCTTCCGCACTTTCCTGCATTTCGGCATCTGTAGCGTCATCGCTCTTCGCCGCTTCCGGCTGATTCGCGCGCAACCGGCTCAACAATTCTTTTTCGTAGTCTTCCAAAGAGCCGTTATAGGGCTCCATACGGCCGCCATGCACCCAGACGAACTGGTCCGCCATCGCCCGCAACAGGTGACGATCGTGAGAAACAACGATGACCGCGCCAGGGTATTCCTGCAGCGCCATGTTCAGAGCGTGGCGCATATCCAGGTCCAGGTGGTTGGTGGGTTCGTCGAGCAATAACAGGTTGGGTTTGTTCCAGGCGATCAACGCCAGCGCCAGACGCGCCCGCTCGCCGCCGGAAAAGTTCTTGATGTCGCCCGCCGCCTGCTCGCCGGGGAAACCGAACCCGCCCAGGAAATTACGAATTTCCTGCTCCGACGCCTGCGGCCTGACTTTTTGCAGGTGCTGCATCGGCGTAGCGCCTGGGTCCAACGCTTCCAGTTGATGCTGCGCGAAGTAACCGATCCTTAAATGTTCACCGCCTGTTCTGCGGCCGGAAATCAACGGCAATTGTCCCGCCAGCGTTTTGATCAGGGTCGATTTACCCTCGCCGTTAGCGCCGAGCACGCCTAATCGAGCGCCGGGCAACAGCGTCAGATTTACATGCTGTAAAACGGGCTCGGAGCCATAACCCAAGCCGCCGTCATCGACCACCAGCAACGGACTGGAAATCTTATCGCTGCACGGTAGAGAAAAGCTGAACGGCGAATCCACGTGCGCCGCTGCGATCAGCTCCATACGCTCCAGTTCTTTCAATCGGCTCTGCGCTTGCTTCGCCTTGGTGGCTTTAGCGCCAAAGCGCCGTACAAAAGACTGGATTTCAGCGATACGGGCCTGCTGCTTCACATACAGGGCTTGCTGTTGCGCCAGCCGCATTGCTCGCGCTTCTTCGAACTGACTATAGCCCCCGGCGTAAAGCACCAATGAGCGCTGATCATAATGCAGCACGTGGGTCGCCAGGTGGTCGATGAAGTCCCGGTCGTGGGAAATAAACAACAACGTCCCCTGATAGCGAAGCAACCAGTTTTCCAGCCAGACCAGAGCGTCCAGGTCCAAGTGGTTGGTAGGTTCGTCCAGCAGCAACAGTTCGGATGGACACATCAGCGCCTGCGCCAGGTTCAGTCGAATTCGCCAGCCTCCGGAAAACTCTCCAACCGTACGCGAGTGCCAGTGAGTGGGGAAGCCCAGACCTTCCAGCAGGCGACGTGCGCGCACTTCGGCGCTGTAGCCGTCGATCAGGTCAAGCTCATGGTGCAGGCGCGCAGTGGCGACGCCATCGTCCGCCTGCTCCGCCAGCGCCAATTCGGCCTGCAACTGACGCAGTCGCTTATCGCCGTCGAGGACAAAGTCCAGCGCGGAGCAATCCAGCGCGGGCGTCTCCTGAGCCATGTGGGAGATACGGGTTCCGCCGGGAAAGGAAATGTCTCCCGAATCGGAGCCAATTTCCCCCAATATAAGGCTGAACAAAGTAGATTTACCGCAACCGTTAGGGCCGACAATAGCGACGCGGCTGCGCGCCGTAACGGTGACAGTGGCGTTTTCCAGCAGATACTGGCCGGAACGTTGGATCGATAACTGATTTAGACTTAACATGGCGGCGGATTTTAACACGCTTGCCATCGATTCATTAAAGAGTTTTCTATGAGCGAAAACGCCTCTGACAGGCCAGAGTCCAAGGCCTCCAAAAACCCGATTCAAGGCGGCCCGCTCCCACTGAACAATCCACTTTGGGATTATGCTCTGGCGCGTTATGCCAACCCGCAAACTCAGGCAATCTGTCTGCAATGGCAAAATCAGTTTGACGCCGACGTGAACCTGCTGCTCGCCTGCGGCTGGCTCGCCTTACGTCAACGTCGCTTTAACCCCGCCAGCGATTTCAACGCCATCGATTCCTGGCGCGCAGAAATTGTTCTTCCACTGCGAACCTCACGCAACGCGCTGAACAAACAAGACAGCCGCCAGAATGCTCTCAGACGGCGCATTCTCCAGTTGGAACTGGCGGCTGAACGCTACGAAATATCGCTTATTTATGCTTTACTATCAGGTACGGGGAAAGAGGATTTATCAGCGCCGCAGGAAGCGGTGGAGACGGTTGCTCTTTGCCGTCGCAATCTGCTTGATTACTTCTCCCGTCTCAATGACGCGCAGGAAGTGAATCAGGCGCAATTGAACTTAGTGGCCGCAAATCTGGTCATGGAGATGTAAACCTTTGAAGTGGATTTTTCGATTTCTGACATTGGCCTCGCTTGGGGTCGCCCTCGCCCTGCCCTTTTTTATTAAAGATAAGACAGGTTCGCCCATGTGGCGGCTGCCCTTACCGGAAGGAACCGAGACGCCAACACTGATGACCATGGACAAAAAGCTGCCGGAACAGGAAGTAGTGCGTCAGGTCTACAAATGGCGCGACGCTGACGGCGTGCTGCAGTACAGCGACGCCCCGCCCCCCGAAGGCGTCAATGTGGACGTGATCAGCGTCAGCAACAAAACCAATATTATTCAGTCCGTGCCCACGGAGAAGAAGGAAGAGCGCCAGGTCGCCACCGGATCTCCCCGCGACGGCTTGCCTCCCGAGACGCGCAAGACTCTGGAGGAGGCGGAAAACAAAGACACCCTCAGTTTCGAACGCGCGCTGAACATCATGGATGAAGCCAAGGCGGTGCGCGACCTCATGAATGAACGCAACAAGCAGTTGCAGCAAGTCAACGGCGGTTAGAACTGTGAACCAGGCCCGGGATACTGCCATATCCCGGCGTTGACATCCCCTAGCGCAGGGCGCCAAAAAGCTGTACCTTAAAGCGCTTTATACTGCCAATCCATCTAATTTTTTTGAGGAATAATTATGAAAAAAGCGTTAGCCAGCATGAGCGGTCTGCTATGCGCTGTGGCGTTATCATTGCCTGTCGCAGTCCATGCGGAAACGGAAAAGCTCACTAACGACGCACAGAAAACCGGCTACAGCTTCGGTCAAATGTTCGGTCGTCGTCTGGCGGACTCCATGCCTGAGCTGGATATCGAGAGCTTCACCAAAGGCGTCGCCGACGCATACGCCGGCAAGCCTTCCATGATGACCGACGAAGAGATCTCTGCGCAGGTTCAGCAATATCAGCAGGCCATGCAGAAGAAGCAAATGGAGCAGTTCGAGAAGATGGCTGAGGAAAACGCCAAGAAAGGCGACACCTTCCTGGCCGATAACGCTAAGAAAGAAGGCATTGTCACCACTGACAGCGGCCTGCAGTACAAAGTGCTGAAAGCCGGCGAAGGCGACAGCCCCAAAGCGCAAGACACCGTTGAAGTTCATTACACCGGCAGCCTGATCAACGGCGAAGTATTCGACAGCTCCGTACAACGCGGCGAGCCTGTATCCTTCCCTGTTAACGGCGTGATTCCTGGCTGGACCGAAGCGCTGCAGTTGATGAAGCCCGGCGCCAAGTGGCAGCTTTTCATCCCCGCCAAACTGGCTTACGGCCCTGGCGGCAACGGTCGCATCGGCCCGAACGAAACCTTGTTGTTCGAAGTTGAGCTGCTGTCAGTCAAAGCTGAAAAATCCGACGGCTAATCCGCCGCTATTGTTTGCCCGCAACAATGCTATGCTTTATAGCATTGTTCAGGCAGACCGTCAGAAGGGTCACACGCCCGCATCAGCCGCCGGAACTCGCATTCCGTTCGGCTGACACTATCGCATTGACGACTGCGAACAGGACTTTCGCTGCAGGATTCTCTCCTGCGTTTTGAAGGAATAAAGGCCGAGCGTCGGCTGAACGCTTATGCATTCAATGTGAGTCATCTTGAACACCTTTCACCGTCTGTTTACGTTGTTGCTTTCAGGAGCCCTGACGTGGATCTTCTCGTCGCCCTCTCTTGCTGATGTCGACATTCACGATCTGCTCGCGGAAGATAAAGAAGTCGTCGTCGGTTACATCGAGTTCCCACCTGTTTTCTTTACCAATGACGAGGGTAAGCCGGAAGGCTACCTGATTGATCTCGCGCGTATGCTGATGGAGAAAAAAAAGTATTCCTGGCGCGCCGTCTCCCGTCCTACCCGGCGCATGGCTATTGAGCTGGCGGACGGCAAAATTGATCTTTGGATCGGACTCTCCACCTTGCCGGAATTTACTGACGCCACCCTGGTCGGCGACTCCATCGTCGCCCGGATCGAACTCAACGCCTATTGGCAGGGCGACAAGAAGGTCATTAACCGCGTTGAAGATCTGGTGGGGGAGAGCGTGGTCCTGCTGCATGGATTCAGTTACGGCGGCGCCATCAGTTTTCTCCGTGACCCGGTCAACCGCATCCGTGATTGCTCTGCTTTCAACCATGCCCAGGCCATCGGCATGCTCAAAGTGAAACGCTGTGATTATCTACTAAACTATGATGGACCTATGCGGCTGGAGCTGAAGAAACAGCCAGTTCAAGACCTGCATCGCAAGCGTTTGTCCTCCCTGGACGCGCGCTTCGTCGTGAGCAAGAAACGCAATCACGCCGCCATGTTGCTCAACGATCTGGAAAACGCGCTGCATGAGCTGGTCGCAGAGGGAAAATGGTTTCTGCCGCCGCCGTGATGTGATTTGCAGATCAGGCCGCCAGGATGGAAACCGACTGTATCGCTCAGTCAGAAAGGGAGCCCGTCATGCTGCTGAGTTATCGCTCTTCGCTTGGTCATACTGAAACCGCCGCAACCGCCGCCACGCCTTTCGTTCTCGCCACCCATCCTGAGTTCACCTTCAACTCGCCAGTCGGTCTGGCGGTGGATCGTCACCGACGCGTCTGGATCGCAGACACTGGCAATAATCGCCTGGTGATTATGAACCCTTACCTCAGCGAGGTGTTGGCGGTTTTCGGGGGACCAGGCAAAGAACCCGGCCGTTTCAACATGCCCTTCCGCCTGTGCCCGCATCCCACAAAAGCGCTCATGTATGCGTCGGATCTGGCCAATCGTCGTATCCAGGTCATCGCATATCGTAAGGACCTGCAGCTGGATGTGGTCAATGTATTTGGGGATAAACAGAAAGAACCCCTGGTGGGACCGAATGGACTGACTTTTATTGACGGTCATCTCTGCGTAGCGGATGAATTTTACGCCAACAGCGAGGGTGACAGCCGTATCGCCATTTTCACTGAAAGCGGCGAATTCAGCCACGACATTCAGCGTATCGACTGCGACGGAGAACCGTTGACGTTGCTGTGGCCGCAAGGTCTTAGCTCTGATGACGAAGGCCGCCTGTACATCGCCAACACCGGCCACGCCAACGTGCTTCGTTGCGATCTGCAGGGCAAAGGCGTTCCGTTCGCCGCTAACGGGCGCAGCGAACTCACTGGCCTTGGTGTCGCCCGGGATGTCTCGGTGGCCCACGGACGTCTGTATATTCCCGGCAGCGGCGAATATCAGATTGGCGTCTTTGATCGCGAGGGGCAGCCGCTGGACTCCATGCACGGCTTCTTCGTCCCTATCCAGGTCACCGCCGTGCCGGGCAAAACCAATCGACTGCTGGTGTCCGACCCCATTCTGGCGACAGTCTATCTGCTCGATCCCAAAGATCTGATTCCCGGTCTGGATACCCCCACCTTCATCGCCCAGGCCGGCAACCCGCGTAGTAACCCGGGCCAGTTTTACTATGTGACCTCCGTGGCGATGGTGGACAAACCCCGGATAACCTCACCACAAATTGACGCCTCTTCTCCGTTCTGGCCGGCGCAGATGTCCGCGCAATGGTGGTTTCATTACTGGGACGCCTGTCAGATGTGGTGGCGTTCCGCTCTCAATGTCCGGGAAGATCCGGATGTGGGCGTTTGGATGATGAACGCCGTGCCGCGCACGGTGCTGCATTCCGACCTCAACGAACAAGTGGAAATTCCTGAGCAGATCAGTTACGCCATGTTCGCCGGCATGCTGGGCGTAGATATTTACCAGCCGCCACAGCCTCTGCCCGGTCAAATCGACGCAGACGCTCCCCTGCTGCTGCTCGGCAACTACCTGAGCGGCTTTATCTCCATCCTGCAATACAACCCATTCATCAACGATCTGACGCTTTACACCTTCTTCGGCGGGCCCGGCGACGATCCCTGGGAGTTATCAAAACCTATGGGCATGGCGGTATCGCCGCAGGGAGACATCTATATCGCGGATTCGGGCAATCATCGGATTTCACAATGGCGTATCGACAGTCACGGCATTGTGGGCCATGTTCGCACTTTCGGTCGTCTTGGCGCCGGACCAGGAGAATTTCACTCCCCCAGCGACGTGACTCTGGATGAACAAGGGCGCGTCTATGTCAGCGATCAGTTCAACAACCGCATTCAGATTTTCGAGGCGGACGGCGCCTACGTCGGCGCTTTTGGCGAGGCGGGGTATGGCGATACCGGCGATCATTTTCTGTTGCCCACCGGCGTGCATTACGTCAACGGCCACCTGGTGGTGAACGATCTGGTCAACCGGGCCCTCAAGGTGTTTACTCCGGACGGTCAGTTTATCTGCAGCTATGCGGGTCTGGGAGCCGAACCCGGCACTGGACAGTTGTGGATGCCTTTTCTTCTCCATGGCGCCGGCAATTTCATCGCCGTGCCCGATTGCGCATTGAATGTGGTGCACCTGTACGAACTGGACGACCGCAAACCCGCGCCCACTCTCAATGGTGAGCGCCATGTGCGACTGCGGCGCGCGCCGGCGCCGCCTCTGCATGAAATGCACCCGGAAACCAAGGCGACCGCAGAGGAAATCAAAGAGCATTTGTTGGTGCTGGCCAGTCAGTCGGATCAGCAACAGCAGCCAGAGCTGAGGGAGACGCATCTGGACCGCTTACAGGAGGCCCACGCGCGCCTGCGCGCTAAACATCCGCCGCCAACCATGTTCCTTTAACGGCCTGAAATAACGAACTTTCGCGCAGGCTCTATACTTAATTTTATGCAAATAAACTTGGTAGTCTGCTCTTGGCGTCAATGTGCAAACGGATCAAAGACTTAACCTAGTCACACTGTTAACGGACAACACCAGGGGCGACCGCCATAAAAAGGCCATGCGAAGGGGTTTAATATGATACGGGTCGGCATCAACGGTTTCGGTCGCATTGGACGCAATGTACTACGCGCTATCTATGAGTCCGGATATCGGGACATGATCCAGGTGGTGGCGATCAACGATCTGGCGGATCGGGAGACCTGCGCCCACCTGCTGCGCTACGACTCCATTCATGGCAAATTCAATCAGGACGTGCGGCTCAGTGGCGAACTGTTGCACGTCGCCGGCGACGACATCGCCATGCTGCAGCACAGCGACCCTCTGGAATTACCCTGGGCGGTGGCCAACGTGGACCTGGTGCTGGAATGCACTGGCAGGTTCACCAAACGGGAAAAAGCCGAAGCCCATATCATGGCCGGCGCTTCGAAAGTGCTGATCTCGGCCCCTTCCGAAGACGCCGACGCCACGGTGGTGTACGGCGTCAACGAGCATGTGCTTGAAGCCCGCCACGCCATCGTCTCCAACGCCTCCTGCACCACCAACTGCCTGGCGCCGGTGGCGATGGTGCTGCATGAAAACCTGGGCATCGAACAAGGCGTGCTGACCACCATTCACAGCTACACCAACGACCAGCATCTGCTGGATCTGGCGCATAAGAAAGATCTGTTCCGCGCCAGAGCCGCCGGGCTGTCCATGATCCCCACCCGCACCGGCGCCGCGCGCGCCATTGGCAAGGTGCTGCCGGGGCTGGAAGGCCGTTTGACCGGCATGGCGGTGCGGGTGCCCACCGCCAATGTGTCCCTGTTGGATTTGTCTCTGAAGGTGGCGCGCCATGTCAGCGCCGAGGAGATCAACGCCATGATGCTCGCGGCCAGCCGGGAGACGCCAATTCTGGAGTACAACGACCAGCCGCTGGTCTCCATCGACTTCACTCATTCCACCGCCTCCGCCATTTTCGACGCCAACCATACCCAGTCCCATGAAGGTATGGTCAAGGTGCTGGCCTGGTATGACAACGAGTGGGGTTTTTCTCACCGTATGCTGGACACCGCGCTGACAATGATGAGCGCCTGATGCGGATGCACACGTAAGCGCTAGGCGTCTTCGCGGAAATACTGCGCCGGATCAAACGCCTGCATCCATTCGGTGAACGCGTCGCGGGGAATGGGTTTGCAAAAATAATAGCCCTGCGCCTGCTCACAGCCCATGGCCGCCAGTCGATGCAACGAGGCGGCGTCCTCCACGCCCTCCGCCACCACCTGCATGCCGAAGATATGCGCCAGACGAATCATCAGGCCCACCATATCGCCGTCCGCAGGATGGTCCAGCATGCGAAAGACAAACGCTTTATCGATTTTTAATTGGTTGGCGGGTAAATCTTTAAAGTATTCCAGCGAAGAGTAGCCCGTGCCGAAATCGTCAATCGCGACTGAAACGCCAGTCACCCTCAGCGACTCCAGATTATCGATGCTGCGGCTGCGCTCCCACAGCAACACAGTTTCCGTCAGTTCCAGCACCAGATTTTCCGGCTCGGTGTCCCATATGCCCAGCGCGCCCAACACCAGATTGCTCAGTTCAGGATTGGAGACGAACTCCGGCGAGATATTCACCGCCAGGGCGAAGTCAGGATAGCGGTCCAGCCAGTCGCGTCCCAGGCGCAAGGCGGTATTGAGCACCCACTTCTGCAGTTCATAGGAAAGACCGGCGTTTTCGATATAGGGAATAAACAGTTCCGGCGACACATATCCTCGGGTCGGACTGCGCCACCGCAATAGCGCTTCAGCGCCGGCGACGGATTGCGAGGGAATATGAATTTTAGGCTGGAAGTACAGTTCCAGTGAGTTCTGCTCAATCGCCTGGATGACTTCCCTTTCAATGTTCCAGTCTCCCAGCCGATGGCTTTCCGGCATGTCGCTATAGTCCATATAGCGCACGCGCAGATACTTGGCTCCAGACAGCGCCTGCTCCGCACAGGTCAACAAAGTCTCCGGTCTTGAGGTATGAGCGGGGTAACTGGCGCCGCCACAGGTAAGATGCACGCTAAGGCGGTGACTATCGATATCCAGGGGCTGTTCCAGCACCTTAAGCATTTGCTGCGCCGCCAGTTGCAATATCGCCGCGCTGACCGCCTGCACTGTAATGGCGAAGCGTCCGTCGCCCACGCAAAAGACCGGGCCTTTTCCTTCCCTGAGTTTATGCAGACGCTCGCCGACGGCCTGAAACAGGTGATCGCCGACCGCGTCGCCATATATTTCGTTGGTCCTCAGCAAACGCCGCAGGTCGAAGACAATGACGCCCAGCACACGTCCCTCCGGCAACACTGACGCAGCGCGCCGCAGTTCCTGCAGAAACTCACTGCGCTGCGGCGTCGTCGTGTTGAGGGCGTCGCTCATGATGACTCCATCTAGATATAGAGCGTTTCAGGATCAATGTCATAAGAGCCGGGCTCCAGGCTGCGCTCGATATGCAGCGGCTGCCCTGCGCTGGTTTCCAGACAATCCAGCAAGTCGAGCTCTCTGGGGACGTCGTAAAGGTTTTTCTCGCCGTCCAGCAACATCAGCAAACGGGGTCGCAGGCGTCTGGAGCGATACTCTCCGATGACGATACCCACTTGTCCGTCGGTCAACTCGACCAGGGTCCCCGCGGGGTAAATGCCTACCGCCTGGATAAACTCTTCTACCAGTTCCGCCTGAAATTCCACATTGCGCCATTCATACAGTTTGCGCACCGCTTCAGAGGGAGGCAGAGGATGAGCGTATGGCCGTTGGCTGGTGATGGCGTCATAGCAATCCGCCAGAGACGCAATGCGGGCGTAGATGGGAATCGCGTTCGCCGCCATGCCTCGTGGGTAACCGGAGCCGTTGTGGCGCTCATGATGGTTCTCCACCATGGCCAATATGGTGCGGCTGACGCCCTCGATATTCTTCACGGTCTCCAGCCCACGCGCCACATGGCTTTTCATCAGTTCGAACTCATGGTCCTCAAGGCGGCGCGCCTGCATCAACAGCTCCGCCGGCAGTTGCAGCTTGCCGACATCCAATAACAGCCCGCCGACCGCCAGTTCCTCCAGGTCTTTCTGTGACAGACCCAATTGGCGCCCCATGATGACGCACCAGACGGAAACGCTCATGGAGTGTTTGTAGGCGTATGAGTCCTGATTCTTCATCCGGGCCATCAAGGCGCAGGCGTCCGGGTTGCGGATAACGCTTTCCACCATAGGCGCCACCAAAGCCTGGAATTTCTTGAGCTGGAAGGAGGCGCCGCGACTCATTTCATCCATCAGATAGGCGACGTTGGCGCTGAAATCTTTGTACAGCGCTTTGGCCACTGGCATCTCTTCTTCCAGCGGCGCGACATCCACATAATTGTGCAGCTTGACGCCAGGCAACAATTTGCGACGGCGTTGCAGGGAGTCCTTGATGTTTACAGACAAAGGCGAAACGCCGCCCTTGGGTTTGCGCCCTTTAACCGTATCGATATAAACGTAATCGCAAAACTGTTGCAGTAATTCGATATCACGCCGGGTGCGCAGCAAAAAGCCTTGTAACGGAAACGGCGTATCCAGCCAGGGACGATCCAACTGGCTGACGAACATACCCACTTCAAGCTTGCCGCAGGGAAGTTCGATCGTCTTAATTTCGTGTTTCATGCGTACCCGATTCAGTTAAGCGCAGATGGAGATTTTCGCCGTTTCCATCGACGTTGTTTCGGTTCGTGCGCCCCAGGCGCTTGCCGGCGGGATGTTTCGTGAGATTCAGCTATGCGTTTACCGTTAACGATTTATGTAAGCTTTTCGTCGCGCGCGCCGCAGGCGCCTTTTCCATATGGCTGATTTATTAATCCATTTCTTATAGCTTAATTTATATATGGATGACATGCAGAAATTTGTAGCTGATTGTGTGAATTCCTCTCAGAGGCAGGTCCACGCCAGGGCTCGCCATCCTGTTGCGCCGACCCGCCCGGAAGCGTAAAAGAAAAAAGTGAACAGATTTTCTTTCGTTGTGCGCACCAAAATAAGGCGCCCTGGCGCTTTCGCCCCTTTGGCGCCCGCTTTTAGGGCGCATCCAACGCACTAACCGGGATTCTCCGCACCGTCATGCCATACCAGACCAGATCGAGCAAGGAACGAAAGCGAGAAACATGCATGCTGCCGGGAAGCTGGTATCGGATTTGCAGAAACACCTTCACAACGACATCAACCGGACGATAGTCCCAGTGGGAGCGATATGAGCCAGCTAATCATTTATACCGACCTGGACGGCACACTGCTCGATCACCACACCTACGCTGCGGATTCAGCATTACCCACGTTGGCCAAATTAAAGCAATGGCGCATTCCCTGCGTCTGGAACACCAGTAAAACTTACGCCGAACTGCGCGCATTGCGCCAAAGGCTGCATCACCAGGACCCGTTCATCGTTGAGAATGGCGCCGCGGTGTATCTGCCGAAATCCCAGTTCCAGGAGCCCTTTAGCGGCGCGCATGTCAGCGAAGAGTTTTACGCCAAGACCTTCGGTCCGAGCCGTCAACATATTCTGGACGTGCTGCAGGAGTTCAAAGGCTCCTACGGATTCAAAAGCTTTTACGAAATGGACGCCGAAACAGTGGCGTCGCTCACCGGTTTATCCAAGGCCGATGCGGCCCTCGCCAAGCAACGCGAATTCACGGAGCCGCTGGTTTGGGAGGACAGCCCAACGGCATTAAAACAGTTCACTGCCGAACTTAATGACACTGGTTTGCAAATTTTACGCGGCGGCCGCTTCCTGCATGTGATGGGGCAGTTCAATAAAGCCACCGCCATGCAGTGGCTGACAGAGCTTTACGCCGAACGTTGCGGCGAAACGCCGGTCAGCATGGCCCTGGGCGACAGCCATAATGACATCGCCATGCTCAACGCCGCGGATATTGCGGTGGTAGTGCGTTCTCCCTCGCACCTGCCGCCCTCCCTGGAGCGCAAGGAGCGCATCCTGACCAAGAAGTTCGGTCCCGAAGGCTGGGCCGAAGCCGTAGAACAGGTGCTTGCGTCGCAACAGTCGCTGAACGCGCCATCCATGCGTTCGTAACCTGCGCCGGAATGCTGCGGCGTTCCGGCTTCATTCAGGGTACGCACGCCGACAATAAAGAGGATCAAGCATGGGCGATTTTTATCAGAACGGCATAGTAACCACCCTGCACAACCTGTCCCGCCGTCCCTTGGAGGACATTGAACGGGAACTGGTCGCCTTTTCTCAACGCAGGCCTCTGGCGCTGGTGCTTCCCTGCCTTTATTCAGAGCTGCAGGGCGAAGCCATGCCACGCATTCTGGAGCACTTGTGCAAAGTGCCTTATCTCGAAGAGATCATCATTGGTCTGGATCGGGCGGACGAAAGCCAATACCGGGAAGCTCTGCAGTTCTTCTCCGCATTGCCGCAACGCCATCGGGTACTTTGGAACGACGGCCCCCGACTGCGCGCCATTGACGCGGAACTGAAGCAGGAATCGCTGTCGCCGCGAGAACCTGGCAAGGGTCGCAATGTGTGGTTCTGTCTTGGCTACGTGCTGGCGTCCGGGGCCTGTGAATCCGTCGCCCTGCATGACTGCGATATCGTCACCTACGACCGCGAATTGCTGGCGCGCCTGATTTACCCTGTGGCCAATCCCAACTTCAACTATGAGTTCTGCAAGGGCTATTACGCCCGCGTGGCCAACGGCAAAATCAATGGCCGCGTGAGCCGCCTGCTGGTGACGCCGCTATTGCGAGCGCTCAAGAAAGTACTCGGCCACCTGGACTTCCTCGACTATCTGGACAGCTACCGCTATCCCCTGGCGGGGGAGTTCTCATTCCGCAAAGACGTGATCAACGACATTCGCATCCCCAGCGACTGGGGTCTGGAAATCGGCGTCCTGAGCGAGATGAAGCGCAATTACTCCACCAACCGTCTGTGTCAGGTGGATATCGCCGACGTTTACGACCACAAGCACCAGGACCTGTCCGCAGACAACGACGACACCGGGCTGTCGAAAATGTCCATCGACATCACCAAAGCGTTGTTCCGCAAGCTGGCCACCCAGGGCATCGTCTTCAATCAGGAAACTTTCCGCACCATCAAGGCCTGCTATTTCCGCATTGCGCTGGATTTTGTCGAGACCTATCGCAACGACGCGGAAATCAATGGCCTGGCCCTCGACGTGCATCATGAAGAGCAAGCTGTGGAACTGTTCGCCAAGAATATTATGAAGGCGGGCGAGTACTTTCTGGAGCATCCGATGGAAGCGCCGTTCATCCCGTCCTGGAACCGGGTCATCAGCGCCTTTCCCAGTGTAATGACACGCCTTTATGACGCCGTTGACGCCGATATGCGGGAGTTCGCCATACAGTAACGCCCGCTGCGGTTTTGCCGTCGTCGCGGAGACGCCAAAGCCGCCCGGTCACAGACTATGCTGTATACGTCGCCATACAGTTGAATCTCTTTCTGACCAGGAGTACCGCATAATGATGGAGCACGCTTCGCTCACTCAATTGGAGCAGCGCCTGATGGAGCACATCAAAACGCTGTACCCGGACGTCAACGCGCTCAATTTCGTCAAAGAGTGTCTGGAGACATTCGGCTTGCAGCCCGATGCGCCGCCTCCGCAGCCACATCGTAATCCCTGGTCGCAGGAAGACACCGTTCTCATCACTTACGGCGACAGTCTTCGTGGCGATAACGAACCGCCACTGCACAGCCTGCATGAGTTTTTACGCAGCCGACTGCGCCAGTGCATCAGCATCGTGCATATTCTGCCGTTTTTTCCTTATAGCTCCGACGACGGCTTCAGCGTGATGGATTACACCACCGTGAATCCCGCCCTCGGCGATTGGGAAGATATCGCCGCCTTTACCCGTGAATTCAAGGTGATGGGAGATCTGGTCATCAACCATTGCTCCAGCCGTTCGCTCTGGTTCGAGAACTACAAGGCGGGACAGACGCCCGGCGCGGATTACTTTGTGGAGGCCGCCCCCGATACCGATTTAACCCAGGTGGTGCGGCCGCGCACCTCGCCGCTGCTGCGGGAAGTCGCCACGGCTGACGGCGTCCGTCATGTCTGGTGCACCTTCAGTCATGACCAGATCGACCTGAACTTCCGCAATCCGCAGGTGTTGCTGGAGTTTTTGCGCATACTACGCCTGTATCTGGACAAAGGCGTGCGCTGGTTCCGGCTGGATGCGGTGGCGTTTCTCTGGAAAGTCCCCGGAACCTCCTGCATTAACCTGCCGGAGACGCATGAGATGATCCGGCTGTTGCGCCTGCTGATCGAGCATCGCGCCCATGACGCCGTCATCATTACCGAGACCAATATTCCCAACCACGAAAATCTGACCTATTTCGGCAACGCCAACGAAGCTCATCTGATCTACAACTTCTCCTTGCCGCCATTGTTGATCAACAGTCTGGTCACCGGCAGTTGCGAATACCTGAAGAAGTGGCTGATGAGCATGCCGCCGGCGCAACAGGGAACCACTTATCTGAACTTCATTGCTTCCCATGACGGCGTGGGGTTGCGCCCGACCGAGGGTTTGCTGAGCGAATGGGAGCTGGATGCGCTGGTCTCCACCATGCAAAAGTTCGGCGGCAAGGCCAGCGCCCGCACCGGTCCGGATGGCCAGCCCAAGTTCTATGAGATCAACATCAGTCTGTGGAACGCGCTCAGCGGCACCGTGCAGCATGGCCCAGATCATCTAGGCTTCGCCCGTTACCTCTGCGCCCACGCCATCATGTTGGCGCTGGAAGGCGTCCCCGCGTTCTACATTCATAGCCTGGTCGGAACGGAAAATGATTATGAGCGAGTGGAGCACACCGGTCAGTTCCGCTCCATCAATCGTCATATCTGGCGTCAGCAGGATCTGGAGCAAGCGCTGCAAGGGGATGGACATCATCCGAAAGTGTTCGCCGCCATGCAGAAGCTGATCGCCATCCGCAAACGCCAAAAGGCCTTCCATCCCAACGCCACGCAATACACCCTGCATACCGGGGATGCGCTGTTCTCATTCTGGCGCCAAAGCCAGGATCGCATGCAAAGCATCTTCGCCATTCATAACGTTTCAGATCAGCCGCAAACCATTAATCTGGCCGAGCTGAACCTGATCTCCACCGATCAGTGGTTCGATTTGATTTCCGAGCAGGCGTTCGAGGATCGGGTAGGTCAGATTATCCTGCGCCCCTACCAATACATCTGGTTGACCAACGTGAGGCTATAGGGGAAAACAAAGCAGTATGCCGGTTTGCGGCGCGATAGGGTAAAATCGGGAGCGCATTAACCATTTACTTTGAGCAGCGCCCTCACCGTGTCAGACGCTACCGCCACAGATCAACTTGAGCAGGACATTGAACAAACGCTCCTGCGCCACTTCACTGAAGCCCATGCCCGCGTTCCCCAGGTATACGCGGAGCATATGTCCTCCACCAAAGCCATTCTGCGGCGCCACTGGACCCATCGCCGCGATATCCCGGCGGACCTGATGAGCCTGCCGCGGGGACTGGTCCGCGTCGCCGGCAAGCTGATACGCCGCAATAAGGCGGCGGCGCAGGCGGAGCTATCCGGCAAGGAACAGGCGATGTTGCGCATCATCACCGAAGAACTGTTGCAACTGCCCGCTTTGCAAAACCAGATACAACGTCTTATGGAGCGCCATATTCCGGAACTGCAGGAATGCGGCGAGCTGATGCGTCAGCCGCATATGCAGGGACACCAACAGGAGATTCAGTCGTTTTTGAATCAGCGTATGCAGTCCCTGAGCGGCCCCCGGGAAGGCGGACGCGATCTACTGGTATTTCTGTTGATAGGCGCGCTGGGGAAAAGTCTCGGGGGACAAGCCACTTTCGGCAGCGCCGTCGCTACCGGCAGCGCCATGGCGAGCAGCCTGTATCTGGCGCAGCAATCCTGGTGGGGCGCGCTCTGGGTGCAATGGGCCGGCGCTCCCGCCTGGGTGACCTGGAGCGGAGCCGCCGCCGGCGTGGTCGCCGCCATCGCCATCGCCCCCCTGTTGGCGCCGATATCGGAAATAGCCGTGAACCGTTTGCGCGGAGAACGCTATCTGCATCGACTGGTGGATCAGGTGCAGGAGAACGCCTTGGCCAGCAAAGCCGACGCCCTGGACGCCGCCGGTCTGTTAGCCAGCTACGCGCAATTGGCGCCGGACCTGCTGACGTTATTGCGCAGCATCAGACCCTAGGTGTCCAAGGCCCGTTCGCTATTGCTCGGTGACCAGAAAAATATCCTTGTAGGCGGCGTAGATCGAGCCGATCAGCGTCTGCCCCAGCACCAGCATTCCCAGAAGAAGAGGAATCATCGCCGGAATCATGAGTATGAGAGAAATGATTCCATACAGCAGAAACGGAATGATATTCACCAGGCAGCCTTTGAAACTCGTAGTGAACGCATCCCAGGGGCCCAGATCGTGAAATACGATCAGCGCCGGCGCGAACCAGGCGCCCATCATCAGCGGTATTAATAATCCCAGATAGATCAAAACCGCCAGCAGGAACTTGGCGTCAGGCGCGCCGCCGAACTGCGCCGCATCCATGGAGTCCGCCACCGAGGAAAAAAACAATACGCCACAGATGATCATAATCAGTGCGGAGAATCCCAAAACGATGAGGCCGAACAGAATCAACGGCGTCGACTTTTCCTGCACGGCGGCGAACATATCGGCAAACTCAATGCGTCCCGAGGTCGCGCCTCTGCGACTGGCGATCATAAAACCCGCCATCAGCAAAGGCGCCAGAATATTCACCAGAACAATGGAGATTAAAGGCAAAATCCCCACCACAAACATGATCAGAACGTACACGATCATCATGCCCATCCAAGGCCCTGGACCGGCGCGAAATATTGCAAAGCCTTCAGCAATCCAGCTCCAGCCACAGCCGGCGGGCATGCTTTGCGGTGGACCCAGTACGCCGGGCGAATTGGATTCATCCATCACTTCTGAGGACGGCGATTGGTAGGGGTTGGGGTCGGACACGGGACAGGCTCCTTTTATTAATCAGGCAGGCAAATAGCTTCCTTCTATTTGTCTGCAACGGCTGGGCCTGTACATGTCAGGCCCAGCCTCCCGCGGCTGGCCGCCGCGCAGGCGCATCCATGCGCCTCTTTATTAACACGCCATTAACATACGAATATCATTGCTACGCGAATAAATGCTTGGACAGATGAAAGCATAGCAGAGCCCACCCCGAAGCGCGTAAAGGGGGCTAGAGGTAGCCCGCCCGCTTGATGGAGAAGTAGCTGTTGATAACCTGGGCGGTGAGCTTGCTGGGGGCGCAATCCACAAAGAACAGCCCTTGTGCGCGCAGTTTTTCCTGTAGCTTGTCCCGCTGGCGCAGATAGTCCACCACACCGGCGTAAACCACCGCCTGATCGAAATTGCGAACGTCCTCCGCAAGCGTCCGATCCAGAGTTTCCTCACGCAGATTCGCCACCAGCACCAAATGACGCTTTTGCAGCAGGCGACAGGCGTTGATGATGTCGTCGCTGTCCTCTTCCCTCAGGTTGGTGGTGAGCACCACCAGAGAACGTTTGCGGTATCGCTGCATTAACTCGCGGGCGGCCTCCAGATAATCCGGCGCGGACTTGTCTGGATAGAAGTCGTAGAAGTGATTGATCAGACGGTTGATGTTGGTGGCGCCCTTGATTGGCGACGCATGTTTGACGGAGGCGCCGAAACTCATCATGCCCACCGCGTCGCCCTGACGTAAGGCGACATACGACAACATCAGCAAACAGTTGAGACAGTGGTCGAAGTGCGTACTCACGCCATCCTGCGTCAGCATACGGCGACCGCCATCCAGCAGCAGTATGACCTGTTGATCGCGCTCGTCCTGATACTCACGGGAAATCAATTTCTGGCGCCGGGAAGTGGCTTTCCAGTCGATCTGCCGCTGCGAATCTCCCTGCCGGTATTCCCGCAGCTGATGGAAATCCATGCCCTCGCCGCGACGCGGCTTGCGGCGGATGCCCATCTGGCTGGTGTGATTGTCCGTGGCCAGTAACTGGTAGCCTTCAATGGAAGCGAAGTCTGGAAACACCTTGGCGGAGGTTTCCACGACATGGGTCTGGCGCAACAGCCAGAATCCCGCCACCGAGCGCACGCGGACTTCCGCCCGGGTTAACTCCAGGGGGCCACGGCGACGGGGCCGCAGTCGATACTCCACGGTTGTGCGGTGGCCCGGCTCCATTGGCACAACCAAAGGCAGTCCTTCGAACTCGCAGTCCACCGGAAGATGGTCGTGTATTTCCAGCGTGGCCGCGTAAGGAAAGTCATGAGTAATAGTGAGTTTGACAGGAATCCACTGGTCCAGCGCCAGATTGTGGCGCACTTCGCGGTGAATCTGCGCCGATGGCAAACGCCAGGACACGAACAGGTCCGCCGCCAGCAGCAGGAGCGCTACCGTCGCAAGCCCCATCAGCACATTGAAAAAGCCCTCGCCGACCTCACTGCCAGGGGCCGGCAGCCAATCGCCGTCGCCTGTCCACAGCTCATAGCCCTGCCAGCACAGCAGGGCGAGCGTGACGGCGAGTCCGCAGTAGAGTAACTGCAGACTGGGTTGCACCCCTCTGAGTTTCATTTACGGGGGGCCTCAATCTCTTCCAGCATACCGGCGAGGAGTTTATCGACGCTAACGCCTTCGATCTCCATGTCTGCGGACAGCAGCAAGCGATGACGCAGCACCGCTGGAGCCAGTAATTTGACGTCATCGGGCAGGATATAGGGACGCCCTTCCATTAGCGCCCGCGCTTTCGCTGCGCGGATCAGGTTGATGCTGCCGCGCGGACCGGCGCCGCGGGCGACGCCCGGCCATTCGCGAGTGGCGCGGGTAATGCGCACAGCGTAATCCACCACCGCGTCATCCGCCAGGATTCGCCAGGCCGCCGCTTGCCATGCGCCGACTTCTTCCGGCGTGGTCAGGGCGCTGACCCGGGCCAGATAATCCACTTTGGCGCCGCGACTGTCATTGACCTGACGCACGATGGAGGCTTCGTTTTCCGCACTGGGGAATTCGATCAGCAGCTTCATGATAAAACGGTCCAGCTCCGCTTCCGGCAGCGGATAAGTGCCTTCCTGCTCAATTGGGTTCTGGGTCGCCAGCACCATAAACGGCGTAGGCACCGGGAAAGAGGTCCCATCGATAGTGACCTGATATTCCTGCATCACTTCCAGCAGCGCCGCCTGGGTTTTGGCGGGAGCGCGGTTGATCTCGTCCGCCAGCAGCAGGTTGGTGAACGCCGGCCCTTTGCGGATTTTGAAGCTTTGCGTCTCCATGTGATACATGGAATGGCCGGTCACATCGCTGGGCATCAGGTCGGGAGTGAACTGAATGCGTCCAAATTTACCCTGAAAGGTTTTCGCCAGCGCCCGCACCAGCAGCGTCTTGCCCAGACCGGGAACGCCTTCGATCAGCACGTGTCCGCCAGCCACCAGGGCGATCAGGGTATGCTCGATAATGTCGGACTGCCCCACTATCGCCTTTTCCAGCTCAGACTTCAGAGTCTGCAGTTGCTGGCTGATGGATTGCAGTTGGGATTCTTCGATGTGGGCTTCACTCATAACTTATCCTTTATTCGCTTCAACGCTCGAATAATATTGACAAAACTTACCGGATCATTGGGTATCGGGCCGAACAGGGCCGCTTCCACCGCTTGTTCATTCATCTGAAAATGTTTGGCCAGCTGGGCGACCTGAACAGATTGCTCCAGCCGCGTAATATGCTGCAGCCGCTTGGAAATCGCCTGCCAGGTTTCCGCTCTGACGCTTTCCACCAGAGCCTGACCTTTATCCATACGCCACAGGAAACGGGCGCTGGCGGCGATGTGCTCAAGAATCTGACGCTGGGTTCCCGGCTCTTCATCCCGTAGCGGGCCGAAGCGCATGCCTCGATACCACAGCCATAAAAGCAGCGTCAGCGCTCCTACCGCAATCGCCGCATAGAAGTGACGCCAGAGCACGGACCCCAGACTGGGAAAGTCCCGGTTGTAATAGAAATGCATGACCCCGCTGTCTCCCGGAGCCATTTGCCATAGCATGTAGGCATGGTCCTGGCAGCCGATGGCGAAGTTCTTCCACATATCCAGACTGACCATGTAGGTCACCATGCCGTCGCCGTATTCGTACTGCAGCATGCGGGAAGCGCCATCCGGGCCGACGGAGGCGTAAAGGTAATCGTCCTGGCCATAAAGCGTATCGTTGGAGAGGAAATGCACGCCAATGGTGTTTTCATCGCCCTCGAACGAGAATTCCGCCTGGGGATACAGCATGGGACACAGGTCTTCTTGCGTGATGCCGACATACCCGCCAATAGTGCTAATGGCGCCCCACAGCTCCTCGTCGAAGTCGCCCTGACCATTGCGCTCCACTTCCACTCCGAACTCTTCGAAAACCGGGTCCTGGATTTTTTCCATGCCCTTGAGGTAGGGATTCTTCGCCGTCACCATCAGATGGCCGCCGCGCTCCACCCATTCCAACAGGGTTTGCGCCCGCTTTTGTGACAGTGAGCCGTATGCGTCCACCAGCACAATGGCGTCGTCTGTCGACGTTTTCAGCGCAAAATCCGGGTTATCGAAGTCGCGGAAGCTGGGATTGCTCTCCAGTTTGTAGCCGCGTTTTTCAATGAATATCTGCGCCGCCAGAAAAGGCTCCCGGCGGGCTTTCTCATTCGGCCCCAGATCGCGCTCGTACTCGATCCACTCCAGTCCCTGATACCAATAGACGCCCAACCCCACCAGCAACAAAACAGCGACGGCGATACCGATCGCGGCGAAGGAATTACTGCGCTGCATGCTCGCCTCCTTCCCGCTCTACATCAAACACGTCGCGCCAGCCCCGGCACAGCTCCTGAAAACGCTCGGCAGTGGGCAGTTCGTGGGCGTAGGCCAAATGCTGCCAGACCCGGGTCAAAACCGCGAAATAGTCGCTGAGCGCGCCGCCCTGACGCCGCTTCACCATCGCCACGCAATCCCCTTCTGTGGCGCCGCGATTCAAACGCAGACCATGGCGATGCACCAAACGGGACAGGCCGCCGCGGTATAACAGACCCAGGGCGTCCCGATGTCGTCCTTGTTCCCACAACGCCCAGGCCTCGTCGGCTAATTGCGGCGGCAGGGACTCTTCACGAATATCAAGATCAAACACATGGGTCGGCTTGCTCTTCTCCTTACGCTCAATGCGAGGCATCCAAGACAGCGCCAGGATGGAATCCCGATAGCGATACAGCAGATATAAAATCAGGCCAATCAGCGTCGCCCAGATCAGTAATTTGAAGATCTGGGCGAAGTATTCGCCAAAGGAAAAGTTGGAGCTTGTGAAGTCATCCAACTGCTTTTCGCGCTTTTCTTCCTGGCGGTCTTCCCACTCCTTCCAGAACTTGGGCGCCTCTTTCTTGACGATATTACGGAAGTCCGATCCTTTCAGGATCTTCTCGATATCTTCTTTCGCCTTGTCCGGGGTCAGCGCGGATCTTTCCGCGTCCCAGTTTTGGCTTTCCGCAGTTTCGGTCTGTTCCGTCGCCGTCTCCGCCCGAACGGAACCAGAGGGAGGAAGCGCCAGGGCGCCCAACGCCAGGACCAGACACATCGCCTGAGTCACCCGGCGCGCAGCCCCGCCGTCGCCGGAATGAACCGATCCCCGACTATCATCCAGTCGCTGCCCCAGCTGACGGAAAATCAGCTCAAGATCCCAGCCTTCCAGCGTAATGCGGCGATTCAGGTACAAAGAGAAACCACTGGCGGCGTAGACAGGACCAACTAAGGCCATGCCGACGAAGTAACAAGTGGTGTACAGCGGCGCAGCCTCAAAAACGGTCTCCCACTCCAGCTGCACGCCTTGCGGAATAAACATGACAACCAGCCCGATAGCGGCGAGCATCAGAAAGTTCTCCAGATGCACGCCGACGATGGTGACCCAAAAGCTGACGGACGCCGCATTATCACGATGCAGCACTGTCATACGTTGCTGCCGGCTCTTGCCTTTTAAGCCTTCCAACTGAATAACCGGCAAGTCAAAGGAACGGGTCGGACTGAAACGCCGCCAGGTCAGCGTGGCGAAACATTGCAGAAACATCAGTTTCGGCGTTTGCCGCAGGGTTTCTTTAATCGTCGGAGGCGCGCCAAACACTGCGCGACTCAGAAAATACAGTTGCCCACGCTCAAACAGCGGCTTCACCCACCACACAGCGATACTGACGTAGTTAATATCGTCAATCAGCAGCCAGCACAACGCCGCCACCGGCGTCATCGTCAACAGCCATACTGCGTAGAGTTGCTTCCACCAGCGACGCACAAACTGACAGCCCAGGTCCACCGCTTCGTAGTGGTCCCGGGGGCGTAAACGGAAATTGATATTAGCGGGGTTCACGCACCCTCCCGCTGAACACAAAATAACAGGTCACCAACGCCCACATGACAGCGCCAACGGAATATTTCACTGTCGCCGGCATGGTGTGATCCGACGACCAGAACGCTTCAATAAAAGCGGCGATCAATAGCATGCCCGCCATGCCAAACAGGATGGGCGTGCAGGCCTTCGCCGACCGCTTCAGAGATTCCAGGCGAGAGAGATTGCCGGGAGATAACAGTGAGAAACCCAGCTTAATGCCCGCCGCTCCGGAAAACACAATCGCCGTGAGCTCAAAAGCGCCATGGGCGATAACGAAGGTCCAGAACGGCTCGGTATAGCCGATCTCCGTCAGGTGTCCGGCGACGGCGCCCATATGAATACCGTTGTAAATCAAAAAGAACAGGCTGCCCAGGGTATACAGAATGCCCGTGGCGAAAGTGCGGAACGCGATACCGATGTTGTTATAGATGTAAAACCCGAACATCTGCACATCGGTAGACGCTTCTCGCGGCCGACCCAAGCGTTCCGAGGTGGGGTCGTACATCGCCTCGTAGGAAGCGACGTCGTGCGGGTCCAGCACCAGATTCACCAGATCCGGCTGCAGTTTGATGGCGATGATCAGCACGATGAACGGCAGGTACAACAGGGCGCTGGCCAACCAGACATATTGTTGGTTGGCGCGCACCGCCTGGGGAAAGTCATAGCGGATAAATCCCAGAAAACTCAGCCAGAAATGACTGGGACGACGATACAACATCTGATGTCCGCGCAGCATCAGGTCATTCAGATAGGAAATCAGGTGCGGCGAATAGCTGCGATGACGCGCGACGGACAAGTGCTGACACAGACGCCGGTAAGAACTGGCGAAATTGCGATAGCCCGTTGTGTCGCCGGTCTCCAGCCTTTGCAGTAATACTGCGTACTCGCTCCAAAAATGCTGCTGTTGGCGCTCAAATACGTCCTGCTTCACTGCCGCTCCTCAGGTGGTTGCGCGATGGATGATGACGGCTCCGGCGCGGATGGCTCCCGCACAGGCTCAGGTCCTGGCGTTTTGCCCAACAGATAGTTCGCCATCTGATTGATATTAACGACCGCCGCCTCGTCTTTTTCGTGATGCAACGGCTCCAGAATGTTGGCCAGCTCCTGGCGGCGCGCCTGGGACAGCACGCCAGCCCGTTGCGCAAACTGCACGATGGCCTTCTGCTCTTCCGGCTTGAGGGGAACACTCGGCGACCGCACGCCCGGCTCCGCCAGCGCCGTCAACGTCTCCACGCGACGCGCCCTGACCACCACTGTGCCGGCGGCGATGTCGCCCAGACGCTTGAATTGCTTGTTGCACATCATGGACACCAGCCCCAACGCGTAAAACACGGGCAGAATGTCCGCCGTGCGCAGGAGATTGCGCAACAATGAAGAAGAAAAGGTAATAGGCGCGCCGTCATCGTGTACGACGATAAGATTCATCCACTTTTTACCCGGCGTCGCGGCACGGTATACCTCAAACAGCACCGGGTAAAACCACTCCAGCACGAAGTAAATAATCAGTGAGATGCCGATACCGGCTTCTCCAAAAATAGACAGGACAATCATACAGGCCAGGACGACACCCAGCCGAATGAGGAAGTCGGCCATGTACGCCAGCGCGCGGGAAAGCGGCCCGGCGGGAGTGAGATCGAAGTCCACGCCTTCAGGCGTTTCTATTGCGATGGAAGTATCCAGCATCCCGGCTTAATCACCTTACTAAGGAGTACATCAAAAAGGGCCCCGTATTTTACAGTAGTTGGCGGACTTGCATAGCCCAAAGGGCGTCTGGTATAGCCTAATGAGCGGATCGCACAGTCCAACAGGCGTTTTTAAGCGTTGCGTTCAGAGCGAAAGGCCTGTTCAGGAGCCCGACGCGCCGGAATCCAACAACTCTCTCTCACGGGTGCGGCCACGGTTGAAATTCAGCTGCGAAACTATCATGCCGGCCAGCATAAGACCACATCCGTAAATCGCTTTTTCGTCCAGGACTTCCTGCAGCATCAGCCATCCGCCCAGCACTGCAAAAACCGTTTCCAGACTGATAATGATGGCGACCCGGGTCGCCGGCGCATGCTGCTGGCCGATCACCTGCAAAGTATAGGCGATTCCCACGGACATGAAGCCCGCATAGGCGATTGACCAGGACGCGCCCCACAACCCGCTCCAGGTGGGCGTTTCAATAGCGAACGCCACGACCCAGCTCACCAGGCCGCAGACCAGGAACTGCACGATGGAAATATGCAAAGGGTTAAAACGGGGAGACAGCCACCCGATCATCAACACATGTCCCGCCCAGAAGCCGGCGCCGATCAGTTGCAGGGAGTCGCCATAGGAGACAGTAAAATCTTCGCGCACGCTGAGATAGAACAGGCCAATGACGCACAGCACTGCGCCAAACCATATTTTGGCTTCGGCGCGCTGTCCCCAGCATAATGCGATCAGTGGCACCAGAATGATATACAACCCGGTTATGAAACCCGCCTTACCGGCGGTGGTGTACTGCAGCCCCACCTGTTGCAGTGAGGCGCCGGCAAATAGAAAAAAGCCCGCCAGACAGCTTCCCAGCACCAGACCTTTGGCCTTGGGTTTGGCAGGCGCCACCCGCTGCAAACGCGGCAATATAATGAGCAAAGGTATCAATGACAGACCGCCGAGCACAAAACGGGCGGCGTTGAAAGTAAAGGGGCCTACGTGCTCCATGCCCGCCACCTGGGCGACAAAGGCGAACCCCCAAATCGCCGCCGCGACAATCAACATCGCTTCCGAACGATACGCGCCGACTATCATCAACTACCTCCGTCATCCCCAGGGAAAATAAATAAAGTCCAAAGGCCGCAAACAAACCGCCGATTGTATCACAACCGCCATAAATGGCAGACTTGCCGTTAACAGGCTCAGGCCAAAAAACAAGGGATTTCCATGCAACTTTTTTCCAACGAAGCCAAAAAACCCAGAGTGCTGGTCACCGGCGCCAGCGGCTTTTTAGGCGCGCATATCTGCCGGGCGCTGAATCGGGATTACGAAGTGCTGGCGCAGAGCCATCATCTTACGCTGCCGGAGGATCTAGCGCCGTTTCGCGTGCGCCAGGATCTGTGCGACGCCGAGCTGACGCAGGCCATGTTCCGTAATCTCAAGCCGGACGCGGTGATCCACGCCGCCGCTTTGTCCGATCCCAATACCTGCCAGCAGCAACCGGAACGCTCCCTGCAGCTGAACGTGGAAGCGACGCGCCAGCTCGCCGCTTTGTGCGCGGAGAGAAATATACCGCTGCTGTTCACCTCTACCGATCTGGTGTTCGACGGCCGCCAGGGCGTATACCGGGAAAGCGACCCAGTGAACCCCATCAATCGCTATGGCGAGCACAAGGTGTTGGCGGAAGAGTCGATCCGCGAACGGCATCCCCTCGCCACCATCGTGCGCCTGCCCTGGATGTTTGGGCTGGGCCTGCTCAAGCCAAGCAACGTGACGCAATGGCTGGAGCGCCTGCGTCAGGGCGATGCGCTCACCGGCTTTGTCGACGAATATCGCTCCGCCGTGGATTACGCCACCGCCGCCCAGGGCATCGTGCGCTTCTTCCAGATGCAACAGGGCCTGACTCTGCACTTAGGCGGCATTGAGACCGTCTCCCGCCATCACTTTCTGAAGGCGCTGGCGCGCACCTTTGGTCTGGATGAGGACCTGATTCAGGAGCAAAAACAAAGGGATGTCATCATGCCGGCCAAGCGTCCCCGTGACGTCAGCCTGGATAGTCGACGCGCCAGAGGACTTGGCTACAAGACCCCGTTCATGGATGAAATGCTGGAAGAATTGCGCAACATTTAGTCACTTATAAACGCAAATCTGCACAGAGTTCACACCTTCTGTACAAGTCTAGTTGCAAAACCGTTACGGAATTCCCCTGTTGCGCCGGTCATACTGGGCGACAGGGGGAACCTTTAATGATCGCCAAGAATTGCCAAGCCTGGGTCGACTTTCTGAGCCGAGTCGAATTGCCCGTACTTTCTCAGACCATGCGGGAAATCAACGAGCTCACCGCTACCGGCGACTGTTCCGTACAGCAGCTGGCGGACGTCGTTTTGAAAGACGCCGACCTGACTTCGCAAGTCATTCGTCAATCCAACACCGCTTTTTATAATCCATCCTGTCAGCCAGTGAGCACCATCAGTCGCTCCATTATGCTGCTGGGATTCGAAACCGTTCGCTCGATCGCTGTGTCATCTCTGGTGATCGACGCGCTGTTATGTAAATCACCGCGCATCCATTTACAAAAGAGTCTGGCCCGCGCGCTGCATGCGGCGGTACAGGCCAAGCGTCTGCTGGGAAAGTTTACGCCCTCGCGCAGTGAAGAAATTTTTATCGCCGCGTTGCTCAGCAATATCGGCGAACTGGCGTTCTGGTCCTGCCGCACGCCGCAGGCGGACGCCCTTGACGAGCTATTGGTGCGGGAAGAGCCGGTCACCGCCCAGAAACAGGTTCTCGGCGCCACCTTCCCCGCCATCACCCGCGGTCTGGTGGACTGTTGGAAACTGGGGCCGCTGTTGCAGGCGGTGGTCAGCGGCGGCAAAGCGGACAACCAGATGGTGACGCTGATCCGCAGTATCGTTGGACTGGTGGAGGAAGCCGAGCAGGGCTGGAACTCCCCCACATTGCGGCAATCCATCAACCATCTCGCCTCGCAGCTGAACGAACAGCCGGACAACCTGGAGCAGCGTCTGAAAACCAATGCTCAGGAGGCGGCCAAAATCGCCGCGGCCATCGGCATGAAACAGATCGTCAATCATATCCCCGGCCATAACGCCCGCTACGCCGGCGAGCAGACGCCGCCGCAACCCGCGGACCCAACGTTGCAGTTGCAGATTTTGCGCGACCTGTCGGTGATGCTGACGGAAAAACCCGACATCAACTTGATACTGATGACGGTGGTGGAAGGCCTGCACCGCGCCGTCGGCCTGACCCGCGTGGCGCTGCTGATGACCGACCGCAGCCAGAAGCAACTGGTTCCGAAGAAGGTGCTGGGGCCGCATACGGACCACTGGAAAGAAAACTTCTGCGTCAATCTGGAGTCCGACAGCCTGCTCGCCGCCATGGCGAAAGCGCTGCAAAGCGGCTGTTTCACCAATGCGGACGATCCCGCCTGGCGAATTCTGCGGGGACCGGATTTCGACCGCCTGATCGGACGTACCCCAAGCATGTTCACGCCGTTACGCGTAGGTCCGCGCATTGTCGGACTGATTTACGCCGATAACGCAGACTGTCGCACGCGTCCGTCCCCGGAGCAGTTTTTTTCCTTCTGCCACTTCACCCAGCAGGCCCAGCTTGGCTTGTTGCAGTTAACCGAGCAGACGCAAAACCCTAGCTCTTAAAACGGGTCACCAATTCATACAAATTAGCAGCCACGCCACGCAACTGCTCGATGCTGGCGGTGGACTCTCCCGCTGCGGTGGAGCTCGCCTCCGCCAAGTCGGAGATATTCACCACCTGCCGGTTGACCTCCTCCGCCGCCTGCGCCTGCTGCTCCGCCGTCGCCGCCATTTGAATCGCCATGCCGGCGATAGCGCTAACGGCGTCGGCAATACCGCCCAACATAGTTTCCGCTTCGATCATCTTCTCCAGACCTGAGCCCGCGCTGGCCTTACCTCTCTCCGCCACCGCAACGGAACGCTGCGCTAACGCAGTGAGCGTTTCAATAATCTGATGGATCTCTTTTGTCGACTCCTGCGTGCGCTGGGCCAGATGCCGCACTTCGTCGGCCACCACGGAAAAACCGCGTCCCTGCTCCCCCGCGCGCGCCGCTTCAATGGCCGCGTTTAACGCCAGAAGATTGGTCTGCTCCGCCACCTGATTGATCATCTGCGCCACCTGGGCGATCTTTTTCGACTGCGACGCCAGCTCCAGCACCGCACCGCCAACCTCCTCCACAACGCCGTGTAATTCTTCAATCGCCCGACGCGTTCCCACCGCCACTTCACGACCATTTTTGGCAAGCTCAGAAGACTCTTCCGCTTTGTCCGCGGTTTCCTGCACATGTCCCGACACGGAGCTGATGGCGCTGGTCATTTGCTGCATGGCCGCCGCCACTTCCTGAGTTTCCCGTTGTTGGTCGCGCAGACGCTCTCTGGCCATTTCCGCCCTATGCAGCCCCTCTCCCGAGCGTTCGAACATCCGGGCGGATTCCGCCTCGATACGGGTCAACACCGCATCCAGACGCGCTTTCAAACTCATAATCGCCACCGCCAGCGCGCCCTCTTCCGGATCGCCGTCGGTATAAGACAGCACCGCCAGCGGATGGCTGAATGAGCGCTCCAGCAGTTTTTGCAGCGTAGCGACCAGATGTTTGCGTCGATACGCGGCCATACCGGCGCAGAGCAACATCACCGCCAGCAACGCCGGTCCCGCCCAGCCGGACACCGCGCCCATCATCCAGGCGATCAGATACGCCAGGGCCGCAGCTACGGGAAACAGGTACTCCAACGGCGGGGGACGCCAACCCCGCGCTTTGCCTCCTTGATTGATCTTGCGATACAAGGCCTCCGCACGTTCAACATCCTTGCGGGCGGGACAGGTACGCACCGACTCATAGCCGACTACCCGGTTATTCTCCGTCACCGGGGTAACGTAGGCGTTCACCCAGTAGTAATCACCGTTCTTGGCCCGGTTTTTCACCAGCCCCATCCAGGGCTTTCCCGCTTGCAGACATTCCCACATCACCTTGAACGCCGCAGGCGGCATATCCGGATGGCGGATCAGGTTATGCGGCTGGCCGATCAGCTCCTCTTTGGAGTATCCGCTGATTGTCACAAACACGTCATTGCAGTGGGTGATGACGCCTTTCAAGTCCGTGGCGGACACCAGCTTTTGCTCCGGCGTCAGTTTGATCTCTTTCATTGTTACAGGAAGGTTCTTTCGCATAGTCGCACCTTCGGTTGCATTAATTTCTCAAACGTTTTGCAACACATAAGTGTTTTTCAAAATACAACTATAGCAACTGACTTTAGTAATCAGGCAGTCAAATAGCTTCCTTCTATTTGTCTGCAACGACAGGGCCTGCACAGGTCAGGCCCTGTCTCCCGCGGCTAGCCGCCGCGCAGGCGCATCCATGCGCCTAGTTATTAACATGCCAATATCATTGCCATATTAATAATCAGGCAGGTTGAAAGCGTGCGCGATACTCCGTCATGGTCAGGCCGGTGGCGAGTTTGAAAAGCTTGCGAAAGGAGCTGGGGTCTTCGTAACCGACATCCCAGATAATGCGCTCCACGGGGGTTACGCTGGTCTCCAGCAGTTCTCTGGCGCGCTGGATGCGAAGTTGCTGCACGTACTGCAGCGGCGACATCCCCAGGGCTTTGCGAAAACGTCGCTGCAGGGTGCGCTCGCCGACGCGAGCCACAGCGGCCATGTCTTCGAGAGCGACTTCCTCCGCCATATGCTCCTGCAGCCACAACTGTAATTTGCGCACGGCGCTATCGCCGTGAGAGAAATCCGGGGCGAACAATTGGTAATACTGCTGGCGTCGAGGGCCGGTATCCACCAGGAAGAATTTGCCCAGGTTCATGGTCAGGGAGGCGGACGTCACCCGTTGAATCATGCGCAGTCCCAAATCCATCCAGGCGCTGACGCCGCCCGCGGTGACGATGTCGCCCTGATCCACCAGCAGCTCATCCTCCACCAACTCAACCAGCGGAAACATCGCCTGAAAATCCTTCGCCAGCCGCCAGTGGGTAGTGGCTTTACGACCATCCAGTAAACCCGCCCCCGCCAGCGCGAAACTGCCCGCACAGGCTGAGGTCATGATAGCCCCCTGCTCATGCAGCGCCTGCAATCCGGTTGTCAGCGCCGGTTCGCGCCAATCCACCGCCAGGGCGTCAAAACAGGGCGGTACGATCAGCACATCCGGCGCCGCCTGCAGCGCCTCATGCAAAGGACGCGAGGCCAAACCCGGCTGGCTGGCGTCTTCTCCTGTGCGCCAGAAACTGATCTGCAACTCGGGCCAATGCGGCGACGCCGCCTGACGTCGATATTCTTCCGCCACGGATAACAGGTCTTTCAGTCCAAACACCGCCGATTGCATGGAGGTGGGATAAAGCAGCACGCCCACTTCGTAGCGTTTGATGCCTGATTGAGTTTGCGCCATGTCGTAATCCACCCTGCATTTGTCGTTTACGACATCAGCATACCCCGCCCCCACTCCCTAAGATAGTCCTCAACCTGATCAGCCCGCCGACAGCCCCTCACCGACCCGGCGGCGCAGGCTACCTGACCCCTAATTGAAGATGAAAGGAGACAACCATGACTGCGACCAACCTGTCCGCGATCAAACTACACAACACAGCATTACTATTGATCGACATCCAGAACGACTATTTCCCTGGCGGCGCCATGGAGCTGCATCAATCCGAGCAGGCCGCAGCGAAAGCCGCCAGCGTGTTGCGCGGATTCCGCCGCGCCGGCTTGCCGGTGATCCATGTCCAGCATGAAATGGTGGGCGACCGCGGCTTTTTTCTTCCCGGCACGGAAGGGCAAAAGATTCACGCCTCCGTCACGCCGGAAGCGGATGAAACCGTCGTCGTAAAAAACTACCCCAGCAGCTTCCTCCGCACCGAACTGGATCAACTCTTACAGAAGCAGGGAATCAAACACTTGGTGATCGTCGGCATGATGACTCACATGTGCGTCAACACCACGGTGCGCGCCGCAGCGGAGCATGGCTACGGCGTCACCCTGATCGGCGACGCCACCGCCACCCGCAACCTTGTTCTTGACGGAGAGAGCGTCCCGGCGGAGCAAGTACAAAAGGCCATGCTCGCCAGCGTTATCGGCTTCTTCGCCGAGGTCACCACGGCGGATGGCTTCCTGCAACAGCATAACCTGATCTAACTCCCTACCCTGTAAGAAGAAACAGAAAACCGGGCTGTCTGTCACATTCAGACGGCCCGCTCGCATTTTCCGATTGCAATGCCGCCGCTTTTCATTACCTTTGCCGGCTTGATGGAGAGAGTCGCCGCCCATGGCTGGCGTTTTACAGTATGGACAGTTCGCTGGCCGCCTGCAGATTACTTTCCCGAATGAAATTCCCCAAAAGCCGTAAGTCTTTTACCCGTTTCCCCTTTAGCGTGGGGAGGTAGCCGCACAAAGCGCGCAAACCTGGCCGGACCGACTCTTTTCCTGTTGGAGCGTCGGCGGCGGGTACGGACGCCTGCCCGAATTGCAGCCTTGCAGTTTGTCCGGAATGCAGGGAGGCAGGCGGGGAAAAGCGCCAGGGCCCGCCGGAGTGCGGGCGTTGCACGTTAAACGATTAAGAAGCCGAGCCGAAGGGCTGCGGCGTTTGGCGTCGTTTCGGAAATCAGCAGCGTGGCTCTATTGAACTGCAGTTTAAGTTCGCACGAGGAGAAAACCCATGAATAAGAAAACGATCCTTCTCTCATTGGCGCTATGCTGGCAAAGCCAGGCCGCAACGGCCGGCGAAGTCGAGGTGCTGCACTACTGGACCTCCGGGGGGGAAGCCGCCGCCATCGACGTGCTGAAGGATCTGGTGAAAAAACGCGGACACACCTGGCGCGACTTTGTGGTGCCTGGCGGCGGCGGCGAGAGCGCCAACGCTGAACTGAAAAAACGCGTGATCCAGGGCGAACCGCCCGCTTCCGCCATGGTCAAGGGCCCGGATATTGAGCGCTGGGCCAGATTGGGTTTTCTGCAGAATATGGATGAATTGGCGCAAAAGCAGCACTGGGATGAAAAGCTCCCGCCCGTGATTGCAGATGTGGCGAAGTTCCGCGGACATTACGTCTCGACCCCGGTGAACGTGCACCGGGTCAACTGGATGTGGATCAACAAGCGTATCCTCGATGACGTCGGCGTCGCCGTTCCCACCACCTGGGAAGAATTCGAAGTCGCGGCGAAAAAAATTCAGGCCAAAGGCTACCCGGTCATCGCTCATGGCGATCAATCCTGGCAGGACGCCACCGTATTTGAATCCGTCGCGCTGGCGGTGGGCGGCGAAGAGTTCTACCGTCTGGCCTTTGTAGAAAACGACTATGGCGTCATCAAGAGCGACACCATGACCAAAGTGCTGGCGCAATTCCGCCGTTTGGAGCCCTATTTCAAGACTGACCTGAAGAGCCAGGACTGGAATGTCGCCACCCAGGCGGTCATCAATGGTCAGGCCGCGTTCCAGTTCATGGGCGACTGGGCCAAAGGCGAGTTTGAAAAAGCGGGTCAGAAAGCCGGTAAAGATTTCGTCTGCGCGCCCATGCCGGGCACGTCCAGCCAGTTTCTCTACAACATCGACACGCTGGTGATGTTCCAGCTCAAATCCGCAGACGCTCAAGCCGCTCAGCAGGATCTGGCTGACGCGATCATGAGCGAAACCTTCCAGAAGGTGTTCAATCTGAAAAAAGGCTCCATCCCAGCGCGCATGGACGTCAGTCTTGACCAGTTCGACGACTGCGCCCGCCTGAGCCGCGCGGACTTTCTGGCGGCGGAGAAAAACGGCGGCCTGCTGCCCAGCATCGCCCACGGCATGGCCACCACCGCTCGGGTGCAGGAAGAGTTCTACGCCGTGTTGCACGAATTCCTGCACGATCCCGGCATGAGCCCGGAAAAAGCCACCGTCACACTGGCCAAGCGCATGCGTTACGGCTCCTACGCCATCAACTGACGGCCGCGCCTGCGACATCGCCTCTCAGCGCCCCCCGGGGGATGACCCTGGGGGCGTATTTTCATCTTTTCCACGCCGACCTGCGCCGCCAGCAAGGAGGATAAAAACGCGCCATCTCCTCCAGGGGGGATTTTAGGGGGGAATTTCACTTATGGAATTTAAACGCCTTCCGTAGAAACTACGTAACTCATTGATTAACAAATACAATAATTCGCCAGCACGACTTGAGTGGCGGCTTGGTGGGCGTCGCGTATTGCCTATAGCATAGCTCCACCACACGCACTCAAAGCAACAACAAATATAATCAGAAAGGCGTACCTCTATGAAACGTTGTTTTACATGGAACTGCAGGCAAGGCGTCGGCGCCTTGCTGGCGTTGACACTTCTGGCCCTGTTCGGCTGCTCCAACGGGGGCGGCGACAAGGGCGACGGCTCTTCGAACGGCGACGACGGCCTCTATACTCCCACCGCCTCCCAGGCCGTTATTTACTACAAACGCGAAGATAACAATTACGAAGGCTGGGGACTCCACCTGTGGAACGCCTCCGGCGCCGCTTTCAGTCCCAGCGACTATATCAGCGGCGGCGAAACCAGCTGGTCCAAGCCGTTACCCGCCACAGGCGTGAGCACTAAATACGGCGCCTATTACGTCATTGATTTCGACGGAGCCAATTGGTCGTCATTCAACCTGATTATGCATAAAGGCGACGACAAAGACCTGGGCGGCCAGGATCATACCTACGCCAAAGCGACCCTGGGCGACGACGCCTTCTCTTTCAGCGGCGTAGGCGTGTTATATCCCGATCCGCTAACCAGTCCTCCCGTCGCGCTGGAAGGCGCCAAAGCCCATTGGCTGGACGCCAGCCTCATCGCCTACAACGGTTCCGGCAGCGTGCGTTTGTACCATTCCGCTAACGCCTCAATCACCGTGAACGCCGCCACTGGCGAACTGAGCGGCGGCGAAGCAATTGAACTGACCTCCTCCAGCCTGAGCGATCAGGTCAAAGCCCGTTTCCCGCATCTGGCCTCTTACAGCGCCTGGGCATTGCCCGACTCCGCCGACGCCAAAGCGTTGCTGAAGGAACAACTGGTCGTGGCGCAATTCAGCGCCGGCGGCGAATTACGCGGCGCCACGCAAGTGCAGACCCGTGGCGCGCTGGACGCGCTGTATGCGGACGCCGCGGCGGATGCGCAACTGGGCGCGGTCAGTGCTGGAAACACTACCTACAAACTCTGGGCGCCCACCGCGCAAAGCATCAAAGTGAAGCGCTACGACGCGGATAAAAACCTGCTTTCCGCCGACTCCATGACTGCAGACCCGGCCAGCGGCGTCTGGACCTTCGCCAGCGACCAGAACGACAACGGCCGCTACTATCGCTATGAAGTGAAGGTCTACCACTACCAGACCGGCGCTGTGGAAACATTCGATGTTACCGATCCCTACTCGCTCAGCCTCTCCACCAACAGCGAATACAGTCAGGTAGCGGATTTGAGCGACGTCGCTCTGCAGCCCAGCGGCTGGGGCGCAGACGCCGACACCTCCGCTTACGCCGTGTCAGCGCCCGAGGACATCATCATTTACGAAACCCATGTGCGCGATTTCAGCGGCGCGGATAAGAACGGCACAGCCGCCTACAACGGCAAGTTCCTGGCCTACACCGAGCCCGGCCGGGAAAGCATGACGCACTTGCAGGCTCTGAAAGACGCCGGCTTGACCCATGTTCACCTGTTGCCGGTCTTCGATATCGCCACCGTCGACGAGCGCAGCGGCGCCCGCGCCGACCTGGATAGCACCAAGGCGGAGTTCTGCGCTCTTAACAACACGGCCGCTCTCTGCAACGACGGAACCGTAGCGGACACCGCCACGCTGCGCAGCGTACTGGAAGCCTGCGATCCCGCCAGCGGCTGCGCCCAGGCCTTGATGAACGACCTGCGCGCGCTGGACAGCTTCAACTGGGGTTACGATCCATACCATTACACCGCGCCGGAAGGCGGCTACTCTAATGATCCGGAAGGAACGTCACGTATTATGGAGTTCCGTCGCATGGTGAAAGCGCTGCATGACATGGGACTGAATGTGGTGATGGATGTGGTGTACAACCACACAAACGCCGCCGGTGCGGCGGAAAAATCAGTGCTGGATAAAATCGTTCCCGGCTATTACCAGCGTCTGAATCCAGAATCCGGCGCGGTGGAAAACTCCACCTGCTGCTCCAATACCGCCACCGAAGCCGCCATGTTCCAGAAATTGATGGAAGACTCACTGGTAGTGTGGGCGCGCGACTATCATATCGACTCTTTCCGCTTCGACCTGATGGGGCACCATCCCAAGGCCGGCATCGAGTCCGCGCTCGCCAAAGTGCGCGCCGTACGCAGCAACGTCTACTTTTACGGCGAAGGCTGGAACTTCGGCGAAGTGCAGAACGACGCCCGCTTCGTCCAAGCCACGCAGCTCAATCTGGGCGGCAGCCAGATCGGCGCCTTCACAGACCGCCTGCGTGATGCGGTGCGCGGCGGCGGCCCCTTCGATTCCGCCGACAGTCTGCGCGCCAACCAGGGCTTCGCCAACGGCCTGTATAACCTGCCCAACGAACTTAACAGCGGTTCCGAGGCGGAGAAATCTTCCCTGCTACACCTGAGCGATAATATCCGCGTCGGCATGGCCGGCAACCTCACCGACTTCGTGCTGGTGGACGCGTCCGGCGCCACCAATGTCGGCGCCAACCTGGATTACAACGGTCAGCCCACCGCCTATGCGAAAGATCCCGCGGACACCATCAACTATGTCTCCAAGCACGACAACCAGACCTTGTGGGACAACAACCAGTACAAAGCCGCCACAGACGTCAGCGCGCAGGATCGCGTACGCATGCAAATGCTCGCCCTCAGCATTCCTCTGCTGAGCCAGGGTGTGCCGTTCCTGCATATGGGATCGGACATTCTGCGCTCCAAATCCATGCAGCGCGACAGTTACGACTCCGGCGACTGGTTCAATAAAGTGGACTTCAGCTACGCCGACAATAACTGGAACGTCGGACTTCCCAGAGAAGACAAAGACGGCGCCAACTGGCCGCTGATCCAGAATGTGATCGCCAACGTCAATGCGCAGGCGTCCGCCGCGCAGATCACTGACGCGGCGGCTGTATTCCGCGATTTTCTACGCATTCGCAGCGGCAGCAAACTATTCCGTCTGGAAAGCGCCGCCGATATCAAAGCGCGAGTAGATTTCCATAATGTGGGTTCAAGCCAGATTCCCGGTCTGATCGCCATGTCCATCGACGATGGAGCCGGCCTGACCGATCTGGACCCCAACCATGACGCCATCGTGGTCATCATCAACGCCAGCGGCGCACAACAGACCATCGCGGTTCCCGGCGCCAGCGGTTTCCAACTGATCGACGCACAGGCGTCCGGCGCTGATCCTGTGGCGTCAGGCGCTACAAGCAGCGGCGACAGTTTCACTGTCCCCGCCCTCACCAGCGCGGTCTTCGTCAAACCCCAGGGCGCGTCGCAAGGCGCCGGCCTGCCGGTGAATTACGACAACAAAGACCCCTCTGCGATTCCACCGTACGGCCCGACCACCCTGTATCTGCGCGGCGACATGAACGGCTGGGGTACGGATACGCCCCTGACCTTCAGCAGCAATGGCGACTATGTCGCCACCCTGACCCTGGCGGCGGGCAGCTACGGCCTGAAAATCGCCGATGCGGACTGGGCGGCCGTCAACTTCGGCGGCGGCGTGACGCTGACGCCGGGAGAAACCGCCGCGCTTACCGCTGGCGGCGATAACCTTAGCCTGACCCTGACGGAAGAAAGCCAAGTCACCTTCCGCTTCAACGCATCCGATAAAGATGCGACCACACTGACCGTGACAACTGCCACTGTGGCTGAAATGAAGTAACCTCTTCAGACAAGCCGTTTATTCCATCCGACGCTTGACGCCAGCAATGGCTCAAGCGTCGGTTCGTTTTCTCCATCAGCAAGTTACGTCCTTCCTTCTACTTTCCTTTTTATCCCTGACGCTATGCCTTTTAGTCCATTGAAGGCGACGGCTTTCTCCGAAATACTGCGCGTCACCCTGTATAGAATCCAAAGCCAATGAATAAATTTCCCATCTGTCTCTTGCTGACCGCCGTGTCGCTTTTTGCCGCCTGCGGAAAAAACGCGGCGTCGCCAGAACCAGAAATCTATCTGTTGCCTGATAATTTTGTAGGTATGTTTTATATCCTGTTTAACACTCCTTCTGGAGAGCCTGTCAGGCACGAGAAGGGAAGTCGGATTTATGAAATCCCCCCATCAGGCGTTTTGCTGACCCAAGGGGAACTTAACGAAGGTTGGATCGCCGCCGAAGACGTAAAATATTACTACGTCGGGGAAAACGGCCAGCGCGTAGAAATTAAAGGCAGATGGACAACGAGCCTGGATGATACGCCCGAAAACCGAAACGACCCTGAGCTTACAATTTTTGGCGGCGGCGCTGGAGTTTATTCAGACCCGAGCATTCCCTGCGATGTGACATATCAGTATTACTATGTCGGGTTGAAAGCAGACGCGCTGGAGGGCAAAAATCAGTTCGGATTAGAAGAGTATTTGCATAAACACCCATTCCAGTGCCCATAGCTTTTTCTTCTTTCAATGCGATCTGGGAAACCAGGGTCTTAGAGAAACGTAGGTTGGATAAGCAACGCGCCATCCAACGCCCCGTTTTTCACAACCGCCAACTTAATACTGACTTTAGAGCGAATCACTGGCTATTCAGCAGCGTTGGAAGGCGCTTCGCTTTTCCAACCTACATTTTTTCGAGCTGCTTCTTTTTCCCGACCGACTTAAGAAAGCATCGCCCCGCCTAATCGGCCTCTTCAGGAGGTCGTTTCATCTTGCCTAATCCACCCTGAAAAAGTAACAATCTGTCTTGCAACTCATTGAATATTAGTAAAATTTAACAAAAGCTTTATATTTTTACTTTATTTAATCCAGGTCATTTTCTGGTACAGTAACCGCCTTTTGCAGTACCCATCCCCAGTTACGTTCCGAAACCAGGGATTAATTTATACATTCACAGCGAGGTGAAAACGTGAAAGCAAAATGGTTATTGGCAGGTTTGTGTTGCATCAGCAGCTCTGTATTCGCGAGCTGGCAGCTGAACAACGAAGAATCTAAGTTAAGCTTTATCTCCATCAAGGCCACCGACGTGGCGGAAGTGCACCACTTCGGTCAGTTGAGCGGCAGCATCAGCGACGCGGGCGACGCCGTACTGGAAATCGATCTGAACAGCGTGGCTACCAGCATCGATATTCGCAATGAGCGGATGAAGAAAGAGCTTTTCCAGACCGGACAGTTCCCCAAAGCGACTTACAGCGTGAAACTTGACCCTGAGCTGCTGAAAAAAGTCACTCCCGGCGCGTCCATCATCACCAGCATTGACGGTTCTCTGGAACTGCACGATGTGAAGAAAGAGGTGAAAGCGGAAGTCGTGATCAATCGCGTTTCCGACAAGCAAGTCGTGGTTTCCACTCTGCAGCCGCTGGTTATCAACGCTGCGGATTTCGCTCTGAAAGACGGCGTCATGAAGCTCAAGGATATCGCCAAGCTGCCTTCCATCAGCATTTCCGTTCCCGTCACCTTCAATTTGACGTTTGACGCCAAATAAGGCGGACGCATCCCCCGCCCAGGCGGGGGATCACGCTTTCTGCGCTTAGTCGGCTATGCCGTAACACGCCGTTCTAATTCAGATTCTTAAAATCGATTTTGATTTTATCGTCATCGGAGCTTCCGCATCCGTCGGAAAAGTACCAGACGTCGCCTTTGCGCCGGTTCATTTCCCCTGCAACCAGTTCAAAGCAACCGCCTCCCTGCACTTTAACGAAACGGCGCCCGGCGCTGTCCTGAAAACTCTCCACGGCGTCAGGCGGGTACTCTCCCTCCTGATTATAGATTTTCGCGTCCGTGAGCGCCTGATCCAGACGACGGTCAAAACGTTTTGGCGCCGACTCATCGTCATCAGCCATTGCATTGTCGCGTGCAAATCCCAGGGCGCTATCCAGCAGCCTTTTCTTTGGTGGTTCTACGGCTGGGACGTCCTGCACTTTCAGGGTCGTCACGGCAGACTTCTTTTGCTGTGTGTCCGGAGTCGGCGTCTCAGGTTCAGTGGGGGGCGTTGGCGCTTTAGCGACGCTCTGCCTGGGCTCGGCAGGCTTCGTTGGCGGCGGTTTAGGGGTTGGCGGAGGCGCGGGCTCGGATTCCGTCAGCGGCGTATCGTTCGCGGGAGTCTCCGGCTCAGCCAAGGGCTCTACAGGGGTCTGCGGACGACTTGTGGAAAAGTTCAGCTGGACGCTGATTGTGGAGGTTTGCGCTCGCGGAGCCGGTGATTTTTCCAACGAAGGTAATAACAAAAATCCCAAATGCGCCAATGCGGAACTCAGCGTCGCCGCCCAAAACAGCTTGCTGCGCCGGTTTTCTGATCGATTAGGGCATGCTTCCGCATCCGCGTTGTTGAAGTTTGCAATTTCCACTTAAGCGTCGCGATCTCACCTGATATCCTTCCGCCGCGCATTTAAGCACTTTTTCGGGGCGCGACTCAATTGCGCGCAGCGCCCTTTTATTCCCGACCGAAGGATAAGTTGGAACCAACGCATTTTATGATCACGAATAATCCTAAAATCAAAGCCTTGCTGAATATCGGCCCTCCCAAAGATTTCGACTGGCCGGACTACGTGGCGCAGTACGGTTTTAACCAGGATGACATCCCCGAACTTATCCAGGTTTTGACGGATGAGAGCCTTAATCTCGAAGACGAAAACAGCAGCCTGTCATGGGCTCCGTTGCACGCCTGCCGCACCCTGGGGCAATTGCAGGCGGAACGGGCCGTCATGCCTTTTCTGCACAGCTTTGACTTTCTCTACATTCAGGACTGGGCCTTGTCGGAAATTCATCGCGCCTTCGCCATGATCGGCCCGGTGGCCATCGCACCGCTGGCGAGAAAGCTGCAGGAGCCCGCCGAAGACGAGCTGATTCCCACACTGGCTGTCAAGGCGCTGGCGGCTATCGCCGTCGCACACCCGGCGCATAGGGATCAGGTAGTGGAGATTTTCCGTGAGTACATGGAGTATCCCAACCGCTCATCCAAGGTCCTTAACGGCATCTTGGTGGCGCGCCTGCTGGAGCTGAACGCCACTCAGGCCATCGACGGCATCCGCCGGTTATATGCGCTCAACTGCGTGGACCTGATCTGCGGCGGCGACCTGGAGGATGCGGAAATCAGCCTGGGATTACGCAAAGAACGCTCCACGCCCAGACTCAGTATTGAAGAGCTGCTGGATCTGGAAGAATACGGCGCGCAGCGCCAACAGGAAGAACCTGAACCACCAGCGCCGCTTCCTATCAACCGCAAAATCGGCCGCAATGATCCCTGCGTGTGCGGCAGCGGCAATAAATACAAAAAGTGTTGTGGGGTGAGTTAAGCGACTCGTTTGCTAACCAAACGGCCTGACTGATCATAGATGTCAGGCCGTCATACGCTCCGCCACGCACAGCTCCATGATGCGCCACTGTACTTTCTCGATTTGCTCGTAGACGTCCTCTAGTTCATCCTCCGCCAAGGTTTCTGGGGGAAACAGGCCCGCCGTATTTTCTTCAGGGAAACCGAGCAGGTTATAAACGCCGCTTTCATGAATCGTCTCAGCAATGAATCGGGATAAACGCCTGCGATCCCAGCCCTCAAAGTTTTCCTCCAACTCCAGGTCTTCCGTCGCCTCCTCGCATTCGTAGAGAAAATCATCCCAAAACCTGACGCCTTCCTCGCTCATCACGGACTTCATCAACGCCAGCTTATCCTGTAGCAACACTTTATTGCTGGAGACGGACGCCAGATTACAAGCGTTCATAGCGCTTATTTCCGTCGCGATTTTTAAGAACAGCGCTTTGTCGTTCATGCATTCCCCAAATTAATTGATCACAATTAAATTTATTTAACGCTTATTTTTCACTCGCTTATGAACTTCCTCAGAAACCTCAAGTCGAAGTTTTGCGCGTTGAGTGACGCCGCCAGACGGACTCCACGCGCATCGTCTTTTTTTGAGCAGTAGAGGTAGTCATGATTATCAGAAGGATAGCGGAGTTTGACCAGACGGTGGCCATGTCGGGACTGACGGGACGTTCCCAGGCCGCTTCGGAGGGCGCTTGCCATAACTTCACCATCAACTGGTTGAGCCTGATGTTTCAAGATAATGGCGACATCAGGCGCGCCAAACAGCGGATGGCGAAGTTGGGAGTGCGTTCCGGCGCCGGTAATCCGGTGCTGCAAAAAGCCTTTGGGGATCGCTGGGGAGAAGGCGGCAATGCCTACAAGATGGCGGACAAACTGATGATACAGATACGCGGCCTGAAAGAAGTCGCGCTTCTCAAAGACTACTCTCACTTCAGCCAGCGCTGGCTGGAAAGCGTGCTGCTGACGCCGCAATACGCCGGTTACATCTATTCTTTCTGGTTTCCGATGAAGGTGGTCGGCGCCGACGGCGCGCATACCATCGGCTTCTTCCGCTCCGTATCCGGTCGCCAGGGACAGCTCGTTCCCAATGACGCCACCATCGTCGTGTTCGATCCTAACTATGGTGAGTTTCACGTGCCGGAAGCGGAATTCCATAAGTGGTTCCGTAAATTCAGAACCTACTACGGCGGAACCGTCACCTCGCATATGGTGAAGTGTGTGGCGCCTAATTGATTTAGTCGTCGATGGTCGGATCGTCGTCTTACTGGCGGCGTCCATCCGACCTCTTGCCGGCCCAGCGCCCGGCGACAAACCGGGTTCCCCCCTGCACCAGCTTCCCTCCCAATTTCAGCGAACCGTATACGACGCCAGCGACGCCCTTGTGAGTTTCATCCACCACCTTCGCCACCGGTCGAACAAGGGGTATTCTGGCCAGCACCTCGTGAGGATCGCGGGCGATCGCCCGGTGCATAGACTCCACCGCGCCCACGGTTTGCAGATAGCCGTCCGCCAGTATATCCACCACACCCGCCGCCAGGCGTCCGTCTCGCCATGGCGCCGCCGCGGCGACCGGCGTCAGTGAAATGGTTTGCCGCAACGGCTGCGATCCGCCGGCCAATGTATCCTCTTCACACCACTGCTTTATCTGCCGGTACACCCGGTTGCAGTGCGCCAGAGGAATATGCGGCACGCCCTCGAAATGAGCGAAGCGGCTGTCCGGCGGCGCGGCGCGAGGGTGCGCGCTGGTCTGAGTGACCAGACTGTCGCCGACCAGTTTGTTAATGAGACTGCCGTTTTTTGGGGACACCGAGCCACTGATAAAGCAGTGCCTGGCGCCGGGGTAAAAGCCGCGCCCCGGCGTCGCCAGCGGCGCCGGGTCCAGCCCCTCGCGCAGGTCGCGAATGCCTTCGCTGCGGCCATCGATCCAGTCCGCCCACTGACTGATGTAATCTCTGGGAAACTCGCGCACCAGGGCGCTGAAACGATGGCCCATTTGTTCAAACGGAGACCCTTCATGGGGCGAACCAATGTAGAAGCAACGCTTGAGTTTGCGCAGCCAGGGCGCGTCAGTCTGGTCTGCGGACTTTTGCGCGCTGCGCATCACCAGTCCGCCCATGCTGAAACCGATCAGGATGAGTTCGTCAATTTCCAGCGGATAGACGGCGAGCAAACGCGTCATCAACTGAGAAAAGCGCACCCCATTCTCCCGCACCGGCAGCCCGCTGTTGTAGCGTAGAAAAAGTGGCGTATAACCAAAGTCCCGTTGCAGTCTCAGGCCATAGTTATCCGGCTTGGGCTCAACAACCGCGTCGGCTTGCCTGGGTTTGATGTCCCAGATGCTTTCCAGGTTGGTGAGCCCGTGCAGCAACACGACAATTTTGTTGGAAAACACCAGTCCGGAGCGCAACGCCAGCGTCTCATCCAACGGCAATGGTCGGCGCTGGTGATAGAAGTCCATCTCAATCGCCAACGGATTACCTCGTCGCGCCAGATAATCGCCGAATACGCCGTTCAGCGCCGCCTGCCCGAGGCCGCCCCAACGTCGCCAATCCACGGATTTTGTCTCGTTGTCCGCCATCGCTCTCTCCCGCCCTTCGGCATTGCGACCGCTACACGTCGGTCAAAGTCGCTCGTCCCTCACTGTCGTCACCGTTGACGACGTGTGCGCTAAATACTCACTCACCGCCGCCGCATCTCCACGAAAACAAATACGTTCCGCACGCTTGTTCAGTTGATAGGCGTACATAGGATCATAATAGTCTTCCAATAAACATCTGATCCAATCCCGGTGCAGCGCGGAATCTCCCCGCCGATGCCGCGCCAGCGCCGCCTCCAACATCCCGCCCAGTTGTTGATACCGCAGCCCGCCCAGACGCGTGCGGATGTTGAACATCGATTGACGCAGATCGTCGGCGAAACGCTCAAAACCTTCTTCCTCGCCCCGGCTGCGTCGCCACTCATCTAATTTATGCAGAATATAGTTACGAAAACTGTGCTCCACTCGTTGTTCCAAAGGGACGTCAACCACCACCAGGGGCGCTTGCGCCATGGCTCGTCGCAGACACTGCGGCAATGCGCAGCGTCCAATCAGATGGCTTTCGTCCTCCAGCAAGAGCGGCGCGTTTGCAAACTCGTGATGCTGGCGCAGCAGCGCCACCGCCAACGCGTTTTCAAAACCGATTTGAGAGGGCTGGTCGTCAGCGCGCCGGCCAAAGGCGCTGCCGCGATGATGCGCCAGTCGCTCCAGATCCACCGCCCCGGGAATACCCGTCAGCAAGTCCGTCTTGCCGCCGCCAGTATGTCCGGCCAGCAGAATAAAATGGGCTTCCTCGCAAATGCTTTCCAGAGATTCGATCAGGAAACGCCGCATGGCCTTGTAACCGCCGAGAACACGGGGATAGGCTACGCCGCTCTCCGCCAGCCACTGCTGACAAATGCTGGAGCGCAGGCCTCCGCGAAAGCAGTACAGATATCCCTGCGGATGGCGCTGTGCGAACTCCCGCCAGCCTTGCACCCGCGCCTCTTTCACTTCGCCATGCACCAGCCGGTGTCCCAACGTTATCGCCGCCTGCTGGCCGTGGCGCTTGTAACAGCTCCCCACCTGCGCTCGTTCATCGTCGGTCATCAGCGGCAGATTGACGGCGTCGGGAAAAGCGCCTTTGTGAAACTCCACCGGAGCGCGCGTGTCGAGCAACGGCGCGCCGGACAGGAACACATTGAGGTAGTCGTCCGTATCCTGCCTGTCTCCTGATCCGCTCATTCAAGCCACCTCGATGCGCGGGCCATCGCGATGGGTCTGCAATGCTCCAATCTGCGCGACCTGCACGCCAGCGTCTTGCAGCAGGCGTTCTAACGCCTCCGCACCCGCTGGATCGACGGCGATAAGCAGTCCACCGCTGGTTTGCGGATCGCATAACAGCAGCCTTTGCTCTTCGGTCATGGAACCCAGACGCGCGCCGTAACTGTCGAAATTGCGGCGGGCGCCGCCGGGAATGCAGCCTTGCTGGATGTAGTCCAACACAGGCGACAGGCGGGGAATGGCGGCGTAATTCAGTTGCGCTTTCAGTCCCGAACCTTCGCACATCTCCAGCAGATGCCCCATCAGCCCGAACCCGGTCACGTCGGTCATCGCGCAGACTTCCGTCAAGCGCGCCGCCTCCGCTCCGACCCGGTTCAACGCGCACATTTGCTCAAGGGCCAAGTGAGCGTGTTGCGGCTGAAGTTTCTTTTGCTTTTGCGCGGTGGTCAGGACGCCGACGCCCAGTGGCTTGGTGAGATAGAGCAGACTGCCGGGGACAGCGGCGTCGTTGCGTTTGAGGTGTGCAGGTGTCGTGGAGCCGGTGACCGCCAGCCCGAAAATGGGCTCCGGCGCGTCGATACTGTGTCCGCCCGCCAGCATGATTCCCGCCTCATGACAGACGTGACGACCGCCCTCCACCACCCGTTGAGCGACTTCCGCAGGCAACGTATTCACAGGCCAGCCGAGGATGGCCACCGCCATCAAAGGCTCACCGCCCATGGCGTAGATATCGCTGATGGCGTTGGCGGCGGCGATGCGTCCAAAGTCGAACGGATCGTCGACGATGGGCATGAAAAAATCCGTGGTGCTGAGAATGATGCGCCCATCACCCAGATCATAGGCGGCGGCGTCGTCTCTCGACGCATTGCCCACCAGCAGCCGGGGATCGTTGATGGGCGGCAATTGAGAAAGAAGAATACGGTCGAGAATTGCAGGAGAAATCTTACAGCCGCAGCCAGCGCCGTGACTGAATTCCGTGAGCTTGATCGATGCGTCTTGCATACGCCCCTCCGATGACGATGGAAGGACGTATGATAGGTCTTCGCAGGCGCCTTGTCACAGCGCTGAACGCCGCTATGCCGACTGCGTCGCGACTTCCCTGGAGACGGCGCGGGAAAGCAGAAATACACACCACCACAAGGGCGCAATGGCCAGAGCGGTTAAGAGAATATCAGCGACGCTGTGATACTCCTGATACAGCATCAGTAATGCATAACCCAACAACCCAATCAAAGCGGGTATACCCCAGCGCGGCGCGGCGGCGATCAGGCTGAAGGTGATGGCGATCGCCACAGCGGAATGCGTGCTGTAGTCCATGCCCAGCGCTGGCCATATATCCAGAGTGTAATCAATCCATCGTACTGTGTAAGCGATAGCCAGACCGCCAAACAACGTCAGCGCCAATCGGCCTGCCGCCGCCCAGCGACGACGCCACAAGGTGTGCGCCAACAGCGCCAGCGTCACCAGACCAAGTAACGGGTTATAACTGTCGGCGATAGCGTCGAGAGTTTCGTACACGAGAAAATCACTCCTTGAAGGCGGAAGGGTAAAAGGCGCATGGGTGCGCCAGCCCGGCGACTAGGCTATCACAGTCGCGTATCGGCAGAGTACGTTCTGATACAGCGGAGACGCATTTGCGTCAAATTTTTCCAGGTTAGTCAAAAGTCTGTATTGATCAATCAGTTACAACGAGCGATGCTGATCACAATCGATCGCCGTCGCAGTTCTCTCCAAAGGCGGCGCCTATTCCGGTTCAAGGAGCTGAACAATGGATTATGGATATTTTGCTGCGCTGGTGGCCCTACTGGCGTTGACAGGCTGCGATTCCGCCGCAAGCGAGCACTGGCAGGGTTATGTCGAGGGCGACTCGATATTTATCGCAGCGCCTTCCGCCGGCGCGCTCACTGAGATTGCGGTGGAGGAAGGCGATCAGGTGAGCGTCGACGCTCACCTGTTCAGCATTGACGATGAGCCCCAACGCGCAGCGGAACAACAGGCCGAGGCGCAATTACAGCGCGCCCGCGCCGAACTGGCGGACTTGGAGAAAGGCAAACGACCGCAGGAACTGGCGGTAATCGAAGCCCAATACGAACAAGCCCAGGCCGCCGCCGAACTCTCTTCCAAACAGCTACTGCGCGCTCGCGACCTATACGCCAACAAACTCGCCAGTCGTTCCAGTCTCGACGAAGCGGAAACCGCGCATGAACGCAACCTGCGCCAGATTCAGGAAGTTGAAGCGCAAATGAGCAGCGCGCGTCTCGCCGCCCGTTCCGACCAGTTGGAGGCGGCCAAAGCGCAAGTGGCGGCCGCGCAGGCCAGTTTGCGGGAAGCGCGCTGGAGTCTGCAGCAGAAACAACAGGCGGCGCCGACATCGGCGCTGGTGCGGCAGGTGCTATATCGCCCGGGTGAATTTGTGCCCGCCGGACAGCCGGTGGTGGAGCTATTGCCGCCGGAACGGATCAACGTGCGCTTTTTCGTACCGGAAACCGCGCTGCATGCAATTAAAACCGGAGATCAGGTCAGCGTTCACTGTGACGGCTGCGGCGCGCCGTTCATGGCCACCGTGCGCTATATCAGCCCTAACGCGGAATTCACGCCCCCCTATATCTACAGTAAAGACAGTCGGGACAAGTTTGTGTATCTGGTGAAGGCCTGGCCCGCCGCTGACAGGTCGTCGCAACTGCATCCGGGGCAGCCCGTGGATATCGATCCCCCTGGACTGAATGGCCATGAATAACCGCGAGGAGATCATTAAGGTCAAGGACATGTCGAAGTCCTTCGGCGGCAAGGTGGCGGTGAATAAAGTCAGCCTCAGCGTATATAAAGGCGATATTTTCGGCTTTCTGGGCCCCAACGGCAGCGGCAAAACCACCACCATTCGCCTGCTGTGCGGATTGCTCACGCCGGATGAAGGAGAAGGCCGCTGTCTCGGATACGACATCATCAAAGAAGCCCGTCATATCAAACGCCAGGTCGGCTACATGACCCAGCGCTTCAGCTTTTATGAAGATCTCAGCGTGCGGGAGAACCTGGAGTTTGTCGCCCGTATGTACCATTTGCAGGAGCGCCGTCAAGCGGTGGACGAAGCGCTGGATAATCTGGGAATGAAAAGCCGTCAGACGCAATTGGCGGGTGAACTGTCCGGCGGCTGGAAACAACGGCTGGCGCTGACCGCCTGCATGCTGCACAAGCCCAAGCTGTTGCTGCTGGACGAGCCCACGTCCGGGGTCGATCCGGAGGCGCGACGGGATTTCTGGGAGGAGATCCATCGCCTGGCGGATGAAGGCGTTACCGTGCTGGTGTCCACCCACTACATGGACGAAGCCGAGCGCTGCAATCGCCTCGCTTATATCGCTTACGGTCACTTGGTGGGCGAAGGGTCGCCCCGGTCTCTGATCGCCGATTCCGGTCTGGCCACCTGGCGCATAGAAAGCGCCGACATTCATCAGGTGGCGGAAAAGCTCAGGCATATCGACGCAGTGGAACAGGTCGCGCCGTTTGGAACCCGTTTGTTTGTGTCCGGCACGGACGCCCAGCAACTGGAGAAGGATCTGAGCGCCTTCGCGGAGCAGGAAGACGTCAATCCTGAGCGCACCCAGCCGCGGCTTGAAGACGTGTTTATTCAGCTGATGCGCAGCTCGGAGGAAAAAAGATGGTGACGCTGCTTTCTCCCATCCGCTTGTGGGCGGTGGTCGCCAAAGAGTTTATTCAGTTGCGCCGCGACCGGCTGACTTTCGCCATGATCATTGGCATTCCCCTGATTCAACTTGCGCTGTTCGGTTTCGCCATCAATTCGGACCCCAAAGAGCTGCCCATGGCGGTGCGCAGCGCGGAATCCAGCGCTTATACCCGCAGCATCATCCAGGCCATCGTCAACACCCGCTACTTCAATGTCACCGAGATTACCGACTCCGAGCAAACCGCCAATGAGATCCTGGCCCGCGGCGCGGCGCAGTTTGTCATCAACATTCCCGCCGACTTTACCCGGCGCCTGTTGCGTGGCGAGCAACCAAGCCTGCTGCTGGAAGCGGACGCCACCGACCCCGCCGCCACGTCCAACGCCCTGGCGGCGATCAAACAGATACCCAACACCGCCCTGGCTCACGACCTCAACGGCCCGCTGGCCTCCTTGCAGAGCAAAGGCGCGCCGTTTTCCATCGATATCCATCGCCGCTATAACCCTGAGGGCGTCACCCAGTACAACATCGTTCCGGGCCTGATGGGCGTGATTCTGACCATGACGATGATCATGATGACTTCCCTGGCCATCACCCGCGAGCACGAACGCGGCACCATGGAAAATCTGCTGGCCATGCCGGTGCAGCCGCTGGAGGTCATGGTCGGAAAAATCACGCCTTATATCCTGATCGGTTACATTCAGGTGCTCGTTATTCTCGCCGCGGCCCTGTGGGTGTTTCATGTGCCAATGCTGGGCTCGGCGTTACTGCTGATGCTCGGCGTGTTGCTGTTTATACTGGCCAACCTCACCGTCGGCATCACCATTTCCAGCGTGGCGCGTAATCAGGCTCAGGCCATGCAGATGTCGTTTTTCTTTTTCATGCCGTCCATCCTGCTGTCCGGCTTTATGTTTCCCTTTCGCGGTATGCCGCAATGGGCCCAAATTATTGGCGAAGCGCTGCCGCTGACGCATTTCCTGCGTTTTATCCGTGGCTTATTGTTAAAGGGCAACGAATGGACGGTCGCCTGGGAGCACTTATGGCCATTGCTGGCCTTCACCGCGGTAATGATGGCGGTTGGCTTACGCCGGTACCGACGCACTCTGGATTAGAGATAGAGTCTGTTTACCTATACGCCCTACCCGGAATTGCTTTTTCGTCAGGGTGGATTATGATCGTCGGGCTCGCACCAGACCTTCAGCCCAATCAGCGCGTGGAATTCACATGTCCGAAGTAGTTTTAACCAACCTCAATCTGTTCACCGTCCTGTTCGTGATCTTCTTCGCCAGCGCGAGTTTCATGTTCATGCAGATCTTTTTTCATGACGCCAAAATGGGGCTGGTTTTCCTCGCAGGACTAGTGATCGCCGGCACCGCCTCCGTCATGTTCAAGCCGTTGGCGATTCCCGCTCTGTCTCTGGCGCTGATCGCCTTCGTCGCACTGATTCTTATCAATCTGTACAAACACTATAAAAAACCGCAGTTTTACGCTCCCGCACTGGGCATGCTAGTCAGCCTGGCGGTGGGCGGCGGAATGATTCTGGCTTTGCAGCAATAAGCCAGCAGAGTTGCTCCTTCAGCGCACGTTTCCATAACGTAAAGCGATTGTCGAGGTACTTTTTAACGCCTCCGCTGCGACATATTCCCACGCGCAATCGCCCTTCCCAGTCTAAGCTTGCTGTGTTCCGGCGTCATACGCCGGAGCCCGCCCGGCGGCCGGACACGCCGCTCTTATAAAAACGGAGACAGCTAGTATGGAACGAGTCAGCAGATCTCTTAGCACTCTATTTTATTGGCTACGCCCTTCTCAAAAACTGACGACTTTAATGCAAGCCAGCGCTTTCACACTGGCGACCGGTTTTGTAGGCGCGGCCTGGGCGGCTTCGCCGTGGACGGCGGTGGGCTCCACTGGCGTTGTCGATGAGGCGGATGCGGCGGAAGTTAACTTCTCCAGCGGCGTCGCCCAGATCAGTGGCGCAGCGCCGGCATCCAGCAGCGTTACCTTACGTTATAACGTCACCGCCATCGCCGATCTCGATAACGGCGGCGTCAACAAGCGCCTCAGCGCCCGTTTCCGCGATAACGGAAGCGACGCCAGAGTCGTGCTGTCACTGCGCCAGTACAACTACAATTCCGGTCTCACCACCACGCTGCTGACGCTGGACAGCAACACCCGCCCCGCCAACGCGGCTTACCAGACCCATAGCGTCAGCGACGGCTGTTGGACCACCAGCTTCGACTTCTCGCAAAACGCCTATTTCATCGAAGCCGTCCTCACCCGAACCAGCACTGCAGGCAGCCCCGGCCTGGCGATCCTCAGGGTTGAGGATGCGGATCTTTGTTGAGCAATTCAAAATCCCCCAGATGGTAGAAAATAATCTAGGGGACTTTCAAACTACTCATCTGCCAATAAGTTCTTAGCTTCTGACGCTTCTGAAACAAATAACTCAAATAATTTCTTAAGCTCTTTTCTTGTGCGAGGAGGAAAGTCCCTTAGATCGTGAGAAACTAGTACGTGCGCCCGAGAGTTTGCTGCAACTCTAACAAAGACTCTATCATGCTTATTAGAAATCATATTTATAAGGGAGCGATTCTTAGCCATTCCGATATCAGTTTCCACCATGTCAATCCTCCCTGTTTGCGCCATTTGAGTAATAACAGCATAACCAAACTGTCCGTGAACAAGTTTCGTTAAGTACTCATGCCCAATAATGCTATTATTAACTCCCTCCTCGAAATTAAAACCCATATCAACACATATATGCGTCTCACACTCTAAAAGAAGTTGCAAAAATTCTACAGTATCATGAAATCGATTTTCATTAGGGTTGCTGCCATGCATCAACACATTAGTGTCTATAGTTACATCAAATATGCACATCATTTACTCCTAATTTTTGCTTGAGCGCTCGCTAGTGCTAGAGCTTCGCGAAGTGCATCATCAAAAAATCCTTTTGGCCATGATTCCGTATTAATATGCCCATTATTTTCTATATTAACTTGTTTAATAACTGACCTGTCACCATCTCTCTCTAAAAAATAAAGAGCGACATCATCCTTTTTTATATCACCATTTGCGACAAACTTTCGGAGTCGCATTATTAAGTGTTCACTATGAGTTTCCACTAAAACTCTATGACCGTTATTGGCCATATGTACAAATAAGTCGGCTAATGCACACTGGAGTCTTGGATTCAAATGAATCTCCGGCTGCTCTGCCAATGTTAGACTATCAGGAGGAGCTGCAAGCGCCTGAATAATTAGAGGCAATACTTGAGATGCTCCAAACCCTACATCAGCAACATTTACTCTCTGATCCCCAGAACCAAGAAATAACTGAAAAATGTCATCATTCACATCGTCAAAATGTAGAGAGTCACCAAATTCAAAGTGCTTTACCCATCTATCAACGTCATGCTTGAGATTTTCGTAGTTACGCCTGAATAAGTTGGGTGCATTTTCACCTTGAGGCCCAACAGTCTGAGGTGTTTCAGATGCAATTCTGTAATATCTTTCTATTTTCTTTCTCAGTGGACCCACATAACTCAAATTTTGAAATAAGCTTCTTATTTCAGAGAAGGCGTAACCAATAGCTCTTAAATAATGTGAAAACTCTTCTGAAAATCTTTCAACCTCAGACTCCTCACTCTCATCGCTAGGTAATTCCAGTGAGTACAATGTAGACGTAGGAGAGAATAGAAAGTTAACCACTTCAGACTTTAAAACTGCAGCCTTTTCTCTATCACTCATTTTAGAATATGAGATATTTCCGCTCAGAGAGTATTTTCCACTTTTATTCAATGATTGAGACAAATATTTCCTCTTAAATATGTCATAAAGCTCATATTTATTGAGAATTAGTTGATGAGCTTCCCTACCTTTGGAAAAGGTTAATTCAATAGCTCCAGGGGGATAGCTTCCTACCGGCTTATTTGCCTTTCTGTTTTCATGAAGATGGAATCTTAATCCTAAGAATAAATTTCTATTTTCCTCATGATGATGAATAAAGTCCTTATAGTTACCCGCATCAATAAGCCTTCCCCTAGTTACTAAAGGCGTTTCAGTATCGTTAGATTTTATAGTTTGGTTAAGAAGCAAAAGAGGAGCCAATATACTGCTCTTACCACAATTATTTGCACCAATGAGAATTGTGATAGGTTTAATTGTAATCCAGTCTGTATCCTCAAACCTTCTATAATTCTTCCATCTTATTTGGTAATCACTATGCACTAAACTTTTATCATCATCACCAGAAGATTTTTCCTCATGCATAAAACACCCATTCCGTTATAAATATATAAATTTATATTATATAAATGATCGATGCACACATATGAATTACTAGTACAAAAAATAGAAAAATCCAGAGATAAAAAAGACACAAAAATTGACACTGAAAATACAAAAAAAGCAAACGCCAAGTAAAATAAGAACATATCAGGATATTTATCTAGTAATTATTTTATACCCTCCACTAAAATTTCTAATTTTTACACTTCAATCTGCGTTCCCAGTACCCGCAGGACTTCGTAGGTGGTGGTGAGGCCGTTGTGGACGCGGGATTTGGCGTCGTCGACGAGGGTGACCAGACCGTTGGCGACGGCGATATCGTGGAGTTCTTTACTGGAGGCGCCGCCGGCGATGTGGTGGCGCAGTTCTTCTGTCATGGTGAGGACTTCATACAGGCCGATGCGGCCTTTATAGCCGTGGTTGCATTTGTGGCAGCCGCGGCCACGATAGGTTTTCAGGTGGGGGTCATCGAACAGCGGGCCCAGCAGGTAAATCTCCTCTTCATTGGGAGTGACTTCTTCACGGCAATGGTCGCAGATACGCCGCACTAACCGTTGAGCGATGATACATTCCAACGCCTGCGCCGCGACGAAAGGTTTGATGCCCAGGTCCAGCAAACGGGCGATGGTGCCGATAGAGGAATTGGTGTGCAGGGTGGAGAACACCAGGTGCCCGGTCAGCGCCGCATGCAGTGCGACTTCCGCCGTCTCGAAGTCACGAATCTCTCCCAGCAGAATAATATCCGGGTCCTGCCGTAAAATAGCGCGCAAAATGGAGGCGAAACTCAGGCCGATTTTCTCCCGCACTGATACCTGCCCGGCCATATCCAGATAAAACTCCACTGGGTCTTCGATGGTGACGTAATTCTTCTCCGTCGTGGCGTTATGCTGCAGCAGCGCATAGAGCGACGTGCTTTTGCCGCTGCCGGTGGGCCCCGTGGCGAGAATCATGCCCTGGGGTTTGTTGATGGCGGCTTCCATGCGTTTGGCGTTGAGTTCCGACAGTCCCAGGTGGGTCAGGTTTTTCACGGAGGAATTACGCTCCAGCACCCGCATTACCACTTTTTCCCCGTTCAACGTGGGTAGGGTGGAAATGCGCAAATCCACCACCCGCATCGGCGTTTTCACCGTAATGCGCCCATCCTGGGGACGGCGGCGTTCAGTGATATCCAGCTCGGACATGACCTTAATGCGGGAGACCAGGGACATGTGCATGTTGTGCGGAATACGGATCTTGTCCTCCAGCACGCCGTCTATGCGATAACGCACAATGACCTGATTGGTGCGGGGATGGATATGGATATCGCTGGCGCCCAGGCGCAACGCCTCAATGATAATCGCATTGACCAGGCGCACCGCTGGCGGCTGTTCGGTTTGACTGAGCAGATCTTCCAAAGAATCGTCGTCATCATCTTCGATGACCACTTCGATGCCTTCGAAAGGATCAACCCCCATCACCACGCTTTCCAGCTCTTTAATGGAGGTTTCCTCTTCCGTAAACAGCTCGGATAGTTTCATTTCCATTGCGCTGACCGTGGCGACTACCGGGTCAATCTGCATGCCCGTGGTAAAACCCAGTTCATCGATCAGCTCCACGTTGAGGGGGTCCGCCATGGCCAATAACAGGCGCTTGCCGCTGACCCGGAGAGGGATGATAAGTTGCTTCTGACATAGCGACATGGGAATCAGCGACAAGGTCGCCGGCTCGACCTGAAACTCCGCCAGCGCCACCTCTTCAAAGAACATTTCCTTCTTCAGGAGCTGCACCAGCTTGCGTTCCTCAATCCATTGCTTTTCCAGCAGCAGTTTGATCACCGTCTCCTTACGGCTTTGCTGCAGCTTGAACACCTCCTGCACCTGCTGCTTGTTCAGCAGGTTATGCTTGTGCAGCATGATCGCCAGCTGGCTGCGGTTTTGCTGCGCCAGCTTGCTGAACGCCTGCAGATCTTTTTGCTGTTTGGCGTTGGTCTTCTCAAGCTCTTTGTTCTTTTGAATGAGATCATACTGTTCCAGCGCCAGAGCGACGGTGACGCGCAAATCATCGTCATTCCAGGGCTTGAGAATAAAGCGATAGACCGCGCCCTCGTTGATGGCGGCCATCACCGCAGTCGTGTCCGCCTGTCCGGTCAGCATGATGCGGATGGTGTCAGGAGATTGTTCCTTCACCTTGCGCAGAAGATCCGCTCCCGTCATTCCCGGCATCATGTAGTCGGAAATCAATAAATGAATACGGCGCTGGTTGATGATCTCCAGGGCTTCCATCGCATTTTTGGCGGTGAGAATGTCATAGCTCTCCTTACGAAAAACCCGGCTCAATGCATTCAGTACGGCAGGCTCATCATCCACCAGCAAAACGCTGTATGACACTTTGGGCTTGGCTTTATCCTCATCCTGATCGGAAGCAGAGTTATTGACGAATAGAGAAGCGAATTTCGACATAGATGAATTATCCGGAAGCTTCCTCCGTCACCGGCAGCTCAATGCAAAAACGGCTGCCCTTGCCCGGTTCGCTGGCGACCTGAATCTCGCCGCCATGAGCGCGGATAATGTCCCGGCATAAGGTCATGCCCAGTCCAGTGCCGGAGCCCACCGGTTTGGTGGTGAAAAACGGTTCGAAAATACGGTTTTGAGTCTCCGTGTCCATGCCGCAGCCGGTGTCTTCAATCACAATGCGCACCCCGTTTGCGCCAAGTCCACACTGCACCAGCACTTCACCGCGTTCGCCAATGGCCTGCACCGCATTCAGCATGATGGCGTACACCGCCTGGCAGAACGCCGAATAGTCCACCCACACCGGCGGCGTCGGCTCATATTCCTTGCGCAGACGAATGTGGCCGCCCATAAGCGGCTTGGCGAGATTGCAGACGCTCTCCATCAGCTCTTCCATGGCCACTTTCTGTCTGGAGCCGCCATCCGTGCCGGCGAAACCTTTCAGATCCTTGACGATTTTCGCGACCCGCGCCACGCCATCCAGAGTGTCGCCCATCAGGATATGCAGATCCTTGATGACAAAGTCCAGTTCATAGCGACTGAAAATCGCCTTCACATCGTGGCCGCGCGACATTTCCGTCAGCGCATCGCTGATATCCTGAAGGTAGCCTTTACCTGAGTTCAGGTTAGACTGAATAAACCCGAGGGGATTATTAATCTCATGAGCGACGCCGGCGCCGAGCTGCCCCAATGCGCTCAGTTTCTCCGCTTCGTAAACCTGCTTGCGACGCAGCTCGATCTGCGCCACCTGCTCCTCCACCCTGCGCTCAAGCTGCTCCGCCAGTTCCCGATACCGCGCTTCCGACTCCTGCAGAGCCTGATGCTTTAGCTGCAGTTCCTCATAGTCCTGCTCCACCACATGATGATGCAGGGAAGCCGCCAGCCGATAACGGGCGGCCTGATGCAGTATGGCTTCCAGCAACTTGCAGGCGGCTTCCGCTTTTTCTTTGGGGGCTGAGGCGACTAAGTAGGCGACCGTACGAATCTGATAGCGGATAGGCCAGGCGTCAGCATCCGGTTTGTCCTGGACAGGGACGATACAGGCGGAGGTTTCCAACAGCGGCGGTAATCGATTTTGCAGCGACTCAATGTCTCTCGGCGTCAATAGATCGGCAAGCGTGAACTCTGGATCAATGTCATTCACGACGATAGCGCCCCTCTGATCCTGTCATTTTCCCAACAAGCCGGCGACAAACGCCTCCCGGCTCAACTGATGCGCAGAGCCCAGCTTGAATTCTTCATCCAGCTCCGGGTATACCCGCTGCAGCAACAGCTCCAGCGTCTCCAACACCCCTTGATTCTGCAACGCGCTGGCGAACACCACCGGCCACCAGGGACTGGGCTCCCAGCGCTCGCGAATTTCTTGCTCGCTCAGGATATTTTTCAGGTCGCGCTTATTGAATTGCACCACCAGTGGCAGGCGTTCGAAGTCGATGCCCACGCGACCGGCGTTGGCGGCGAGATTCTCAAACGCCTCAAGGTTGGTATGGCTTTGGTTATGCTGGGAATCCGCGATAAAGGCGACGCCGTCTGCGCGGGATAAAACCGCTTTGCGGGTGCTGTCATGCTGCACCTGTCCCGGAACAGTGTAGAGCTTGAGTTGAATCAACAGGCCGCTGGGCGCTTCGAATCCCAGCGGGAACAGATCAAAAAACAGCGTGCGGTCTTTTTGCGTCTCCAGCACCATCATCTCGCCTTTCAGTTCCGGCGAAGACAATTCGTGCAGCGCGCCCAGATTCGTGGTTTTCCCACTCAGCGCAGGGCCATAATAGACCAGCTTTAAGGTCAGTCGATTCGTCTGTTCATCCAGCTCCGCCATAATGCTCCTTCCCGGCAAGACTTCTCCGGCTGGGATAGTCCTATCCCCTCAGTATAGAAGACTTCCTCAGAGGCGCCTGAACTTAATGGCGGGGATTCGCAGACGCTTCAGTCGGTCTCCGTCAGGTACAAACGCATGCCGCGGGCCTGATAGTTGGCCAACGCGCCAGGATGGTCCAGCGTACAGGTGTGCACCCACACCCGCTCTGCTCCCCAGTTCCACGCTTCGCGAATGCATTGGGTGAGCAGATAGCCGCCGAGCCCTTGACCAATAAATCTGGGGGCCAGTCCGAAGTAGGAAATTTCCACTTGTCGTTCAGGCTGTTTCTGCAGTTCAAAGTAACCCGCCGGTGAGCCTTTGACGTAAGCCACCCAGGTGCGCAGATTTTCGTTCTCCGCATAATCCCGCCACTGATCATCGCTCCAGGACAACTTGTCGGTCCATCCCCAGGCGCCGCCTACCAACGTGTAGAGAAAGCGGCTGTACTCAAACTGCCGGATTGCGCATTCCATGATCTGCAACTCTCCCACCGGGCTTTTCGCCCGTAAGTCTGACGGAGAAGTCATTTCTAAATAGTAAGTGGAGACTGTCTGCATTGTTCCCTTTCCTGAAGTCATTTCCCTGCCTGAAAAAGGAGACGAATCCCAAGACGTCGTTGCGTCTTCAGGTCGTTCGGATTCGTCTCCGAAATTCCGCGCCGCGTAACACGGTGCGTAGACGGCGGCTAGATTTTGTAGGTCAGGTTGAAGTAATGGCCAACGCCGGTGGTATCCTGCGGCCCATTAAACCCTTCTGCACCATCCTCGAACTGAGTCATGTTGCGGTATACCTTGGCGCCATATCCGACCGCCCATTGCTTGGAATGGTACCAGATGCCCAGGTAGGACTGTAATGAGTCGGAGGAACGGCCCGGTTCATCGCCCAGATCAGAGGCGAACTCGTAATCTGTATATCCCTGGAACGCAATGAAATCATCGCCGATGTGGTAAAAAGGCTTGAACCAGTTGATGTGGGCGACATAGCCGTCCCAACTGCCTTCATTCTTGGCGCCATAGTTCTCACCCACATAACGAGCGTAGACAGCAATGCCGGTTTTACCCAACCAGGGTAGCTCCGTATCTGTGCCGATACCCGACCACAATACCTGCAGGCCGCCAAATTCGCCTGCATCGGCCATCAATAGGTCAAAGGCGAAATACCATTCTTTAACCGGGCCGACAGACAGATCCGTTCCGGTCAGGTAGTCGATGGAAAGACGGGGCTCGATATCCGCGAAGAAGTTATCGCCGCGATTTTTATCGGAATTGCCTGAGTCGCCTAAAATATCCAGAAAATCCACGTAGCCGAAAAAGTCCAAAGCGCCGGAACGGCCGCCGAACTCGATTTCGAAATAGGTGTCGTCGAACTTGTAAGGTCCGCCACGTTGATCAATCCCTCGATACAGATGCCAGTTCATCCAATGATAGTCCGCGGCGTGAATATCTTCCGGAACTTCTACAGCACTCGCAGCTGAAGAAAAAAGCAGACCGGCGACCAACGCGCCGCTTGCTGCGGCCAGGGCCGACTGTTTCTTGAGAGTCATGAATACTCCTACTTCTGTGTTTGCTTTGTTTTGATTGTTTTCCTGCAAATACATCACCGCGCGGGGAAAGCTGCCGCCCCCTGCGACGCAGCCGGACTTTTCCGACCCATCGCCCCACATATGCAGTCGTCTCCCCGCGCTGTGTGTATTTATTGACAGAGAGCAGAAGAGCAATATGCGCGCCAACGACAATGATGACCGGCAAATATTGACCTTTTAGTCAACAATTTGCAATTTAAATGCACAATTTGAATGATTTACGCGCAGCCAAATATCACATTCATGCCTGAAAACAGGGCGCGAAAACTAACTTGGCCCCAAATCGGCGCAGCGCGTAAAAGGCGGCGAAGGATATAGACGAAAGTCGAAGTCTGCAAGAAAGTGGGGAGAAAAAAGGGGCGCCTGCGAATGCGGGCGCCCCTCTCTAGAAGTGGAAGTGTCTGAAATTACAGACCGAAGTAACTCATTGAACGCTCAATCAGCTTAACGCGGTTTTCGTAACCATCGACGCCTTCCAGACCGAAGCCCATATAAATGGTGTCTTCGTCACGGATGACGGGACCGTCAACGAAGCCTGCGCCTTCGATGTTATCCCAATTATTGATGTTGAACGCGCCATCGGGAGCGCCTGGCTGCCACAGACCGAAGCCGTCTTCGAAATCTTCTGCGTCATTTTCCCCGACTTTCACGTCGTCGACGAAAACGCCCAGTCCCTGAGTACCCCAGTCGGAGGCATAGGAAATGTAGATTTCAACGGTTTTGCCAGCGTAGGCGGACAGGTCAAACAACATGGTGCGGAAACCAGCGCTGCTGCCGCTCATGGCGTTCCACTGACCGGTGGTTCCAGTAGGATTACAGCTGGCGTCCATGTAATGGGCCAATGTCGGATGCAGGTCGACCCAGCCGGATTTACAGCTTTCGCCGGTATCCTGACTGGTCAAACCATTGGCTTCCGGCAGAGTGGTCCAGTTATCGCTGCCCTGCTCGGCGATTTCCACAAACACGAAGTCCCAATCCGCTTCAGTTTCATGAGCCATGTTGAAGGTGATGTACGGCGCATCCGCTGGTACTTCGATGGTTCCACCCAGACGTTTGAAGCTCTGATCCGCTTGCTGGCTGTACACATAGTGCGTGCCGGAAGTGGGGTTGAAGCCGCCGCCAGGGCGATCATAGGTCGCCGCCAGAGTCTGGTGATACTCGTCCACAAAGCTGCTGGTGACCAGGAAGCTGTCAGGAGTGTGCTGGTTGTTGGCGCTGTCGCCGCCGTTCAGGGAGAAACGCAGACCCGCCATGATGGGGTCGTCATCCTGCCCTACTACGTCCAGCGCATTGCCGTCTTTGCCCAGACCGGATGTCTCCAGGTGCAGGAAGGCGCCCATGTAGTACTGGAAGAAGTCATCGTTGAACTGTGCGTAGACAGTAGACGCTTCTGACAGGCCCTGGCCGGTTGCCATGACTTTGCCGTCCCAGTAGTTGATGTATTCACGCGCCTGCAGCTTCATCTGCTCATGCGCCTGGAAGCCTTCCAGAACGGTCGACACAAAGTCGTCGCCGGTATACCAGATCACCGCGTCGTAGTGGCTCATGACTTCACGCGCTGGCGGCACGGCGCCTCTGGCGTCAACGTCCCACACGTCGTAGGAGTAACCGGCGCCGTCCAGGGCGTCAGTGTAGAAAGAGAGGTAGTTAGGAGCGGTGTTGTTCTCATACACAGGGTATTCGCCAGTGTAATCCTCCGCCGCCACCACCAGCACTTTGGCGCCGCTGGCTTTTTCTACGGTGTAGCTGTATGGACCGAACTCTTCGCCTTTGACGGTTTTGATCCAATAGGTGACCGTGCTGCCGGCGGCCTGGCCGCGAATCTTCGCCTCATAGCGATTGAAGTAAGTTCCCTGCTCCGTGTTGTAACGGTCGCCGAACTTTCTGCGGAAGCGAGTCAGCTGAGGCGAACCACCGTCCACTTGATAAACCAGGAAGCTGCGGTCGCCGATGCGACGCTTGGCCAGCATGTCCACAGACTGAGTTGCGCCCCAGGAAGTGGTCAGCGGCTCGTGATAGACGTCCTCTGTTTCGATGCCTACGGCGGAAACAGGACTATCCGGTCTTCTCGCGCTTTCCGCGATGGTCAGAGCGAATTCCAGGTTGTCGTTGAAAACCGCCTGCAGCATTTTTTCATCGTCTGGAAATTCAAAGCCGTAGGAGTTGCCCTCTTTATCCTGCCCGGAAGTCAGCTCCACGGTGTAGGAGGGAATGCCCAACGCGCCGTAGGACCAGTCAGTGAAATCGCCATTGGTGGTGTACAGGTCGGCGCTCACGCCGGGATCATAGCCCGCTTCGATAATGCTGTCGTAGATAGCGGGATTGTCGTCAGTACCCGCCTGCGCCACGAAAATAGGATTGTCGAAGCTGGGCGTCTGCACCTGCCATCCGAAGGGATACAGAATCAGGTTGCTGTAGGTGTGATAAGACAAGGTGAAACGGAAGTCATGGGCTTGAATAAAGCTGGTCAGCGCCACGGTTTCCGGCTCGCTTCCCGCTGAAGGTCCGCGATAGGTCTGATCGGACATCACCGGGCTGGAGCCTTCGTCGTCCAGGCCCCAATGCTCGCCGAAGTTACGGTTCAGGTCGACGCCGTCCTGCAGCGTGATCTGGCCGTCGCCATCGTTATCGCGCAGGTTTTTCCGCCACAGACGTTCGTTGGTGAAGGTGTACTCGTAGCCGTCCGGGTTAGCCACCGGCATGATCCACAGCTCGTTATGATTCAGCAGCTTGGTGATGCGCTCAATCTTGCCGTAGTTCTCGGTCAGGTAGTCCATATAACGCATGGCCATTTGCGTCGCCACCCATTCGCGGGCGTGATGCGTGGCCACGTAGAATACCTCAGGCTTTTTACGACCAGGCGGTTGATGACTCACGCCATAACCGTCCTTCAGGTCGCCGCCGCGATCGAACCAACGCTCCCACCAGGTCTTACGGGAAAGTTTGGCGACGATCAAAGGACGTCCCTGATGGGATTCGCCGATTTTATACAGCGTCACCAGCGCGGGGTATTTCTCCGCCAGGGCGTACAGGCGGTCCTCAATACCCAGTTCAGGTTCGTCAAAGCTGTGATAAGCGGTTTCACCGCTGGCGGAAAAGGCGGAGCGGAACTGCGACGTCATCTGCATCGGCTCCCACTTGATGCCGGCCTTATCCAGCTTTTCCTTATCAATAGGCGACAACACCGCTTCCACCGTAAAGGATTCCCCTTTCACGCCTGCGGTCAGATTTTTCAGTTTGTGGTAGTGGACGATGTCGAGGCCAAGCTTCTTGGCCGATTTCAATTCATCGCCGCTGTTGAGGGTGATTCGCGCCATGCTAAGTTGCCCGGCCAGCGCGACCCCCGGCAGTATCGTGCAAATCAAGGCTAGCCATCTAACTAATTTCATGATGTTTTCCTTATTCATGGTTATCGTTAACGGAAAGTTAGTTCGGACTACTGCTAGACTACGGCCAAGGGGGTGAGGGGGAGCCCTAAGCACTCGATCCATGTGCCGTTACAGGCCTTTTGCGGAGAGGTTTCCAGCTGGGTCAACGTCGCTATTCCAGTGTTATGGGGTAACCGGCGGGAGCGGCGTTTTTTGGGAAAACCTAACAGCAGGCGCTAACGGACTGCACTTACCTCTATATGTGATAGGAACTCAGCTTGATATAGAGGTTTTCCACTATATCCTCATAACAAAATTAAATATAAAGGCGAGCATCTAACGACGACGCTGAGACGGCGTACGCCGCGGGTTTGACCGATTGACCAGGAAAATGATTTATCCATGCAGCCATCCTTGGATTTCCTTATACTCCTAGCGAAAATGATAAATAGCTCACACACAATTTCACTGTCACCGTTTACGCCTCCTTCATGCTGAAAATCTACTACAGCAACCGTCAGGAACAGCTGCTCGCACTGCTCGCCGACGCCTTGGCGCGTCCCAAGGCGAACCCGTTGCAAAGCGACATATTGATCGTGCAAAGCCAGGGCATGAGCCGCTGGCTGAGCCAGCAACTGGCGGAACTCAACGGCGTCGCCGCCAACCTGGAGTTCCAACTGCCGGCGCAGTTGATCTGGCGGCTGGCGCGACTGTGCCGGGACGACTTGCCGGAGCTGCATCCCTTCGACAAATCCATTCTGACCTGGCGCTTGATGCAGCTCGCGCCCACGCTTCCGGACAGCGGCGAATTCGACGCCCTGCATCGTTATCTTCACACCGGCCCGGACCGCAAATCGCCGGATCTGCTGCGTAATTATCAGCTGAGCCAACGCATCGCCGATGTCTTTGACCACTATCTGATGTATCGCCCGGACTGGTTATCCGAATGGGAGCAAGGCCTGCCCACTGAAGCCAGCGCCAGCGAACACGCCTGGCAGATTGAGCTTTGGCGCGGCCTGACCCGTGACAGCGACGCGCCCCACCGCGCCCGCGTGCTGCAGGAGTTGGCGGAGCAGCTGCCGCAGCATGTGGATAAGCTGCCGCCGCGCCTGTTTGTCTTTGGCGTTCCCTACATGGCCCCGGCGTATCTGGACGTGCTGCAGAACACCGCACGCCATATAGAAGTGCATATGTATCAATGGAACCCTACGGAGCATTACTGGGGCGACATCGCCTCCCGTAAGGACATCAGCCGCATTCGCACCCGCGATGGCGCGGAAGTCTCAGTGCTGTATGACGAAGGTCACCGACTTCTGGCGTCCTGGGGTAAGCCGCTGCGGGATTACCTGGATGTGCTGCAGGACGTATCCGTCACGGAAGCCGACTGCTACGTTCCGCCCGCGCCGCCGCAAACAATGCTGCAACGCCTGCAGGCGGACGTTTTCAACCTGCGTCAGGAACCATGGCCTGAGAGCCCCGCTGACGACCGCTCTCTGCAAGTGCATTTATGCCACAGCGCATTGCGCGAAGTGGAAGTGCTGTACGATCAACTGATGGATCTGCTGCAAACCGATCACAGCCTGTCTCCCCGGGATATCGTGGTGATGACGCCGGATATCGGCCAGTACGCGCCTCTGGTTGAAGCCGTATTTGGCGCGCAGGAAGGTCCGCGCCGCATTCCCTGGTCTCTCGCCGACCTGAGCCGCTACAGCGACTTCAATCTGGTGCAGTCGGTGCTGCAGTTGTTCGACTTATTGCCGGGCCGCTTTACCGCCTCAGAAGTGCTCGGTCTGCTGGAAATCCCCGCCGTGGGACGCCGCTTCGGGCTGGATGAAGAATTGTTATCGCGTCTGCGCCAATGGCTGCAGGAGGCGTCGATTCGCTGGGGGCTGGACGGCGAATCGCAACAGGCGTACGGGGTCGACTACGCCGATCAGTTCAGTTGGAAGGCGGGCATCAAACGCCTGCTGCTGGGATTCGCCCTGCCGGATGCGATGCAGATGTATCAGGGCGTGGCTCCTTACCCACATATTCAGGGCGGCGATGCGGACAGCCTGGGCGCGCTATCGCAATTAATCGACACCCTGGCGCGCTGGCGCGCTCAGATCTCACGCGGCCAGACGCCCCAGCAGTGGGCGGACCTTATACACAGCTGGATGAACGACCTGTTCGACCCGGATCGGGATGAAGAACAGGCGCTGCAGGTCGCCCGCGAGGCGGTGCAGGAATGGCTGCAGGAAACCCAGACCGCGGGCTTTGACCAGCCCTTACCGCTGGCGGTGGTGAAACAGGATCTGCGCCGACGTCTGGACAGCCCGTTACGACGTCAGAGTTTCCTCACCGGGGCAGTGACCTTCTGCGCCATGGTGCCTATGCGCAGTATTCCCTTTCGCGTGGTCGCCGTCCTGGGGTTGAACCACGATCAGTTTCCGCGCCGCCAGACGCAGCCGGGCTTCGATCTGATCACAGTCTTTCCTCGTAAAGGCGACCGCGCCCGTCGCGAAGAAGACCGTTTCCTGTTTCTGGAAGCGCTGCTGGCGGCCCGCGATGTGTTTTATCTGAGCTATGTCGGGCGCAGCATCCGCGACAACAGCGAGTGCGCGCCCTCAGTCATTCTCAGCGAGCTGCTGGATACGATTCAGGAACAAGGCGGCGAGACTGCGATACAACGTATTCTCACAGAGCACCCGCTACAGCCTTTCAGTCCGCATTACTTTACTGCCGATGGCGACCACTTCAGCTATCAGTCGGAATGGCTGCCCGCCCTGCACGGTCGCCACAGCAAGCAGGAGTATCAGGCGTTCTGCCCGGAAGCGCTGCCGTCACGGGAAGGGGAGCCATTTTCCGCAGATCATCCAGTGGAGCTGGACAGCCTGCGACGTTTTCTACGCAATCCCACCCGCTACTTCGTGCAGCAGCGTCTCAATATATTGCTGGACGCCAGTGATCTGACTCAGGACCGGGAGCCTTTCGACCTGGGCGGCCTGCACGGCTTCCAGGTGAAAGAGCTTTGGCTGCAGGAACTGATGAACGCGGCGACGGACGAGGAGGCGGAAAGCTATCTGGAGGCCAAGGGGCTGCTGCCCGGCGGCGCTGTCGGCGCGATCAGCCGCAAGCAAACCCGACAGCAACTGGAGGCGCTGCGCGAGCAGGCCCGTGAACTGTATGGCAAGGACCGTATTGAAATTACCCCGGAAAAATCAGGACTGCCGTTGCGCGGCGCCGTTGCGGGTATCGGCCCGCGCGGCCTGCTGCATCTGACCACCGCGGGCTGCAACGCATCCCGCATGCTGCTGTTATGGCTGGAGCATCTGGCGCTATGCAGCGTCACTGCCGACGCCCTCGCCCGACCCAGTTTTCTGGTGTGCCGCCAGGGCGTTGGACATTATCGTCAGGTCACGCAAGATCAAGCCAGAAAATTACTGGCGGAACTGATGGATCTGCTGTCGCAGAGTGAGAATGAACCGGTGCGCTTCTTCCCGAAGACCTCCTTAAAGTATGTAGAAACCAAAAATAATCCGCGTAGCCGCAGCGAGCCCATCAACGCCGCGCAGAGCTGCTGGCTGGGCAACGAATGGCAGCCAGGCGAACTTGCGGACGCGCATCATTTTCTGGTGTGGCGCTTTGAAGCGGAAACCTTGAACGAGCGTTTCACAGCGCTGGCGGAAAACATCTGGGAACCCGCGCTGGAGCATTGGGAGGCGCCGGCATGAGGCCGCTGGACCCGATCGCCATTCCCCTGCAGGGCGTGCAGCTCATCGAAGCCAGCGCCGGCACAGGGAAAACCTATACCATCACCACCTTGTATCTGCGCCTGCTGCTGGAGCGCCAGCTCGACGTCAGGCAGATTCTGGTGGTTACCTTTACTCGCGCCGCAACGGAAGAGTTACGCACGCGGATTCGTCAACGTATTCGCGAGGTCATGCAAACGCTGCAGGCGCCGCCGGAAATGGAAACGCCGGAATGGCTGGCTTCCTGGCGCGATCCGGAACGCAACGAAGACGCTCTCGCCCTGCTGCAACAGGCGCTGTTGAACATGGACGAGGCGTCCATTTTCACCATTCACGGTTTCTGCCAGCGCGCCCTGCAGGACAACGCATTCGAAAGCGGACTTCTGTTTGACCTGCGTCTGCAGGAAGACCTGGGCCCGTTACTGCAACAAGCGGCGGAGGACACCTGGCGCAAGCTGTTCTATCCCGACCGGTTGCTCGCGGAGCTGGCGCAAGCCAAATGGGGCGAGCCGGCGGACATGCTGAACGGACTGCGCAGTTATCTGGCGCAAAGCGACCTGGAATTGATCCATCCGGATGTAGACCCACAAACCCTCAGCAAGCTGGCCGTCGAACTAAAGGCCCAATGGCGTCAACAGGGCGACGAGCTTACCGCTGCAGTACGGGAAGCGGCGGAGAACAAAGTTCTGGGACGTGCGGAGAAAACTTACCGGGAAGACAAACTGAACGATGCGATTCTCAGCCTCACTATCTGGAGTCGCACGGAAGAACAAATGACGCTGCCGCCCGCCGCAGCTCTGTTCAGCCAGAGCGTCCTTGACGCATCCGTGCTGAAAAAAGCGGCGGACAAAGGTCTTGGCGCGCCGCAGCATGCCTTCTTCATCGCCCTGAACCAGTTTCTGAGCCAACAGGCGCAGTTGGACGCCTGGTTGGTGGGCGCGACGCTGACCACCTTCAGAGACGTGTTGCGACGCCTGAAAACCCAGGCGGAAATCCTGGGCTTCGACGACCTGATCGGCAGCCTCAAAGACGCCCTCGCAGCCGCCACTGGCCCTCAGTTACGCCAGGCGCTGCAACGCCGCTACCCCGTTGCTCTGATTGACGAATTTCAGGATACCGATCCCTCCCAGTATCGTATCTTCTCGTCCCTGTATGACGCCGCCGACAGTAACGCCACCCTGTTTATGATCGGCGACCCCAAGCAGGCGATTTACAGCTTCCGGGGGGCGGATATTTACGCCTACCTGCAAGCCAAGCAGCGCACGCCCCAGGATAATCGCTTCACCATGGACACTAACTGGCGCTCCCGCAAAGAGCTGGTAGCGGCGGTCAATGGCTTGTTCGAGCAGTGCGCCAATCCTTTCCTGTTTGCTGGCGACATTGAATTCATACCCGTGCAGGCCGCCGGCGCCGCTGACGCCTCCGTCCTGACTCTGGACGGCGTCCCCGTGACGCCATTGCAGGCCTGGCTGCTCGGCCGGGAAGACGGCGGCAAGTCCATCAGTAAAGACCAGGCGCGACCACAATTAGCGCAGATTACCGCCAGTGAAATCGCCAACTGGCTCAACCTGGGAGAGAGCGGACGCGCTCGTCTGGGGGAACGCCCGCTCTGCGCCGGCGATATCGCGGTACTGGTGCGGGATAACAATCAAGCCCGCATCATGTCGGAAAAACTCTCCACCGTTGGCGTCAGCAGTGTGTTTCTGACACGGGAAAGCGTCTATCAAAGCGAAGAGGCCACCGATCTGCTGCGCCTGTTGCGCGCTTTACTGGAGCCTAATGACGAGCGTCGTCTGCGCGCCGCGCTGGTGACCCTGAGCTGGGGATGGACGGCGGCGGAGCTGGAGACGCTGGCGCGAGACGAGCAGCGTTGGGAAAACATGCTGACCTCATTGCATCAATTGCGGGAGGAGTGGCAGGAAGCCGGCTTCATACCCATGTTTCAGAAATGGCTGCAAACCTTTAGCGTCGCCGCCAGATTACTGGGCCTGCCGGAAGGCGAACGCCGCCTCACCAACCTGTTGCAGCTGGCGGAGCTGCTGCAACAGGCCGGACGCGACTACCCCACGCCCGAACGCCTGCTGGCCTGGTATCATGGCCAATTGGAGCAGGCCGACGGACGCGGCGATGAGCATCAGTTACGCCTGGAAAGCGACGAGGCGCTGGTGAAAATCGTCACCATCCACAGTTCCAAAGGCCTCGAATATCCGTTGGTGTTTCTGCCTTTCCTGGGCTTCGGCCGCAGCGGCAAAGACGATTATCTGATGTGTCATGACCCTGAGCGGGAGCACCGGCTGGTGCTTGATCTCAGCGGCGGCGACCGCTTACAGGAGCAGGCGGAGCGAGAGCGTTTGGCGGAAGACCTGCGTCTGCTTTATGTGGCGCTGACCCGGGCCAAACAACTCTGCGTCTGGGCCTGGGGCGCCGTGAATGAGTTCCAGTACGCCGCCATGGCGTGGCTGCTTTATGGCGGGGCGACAGACAATCTGACCGACTGGCTGGCGTCCCTGAAAAATCTGGACGATACGCAACTTGCGGAGCCTCTGACTCGCCTGGCTGCGCAGACGGACTTCTGCTGGAGCCCGGCTCCAGTGCCCGTGCATCAGCGCCATCAACCCGGCGAAGGCGCCGGTCAGTGGCGGGCGCGCTCCGCCCAGCGCACCGTGGAACAAAACTGGCGTTTATCCAGTTACTCGCAACTGGCCTCTGGCGGCGGCGGTCGTCATCACGAAGAACCTGTGGACGAGGCTGCGCCTGTGCAGGAAGTACAACCCCGTCTGCAGCCGGACGTCAGCGATATTTTTCAGTTTCCCAAAGGCGCCTGGGCGGGCCAGTGTTTCCACCATATTCTGGAGAATATGCCGTTTCAGGCGGAAAGCCCCGAGGTTTTGCATGAACTCACCAGCCACAGCCTGCAACAACACGGCTTCGGCGAAGAGTGGGTGGCCTGCGTGGCGGAACAGTTATGGCAAGTGGTGAACACACCACTCAGCCTAACCGGCGCTGAGCCCTTTGCGCTGGCGCAACTGGACAAGGCCAATATGCAGGTGGAAATGGAGTTTTTGTTTCCCGTAACGCTGATTCAGCAAGCGCGGCTCGCCCGATTCCTGGCGGATTACTCCGGCTCGGAAGCGCCGGTTAACCTTAACGTCGCCGCCAACGAAGGCCTGATGCACGGCTTTATCGACCTCACCTTCCAGCATGAAGGACGTTTCTATATCGCCGACTACAAGGGCAGTTGGCTGGGAGAAACGCGGGGGAGTTACGCCCCCGACAACCTGCGCAACGAAATCCTCGCCCATCGCTATGACCTGCAGTACCTGATCTATACGCTGGCGTTGCATCGCTATCTGCAACGCAGCTTGCCGGACTACGATTACGACACCCATTTTGGCGGTGTGTATTATTTGTTTTTGCGGGGCATGCATAGCCAACAACAACCGGAGCTGGGGGTGTTTTTCGATCGTCCCTCACATGAAGCCATGGCCGCTTTTGCAGAGATTCTGCAGGGAGAACCTGCATGAGCATCGCCCATCTGATTGACGCCGCCCGCCAAAGTAACCTGCTGCGGCCACTGGACTATTATCTTGGCCATCAGTTTGCTGACATGGCGATGTCGGCGACAGAAGAACAACGGGAGCTGCTGGCGCTGACCGTGGCGCTGACCTCCAACGCCCTGGCTAACGGCCATACCTGTCTGGACCTGTCTCAGTATGCCGGCCGCTCGTTGTGGCCTGATTCGGTGGAAGAAGATATGCGCGCCTTTATCGCCCCTTCTCTCAAATTATGGCGCGAGGCCTTGCTCGCCAGCGGCCTGACTCAAGCTGACGCAGACGTCGGCGAGGCGGGCCCGGTCAGCCCCTGCGTGCTTGACGATCGTAACTGCTTCTATCTGGCCCGTTACTTCGAATATGAGCGCCAACTCGCCGGGCTACTGCAACAACGCATCGCCAATCATACGGCTTTCCCGCCTGAACAAGTGCGTCAGGCATTGCTGCGTTTTTTCCCTTCCGTCAAAACAGAGGATCGCCAGGCTATCGCCGCTGCTGTGGCCTGTCGTCAGGGCTTCACCGCCATTGTCGGCGGCCCAGGCACCGGAAAAACCACCACGGTAGCCAAGCTGTTGGGCATGTTGGGAGAACTAGCCGACCCGCCTCTGCGCATCGCCCTGGCGGCGCCGACCGGCAAAGCCGCCGCTCGATTAATGGAGTCCATTCGCAACGCCAAGGCGCAACTGGCGGAACAACTGCCTCATCCTGAACGCATTCCCGACACCGCTTACACCCTGCATCGTCTGCTCAAAGTCCGCGGCGACGGCAAAGGCTTCGTACATCACGCCGGCAATCCGCTGGCCGTGGACTTACTTTTGATAGACGAAGTGTCGATGGTGGATCTGGCGATGATGCTGCGCATCGTGGAGGCGCTGCCTCCCCACGCCCGTCTGATGATGCTGGGGGACAGCGAACAGCTCGCTTCGGTGGAAGCCGGCAGCGTCATTGGCGACATCTGCTCGCAACGAAACGCCGCCGGCGTCAGCCCGGACATGGCGGACTATCTGCGCCAGCTTGGCCTGACGCCGCCCTACCCAGCTGACAAGCAAGCCGCGCCAGTGGCGGACTGCGTCATCCGTCTGGAAGTGAGTCACCGTTTTCACGCCCGTAGCGGCATCGGCCGACTGGCGCAGGCGATCAACGCCGGCGACCCGGAAGCGGCTCTGCAGGTATTCAAACAACCGGAATTCGAAGACGCGGACTGGGAAAACCTGCCACCTTCGCAATTGCAGTCGATCATCCAACAGACCGCCGCCAACGCCTATGAACCCTGCTTCAAAGCCGATTCAGTGGAAACCGCGTTGGAGGCTATGAATCGCTTCCGTATTCTCTGCGCCGTGAAGGAAGGCCATGGCGGCGTGCAGGAAATCAATCAGTGGGTGGAGTCTGCGCTGCAACGCAAAGGCCTGGCGTCGCGTTACCAACTGCATTACCACGGCCGCCCCATCATGGTGACCCGCAACGATTATAGTCTGGGCTTGTTTAACGGCGATGTGGGTTTGATCTGGCGTGACCCGGCGTCGGGGCAACTGCGCGCCTGGTTCCCGGACGCTGACGGCCCTCTGCGCAGTATTCCTTTATACCGTCTGCCCGCTCATGAAACGGTCTATGCTATGACCATACACAAAAGTCAGGGATCTGAATTTGACCATTGCGTGGTGACGCTGCCTGAAACCGATCAACCGGTGCTGACGCGGGAATTGCTATACACGGGCGTCACCCGCGCCAAGAACCGGATCAGCGTGTGGGGACCCCGCCATCTGTTGATCAAAGCAATCAAGCGCCCCACTCAGAGGATGTCCGGGCTCGCCCGTAGAATCTGGGGCGAGTCCGCACTGAACGAGCCCAGCGTTGATAACCCACCTGATGAAGCGTCCGGCGATGGCGTGCAGTTGGATTTATGGTAGGCCTCGCAGAGGCGATTAGAACGCTCCCGTCACGCCAACGCTGAAGGTATTAAAGCGCACTTCATTATGCTCGAAGTGCGTTACTTCCGTTTTAAGGTAAACCCCTTTATCAATACGAAAATCCACGCCGCCGCCATACGCGAAGCCGCTGTGCGTTTCATGGTTTTTCTCGCAGCCGCCGGCCAGAGCATAACAATTCTGCACACTGACGCTGGCGCCCTGCCACCCCAGCAGCGCATAAGGCCTTATTGCATTGCTAAGCGGTAGAGTGAAGCGGTTGTACCCCGCCACGTAGGCGTCCATGAAAGCGCCTGAGTCATCCAGAGGGTCGTCATCGAATAACAGAGAGAAGAAATCAACGCCCAGGCGTCCTTCTAATCCCCAAAAGTCTGTAAGACTCCAACCTAATGTTCCGTTCAACATCAGATTGTCATGCAGATTTTCTGAAGAGGCGTGCATGTAATCCAGCCCCAGTGCGCCATAGCCTCCTGCTGATGCGTTACCAGCCATGGCCAAACTCAAGCAGACTCCTAAAACCAGTCTTTTCATTACCACTTTCACCCTCTCATTTACGGAATATTCTTAAAACAATATTCGGGCTATCTCCATAGCGCGCCGAAGCATACACTAGGGGTTGTCTGTGTAACAGCGTCAGCGCCGCAAAGCTCTATACGCCGAGGCTGGCTATACTTCCTGGAACATCGTTGAAATATCGCCAAGCCCTGGGTAGCGGCGGGTTTGACTCGCATCAAGCCATACCGACGCCGGTTCCATTACCTTAAAGCTTACGCAATTGGAGGTAAGCATGATCCTGATGAAAGATGTAATGAGCCACCCCGTGCATACGTTGAGCACTGAGAACAGTCTGGCCGATGCGCGCAAGATGATGCAGGAACAGGGCATCCGCCACATCCCGGTCGTCAACGCCAAAAACAAACTGGAAGGCCTCGTCACCCAGCGCGACGTCTTCGCCGCCATGGATTCCTCCGTGTATGACATGCCCCCGGAGTTGATGGAAGCCCATGAGTCCGAAATTCCCGTCACCCAGGTGATGCGGACCAAAGTCGCCACCGCCAGCCTGGACACGCCGATCCGTAAAGCGGCGGAATTTCTGCAAACCAAGAAATACGGCTGTCTGCCCGTGGTGGAAAATGGTCATGTCGTGGGTATTTTGACGGGAGGCGACTTTATCAAGATCGCGATTAATCTGCTGGATCTGGTGGAAGTGGAGCCGGAAGAAGAACCCAGCTGACGAGAAGCGCAGCGGGCGCCAGTCACGGCGCCCGCCAGGTTAGCGTCTGTTTCAGGCGGGCTTGGCCAGGTGCGCCAGCGCCGCTTCCAGGAATTTCCAGAAATTCGCCACGCTTGGCGCATGCACAGCCTCATCCGGCGAGTGCGCGCCGCGAATGGTCGGTCCGAATGAAATCATATCCCAGTGGGGATAGTTCGCGCCCAGAATGCCGCATTCCAGACCCGCATGAATCACCTGAATTTTGGGGACGACGCCCACCACTTTCTCGTGCAGACGGGTCAGGTTATCCAGCAGACGAGAGTTCTTGTCCGGCGCCCATCCGGGATAGCTGTTGCCCACAGAGGTTTCCGCGCCCGCTAATTCAAAGACGCCCGCCACGGATTGCGCCGCGTCATCGCGTAAAGAGTCCACCAGACTGCGCGCCAGGCAGTGCACTTCAATGTGACCGTTATCCATCACCACCCGCGCAAGGTTGTTAGACGTTTCCGTCACGCCGGGGAAGTCAGCGCTCATACGGAACACGCCATGCGGACAGGCGAAAATCACGCGCTGTAAACGGTCCACCATGTCCTCTGGCAACAGATCAGCGGAATCGGTGTCGCTGATGGTCAAATGCAAATGCGGCTCAACCGATTTCAGCTCCTGCAAGAACAGCTGCTGCAGTTCGCTAACGCGGCGGCTGATCGCCTCGCCCAGCTCCGCCGGCGCCGCCACTATGGCGAAGGCTTCGCGCGGGATGGCGTTCCGCAGAGTGCCGCCAGTCAAAGAGGCGACCCGCAAGGCGGGAAACTGTTTGCGTAATTGATCCAGAGCGCGATTCACCAGCTTCAACGCATTGCCGCGCCCCGAATGGATATCCAGTCCGGAGTGGCCGCCGCGCAGCCCTTTCAACGCGATGCGCCAATACTGACGACGATCGTCCCGAGGCTCCGCCTGATAGGTGAAACGTCCGCCGATATCCACGCCGCCAGCGCAACCGATATACAGTTCATTTTCTTCTTCCGTGTCCAGATTCAGCAGCAAAGAGCCCTGCAGTACGCCGCCCTGCAATCCTTTGGCGCCGCTCATCCCGGCCTCTTCGTCCACCGTCAGCAAGCCTTCCAGCGGTCCATGGATCATGTCTTTGGACGTCAGTACGGACAGAATGGCCGCTACGCCGATGCCGTTATCCGCACCTAATGTCGTGCCACGGGCGCGCACCCAGTCGCCGTCGATATAGGGTTGAATCGGGTCTTTACTGAAATCGTGGGTAGAGCCTTCGTTCTTCTGCGGCACCATATCCAAGTGGCTTTGCATCACCACGCCGGGAGCGTCTTCGTAGCCGGGCGTCGCGGGTTTGCGGATTATCAGATTACCGACCTGATCCTCGATGATTTCCAGCTCATATTCAGCCAGGGCTTCTCTGATGCGGGACTTGAGCAACTGCTCCTGTTTGGAAGGCCGCGGGGTGTCGCACAATAGCTGGAAAAAACGCCACAAGGGCTGCGGGTTCAGATCGCTTAAACTCATAATGTCGCCAAATTGTTGTTGATTGTTCTGGAGTTCCTCCAGGCGCGCGCCCAGAGGCCTATTCAGGAAATCTGGTCCATTCACGTCCCCGTCGCAATAGCTGATTTCCCAGATAAAGCGTGGCGGGGCCTTGCCTGTCCATATCGCCGTAGACCAGATACAGCGGGACTTCTCTATCGCCGCCTTCCTGCAGCGGCAACGCCCTCAGGGCGCCGCTTTGAATATCCGCATCCACCCAGGAGACCGGCAGCCAGGTAAAGCCCAGACCGCGTTTCACCATATTCACCGAGGTGCTCATATGCGTCACCGTCCAGCGTTGCTCGGCACCCAGCCAACCGGAATTACGGCGCACGACGCCAGAGTCGCGAATGACGATTTGCCGATGTCGGGCCAGATCATCTTTATTCAGGGTGCGATTGAGCTGATGCAGAGGATGCTCCGGATTCGCCACCGGCGTAAAAGGTATATTGGTAATCAGATCGCCGATGAATCCCTGCGGTACGAAAGGAGTTATAACCAGATCGCATACGCCCTGCTTGAGCAGGTCCTCAGCGCCGGATAAAACCGTTTCAATTATTTCGATGCGAGTATTGGGATATTGCTCGGAAAACTCCGCCAAGGCGCAGTACAACGCCTCTTGGGGATAGATGATTTCCACCGCAATCTGGATGTGCGCTTCAATGCCCTGGGCCAGACCGGAGGCCACGGACTCCAGCTGCTCCGCCTGTTGCAGCAGGTTTTCCGAACGCCTCAGCAGAAGTTTTCCCGCTTCGGTCAGCGTCGCCTTGCGCCCCTGCACCTGCAGAATCTGTACGCCCAGCATTTCCTCAAGCTTATGTACGGCATGATGCACCGTGGACTGGCTTTTGTGCACCATCTCCGCCGCCTGGGCGAAACCGCCATGGGCGACTACGGCGTGCAGCATACGCCATTGTTCCAGCGTTGATTTAGGCATGAATTCTAATTTATCGAAATTTAGACACGAATAATTGCAATTTATTTTCGAATTTTACGATGCATAATGCAACAATGAGAAGACTGCTTGCAGGATATGCAAATCATGCAATGGAGTGGGAGGACACCACCATGGCTGTACGAGAACTCAAGCGCATCATTAACGCCAGCCCGGCGACAGACGGCGCAGGAGTCAGGATTTCCCGGATCGCAGGATTTTCCGCTACCGATCTGGAACCTTTCTTAATGATTGATGAAATCCGTTCCGACGAACGGGACGATTTTATCGCCGGCTTTCCCGAACACCCCCATCGCGGCCTGGAAACTCTGACCTATATGAAAGAGGGCGGCTTCGAGCACCGCGACCATATGGGAAACCAGGGGGCCATCAAAAGCGGCGGCGCGCAGTGGATGTCCGCCGGCAAAGGCGTCATCCATTCGGAAATGCCGATACCGGAAGCCGCACGCATGCACGGCTTTCAAATCTGGATCAACCTTCCCCGTACGCAAAAAATGAAACAGCCGGAGTGGCGCGACGCGCAGCCGGAAGAACTGCCTTCTATTATTCTGAGTTGCGGCGAGATTCGGGTGATCGCCGGTTCCTGGCGCATTCAGGATAATTTCAGCACTTCACCCTTGAATCGCCTGGCGCAATCCGCCGGCCTGCTTGATATATCCCTGCTGCCCAACGGCAAACTGGACCTGCCGCTGGAGCAAGACCGGCAGGCGGCGATCTACGTTTATAACGGCCGCGTGCATATGGGCTCCACGTTGCAGGCGGGCCAGCTCGGCATTCTGGGCGCGGGCGAACGCCTGCAACTGAGCGCGGATAAAGGCGGCGCGGACTTCCTGCTGCTGGCGGGAGAAGCCTTGCATGAGCCAGTGGCGCATTACGGTCCTTTCGTCATGAATACCCACGACGAAATTCTCACTGCGGTGAAGGATTATCAGGAAGGGAAGCTGACGGCATAGCAAAACGGCCTCCAAAGAGGCCGTTTTCATGTGGGCTGCGCCATTAAAACAATGTATAGATGAATGGCGCCACCGCCGAACCTTGGGTGATCACAATCAGGCCGCCCAGCATCACCAGGGTCAATATCAGAGGAAACAGCCATACTTTTTTCCTTTGTCGCATAAACGCCCAAAGGTCTTTTAAAAATTCCCACATCAGAAAGGTCGCTCCATGGACTCAGGGGTAATGGGTTTGTCGCGTACAGATCGATAAGAGGTCGCCTGCGGGTCTATGCGCTTTTGCAATTGCAGCTTGTGCGCAAGCCGCAGAGCCCATCCCAGCGGCGCCACCAGCACAACGAATACGGCGCCGAGAATGATAGCGCTGTTTATCTTGCCCAGCCTTAAAGCGAAATGCATCCATAGTACATATACCTGACGCAGCAGCCCCGGTTTCACAATCGCCAGGGCGGCGAACACCGCCGCAACCGGATAGGGCCATAAGGGCAGGCTTGTTGCAAACACCCATGGCAAAAACAATCCAAACACCAGAATCAGAAAGGCGGCCATAACCAGGCCGAACTTTCTCAGTTCCCCTTCTGGGGCGGAGGCAAAGTCCTGTTGCACTGAGTTAGTCAAGTTCAAACTCCCGAGACCAATCTTTATTCACTAACGCCTCCGGCTGCATGGCCTTGCGCAGTACGCAGCGCCCCAAGACCAATACATCCATCTCCGTCGCCATAAAACATCGAAACGCATCGTCCGGCGAACAAACCGGCGGCTCGCCACGAACGTTAAAGGACGTGTTGATCAGCACCGGATGGCCGCTATGCTTGGCGAACTCTTTTATTAGACGATGAAACTCAGGATTAGTTTCCTGGTGCACCGTCTGCACCCGCGCCGAATAGTCGACATGGGTGATGGCGGGCAAATCCGAGCGAATCTGCCGTAAACGCTCCAACCCCTCAAAGCCTGACTCGGCGGATTTGCGCCACTGCTCCTGAACATCCGCCACCAACAGCATGTAAGGACTGGGTTTGTCCAAATCGAAATAGTCACGGCAATGCTCCGCCGCCACTGCGGGAGCGAAAGGACGGAAGGATTCGCGGAATTTGATTTTGAGATTCATTTTGGTTTGCATGGCCGGGTCCATCGGGTTGCCAAGAATAGACCTCGCCCCCAGTGCCCGGGGTCCAAACTCCATGCGCCCCTGAAACCAGCCCACCACCTGGCCGGCAGCCAGATCACTGGCGATGTCTGCGTACAACGCATCATCTTCCAGCACCGCAAAAGTCGCGCCCACTTCAGTCAAATAGCGCTGAACTTCTTCGTCACTGTATTGCGGTCCCAGATAAGCGCCCTGCATGGCGTCCAGTTCTCCCAAGGCCAGGGGACGCACCCTGGGTTCGCCTTGATAGTGATGCCAGGCCAGCAGGGCGGCGCCGAGAGAACCGCCGGCGTCGCCGGAGGCCGGTTGAATCCAAATATCGTCAAACGGACCTTCCCGCAGCAGACGGCCATTGGCGACGCAATTCAGCGCCACGCCCCCGGCCAGACATAAATGACGCTGCCCCGTCTCCTCGGCGATCGTCCGCCCGAGACGCAACACGATCTCTTCCGTCACCGCCTGGACCGAGCGCGCCAGATCCATATACGCCTGCGTCAACGGCGCTTCCGGCTCGCGCCGGGGCAGACCGAACAGTTCTGCGAAGCGCTGGTTGGTCATACGCAGACCGGTCATGAAATCGAAGTAACGCAAGTGCAAACGGAAAGTGCCGTCGGCTTTGACATCAATAAGATGTTGCATGATCAAGTCGACGTATTTCGGCTTCCCGTAAGGCGCCAGTCCCATCAACTTGTATTCGCCGGCATTGACCTTGAAGCCGCAAAAGTAGGTAAAAGCGGAGTACAGCAGACCTAGAGAATGGGGAAACTCGATTTCCCACAACGGGCGCAAAGCAGCGCCCTCGCCCACCCACACGGAACTGGTCGCCCATTCCCCCACCCCATCCAGACACAGAACCGCCGCGTTGGCGAACGGACTGGGGTAGAAGGCGGAGGCCGCATGAGACTGGTGATGCTCCGCGAACAACAGCTGCGGCAGCACCGCCTTGGGGTCCCGCAACAGGCCTCGCAACGCCTTCTTCAACTCACTTTTGAGGAATAGCTTATCCTTGAGCCACACCGGCATCGCCGTGGCGAAAGAGCGGAAGCCCCGCGGCGCAAACGCCAGATAGGTCTCCAGCAGTCGTTCGAATTTCAGCAACGGTTTATCGTAGAAAACCACGGTGTCCACTTCGTCCAGGGCGACGCCGCCGGCGTCGAGAACGTATTCAATGGCGTGGCGGGGGAAATCCGCATCGTGTTTCCTGCGGGTAAATCGCTCTTCCTGGGCGGCGGCCAGAATCACGCCGTCCTTTACCAGCGTCGCCGCAGCGTCGTGGTAATAAGCGGAAATGCCTAAAATCGTGGTCATTGAAAGGGAAGCCAATCCGTTATGCGTAGTAGGAGGTATGACCTGCCGGGAAGGGGCCGTCTTCGCTATCGCTATAGTTTTCTTAAGACTACTGATGCCATAAAATGCGCGCAACCATTTTTTCCGGAGACACCCATATGCCGCGGGCCAGTGAGATTAAGAAAGGCGAAGTCGTTGATTTAAACGGGCAATTGCTGATTGTTAAAGACATCGAAGTGCACAGCCCCAGCGCCAGAGGCGCCGCCACCCTGTACAAAATGCGCTTCAGCAATGTGCGCACCGGTCTCAAATATGAAGAAAGTTTCAAAGGCGACGACATGCTGAGCACCACTCAGCTGGAGCGTCGTCAGGTCGCTTTCTCTTATATCGACGCCGACGATTACGTCTTCATGGACAATGAAGACTTCTCTCAATACATGCTGAAAAAGAACGACATCGAAGACCAGTTGCTGTTCCTGACCGAAGAAACCCAGGGACTGCAGGTGCTGATGGTGGATGGTCAGGTTATCTCACTGGAACTGCCGCAAACGGTGGAAATGGAAGTCATCGAAACCACTCCCGCCATGAAAGCGGCTTCCGCCAGCGCCCGCACCAAACCCGCCAAATTCGTCACCGGTCTGACGATTCAGGTTCCCGAATATCTGGAACAGGGCGAACGCGTCAAAATTCATACCGCAGAAAAGCGTTTCATGGGCCGCGCGGACTAAATTGCGCCGCCTTTGATCGCCGTTGCAGCGACGCGCCGTCGTCGCTGCGCTCTCCCCTTTATGCCCCTCTCCGCGCTAAAAGCGCATCCCTGGATTTGCGGCTACACTGAGTGAATGAATTCTAACTTGGTCCGGCCGGAAACGATGCTCTATAAGTTGTCCTGCAAAGGCGCGCTTTGGCTGCTTTTTTGGCTGTTGGCGTCCCCGCTGGCGAATGCCGCCCCCGCCCCGTCCATGACGCCGGCGATGCATGTGGTGTTTTTCAATCCACAAAGCAGTGACGACACCTTCTGGTCCGAGGTGATTCGCTTCGCCCGCGCCGCCGCGGAAGATCTCAATATCCGTCTGGATGTATTCAGCGCCAATCACGACCGGTTGCTCATGCGTCAGCAGATCAAACACATTTTGGCCAGCGATCCGCCAGACTTCATCATGTACAAGAATTTCAAAGGCAACGCTCCGGAGTTGCTGGCGCTGGCGGAAGAGGCCAAAGTGCGCTCCTTCATTTTTAACTCCGGCCTCAATGTGGAGCAGGAGCGGCGTTACGGACACCCCCGGGAGCGCTTCAAACAATGGGTCGGGCAAATGCTGCCCAACGATGAAAACGCCGGCTACGCTCTCGCCAATATGCTGTTCACCTCCGCCGCCTCTCGTGAGCTGCTGCGCGGCGGTCAGGTGCTGCCCATTCTCGCCATAGGCGGCACGCCCACGGACAACGCCGCCATCGAACGGGAAATGGGTTTGCATCGCTCATTGTCAGAACGCCCGGAAGTGGAGTTGCAACAGTTGGTGTCCGCCCGCTGGGATGAGGAACTGGCGTATAAGCAGGCGGTCGGCCTGTTGAAGCGCTACCCCCGCACCCGCGTGATCTGGGCCGCCAACGACTCCATCGCCGTCGGCTCCCTGCGGGGCGCGCAGAGCCTCGGCTATAAGCCCGGGGAAAACCTGCTTATCGCCGGCATCGACTGGAGCCCTTCCGCGTTGGAATATATCCGGGAGGGCAAACTTACCGGTTCCTTCGGCGGCCATTTCATGCAAGGCGCCTGGAGCCTCGTGCTGATGTACGACTACCACCATGGCCAGGATTTCGCGGATGACGTCGGTGTGTCCATTCACTCCAACATGGGGCTGCTCACGCCGGAAAACGTCGACAGATATTTAAAGTTCATTGTCGGCGTCAATTGGAGTGAAATTGACTTCACTCGCTTTTCTAAAACGTTGAATCCTCAACTCAAGCAGTATGACTTTTCATTAGAGCGGCTGCTTCAGCAACAGTGAACTCATTTTGGCGAGACGCGACGACATAATGCTTCCAGATCAGTCCATCAACGAAGAGCCCTCCGAGGATCGGAAACAAAAACGTCATCCACACAGCGCTTACCTGCGTCGCCGGTTGATGACGCTGACCTCCATCATCATTGTCTCCATGTTCGCGCTGGAGGCGGCGGTGACCGCCTGGTACGACTACCGGGCGCAACTCGCCAATCTGGAGAAAGAAGCCTACCTGCTGGCGGACGCGCAGCGGTCGGTGCTGGCCGCCGCCGTATGGAATTTTGACTTCGACATTATCAACAACGCCGTCAACAACCTGTTCTCCATGCCGGAAATCATGCAGGTCGCTATTCGCTATCCGGATGGCGAGGTCATCGCCTCCGCCGGCAAACTGTCGGACGGCGCCGCGCAGATGCGCATCACCCGACCGTTGCTTTGGGATCAAGCCGGGGAAAAGGAGATTGGCACGCTCAACATTGTGATCGACATCAGTCAGGTGGAAAGCTCCATGCTGGTCAAGCTGACGGAGCGCTCCGTCACCCTCAGCGCCACGCTGATTATCTGCCTGGCCGCCATTTACCTCGCCTGCCGCTGGATGACGCAGCCGCTGGAGGAGCTGACCGCCGCCATCACACGGCTGGCGGACGGCGATCTGGAGCAGCGTATTCCCCACACCCAACGCAACGATGAAATCGGCAACGTGGCAAGGGCGTTGGTGAAGTTCTCGGATAACAGTCGACTTCTATACGACCTGCAAAATTCCCTCACCTTTAATGTGGCGGAGAAGACCCGTCAGTTAAAGCAGGTGCGGGAAGACAGCGCTCATGACAATACAGTGCGCGCCCGCCTGCTCGCCATGGTGTCGCAGGAAATTCGCTCGCCCATGACGGCGATTCAAGGGGCGGTCATGCTGTGCAAAAACGGTCTGACGGGAGAGATACAGGAAAAGACCTTGCACATGCTGCATGTCGCTGAGCGTAACTGCGAGCGCATGCAAAAACTGATTGAGGTGCTGTTCGATATCTACCAGATTCAGAACCACTCTCTGACGCTGAATTTAAGCCCGGTCAATCTACTCAAGCTGACGCGGACGCAAACGGAAATCTGGCGTAACAAGGCTTATCAAACCAGTAAAAATCTGCACTTCGAAAGCGGGGTGGCGGAAGCCTGGGTGCGCGGCGACGAAAAGCGCCTGCAGCAAATCATCGATATTCTGCTCAGCAACGCCGTCAGGCATTCCGGCAAAGGCGGCGAGATCAGCGTGCACCTGCGCCGGGAAGGCGCTTTGATCAGCTTGTCGGTCAGCGACAACGGCCCCGGTATTCCCAAGAAAATCCGCCCCTATCTGTTCGAAGGACTGGCGCGCAGTGACGAGGCCAGTAGCGACTCCCTGGGCTCCGGCTTCAGTCTGACGTTGGCGAAAGGGTTGGTGGAATTACAGGGCGGGCAGATTTACTTCGAATCCATCGCCAAGGAAATTTCCAGCAATTCCACTTTGCCTACCGGCGCCACCTTCTATCTGGAGCTGCCCTACATGCCTGCGCCAGACACCGCGGATTAATGCATGGAGTGGCGCGGGAAATAGCGCGCGCCGTCGTAACGGTCAAAATAAGCGCCCAAAAGAGGATGGTCGATCTGGGTCGTATCCAGACTGACTCGTAGATTGCGTTCCGCCACATAAGTCATATGGTCGCTCTCATGCACCAGCACATGATACCAGGGCTGATCTTTCGGCGGACGCGACTTGGCGACGCTCTCATACCAGGCGTCGGTATGATTAAACGTCGGATCGACGCCGATCACCACGCCGCGATAACCAAATAAATTATGTTCAACCAACTGGCCGACAAAAAAGTGTGCTTGCGCCATATCCCCTCCTGTCCCTAATTATAGCCGGGCTTGGCGGGACGCGCTGACGCAGTGTCGAGTCGCGGGAGAGTCGCTTAAACCCGCCGTGACTTGCGGTAGTCGCAGGGAGACTGGCTAAAGCTGCGGGCAAAGACCTCGTAAAAGCGGGTGATGGAGGAAAACCCGCTTTCAAATGCGATCTGGCTGGCGCGCAGGGAGGTCGTGGTCAACAAGCGAGCGGCGTGATTCACTCGCAGCTGGGTCAGATATTCCAGAATGGTCATGTCCAGCACCTGTTTGAACAATCCCATGGCGAAGTTTTTGTGCAGCCGAACATGCTCGGCGACATCCGCGACGGAGATGGACTCGCAATAACGCTCGTTCATGTACTCCACCATCTTGTGCACATGACGACAGGAGCCCGTGGGTTCAACCGCAGATCTGGCGACACAGGCGTCCGGCCCCACGGCGTCTTTGAACAGACGCCGCAGCAACAAGGCTATTTCATCCCAGACCAGATCCTTCAGATAGTCATCCTGACAGGCCAGTTCTTCCGCCCACCGCGCCACAGTTTCCGATTCCAGCGCCTTGGCGGCGTCCGCCACGCAAATCTCGCCGTGCAGCAGCTTCTGTTTCACCCGGTGCGGAATGCAAAGCTCCGCCAGAAAGGACAAGGGCAACCACAAACGTAACCCCCAGGCTTCCGCATCGCTGTGCAGTTGCTTGGCGCCGTGCAGCGAAGAAAAACACACCAGACTGAATGGTTGCAGCACCAGACGCCGACGCGCGTCCCATAGCACTGCGCCGCCGGCGCAACAAATGGCGACTTCAAAATGAGCGGCGTCCGCCGGACTGGGAGAGGCCGCCAGCGCGCCGAAGTAATGGTGCGGAGAACCGCCCCTGGGAGCGGTCGCCGCCGATACATTTGCTGTTTTCATGAGATGACGTTTGTTGTTGTTTTAATCTCTGACTTAACGTCAGGCTGAGCGGCGCAACGACGCGTCCACCGGCTTACCTTGAGCATCGAACAGATGAAGATGTTGCGAGGGCGCATGCAAGTACAGCTCACACCCCGGCTCCAGCTCCATTTCCCCTACAATGCGCGCCGTCATCTCGCCAACGCCTGCGACGTCGACATATACGTAGGTGTCGCTGCCCAGATGCTCCGCCATGCGCAACACGCCTTTCCAGTCGCCGGGTTCGCCCTGAATGCGCACCTGCAAATGTTCTGGACGAATGCCCAGGGTGGCGGCGCCGAGATCTTCCGCCGCCTTGCCCTTGAGCATATTCATGCGCGGCGAGCCGATAAAAGTAGCCACAAACTCAGAGGCAGGGTGGTTGTACAGCTCCAGCGGCGTGCCTACCTGCTCTATACGCCCCTGATTCATCACGACGATTTTGTCCGCCAGGGTCATGGCCTCAACCTGATCATGGGTGACGTAAATCATGGTGGAGCCGAGACGTTCATGCAGCTTGGCGATTTCCAAGCGGGTCTGCACACGCAGGGACGCGTCCAGATTGGACAGCGGCTCGTCGAACAGAAACACCTTGGGCTCGCGCACGATTGCGCGCCCGATGGCCACCCGTTGACGCTGACCGCCGGACAACGCCGCCGGCTTGCGCTTGAGCAACGCGCCCAATTGCAGGGTTTGCGCCACCGCTTCTACTTTGCTGCGAATTTCATCCGGACCCGCGCCGTCGAGCTTCAATCCGAACGCCATGTTTTCATACACCGTCATGTGCGGGTACAGCGCGTAGGACTGGAACACCATGCCTACGCCACGCTTGGCCGGCGCCACCTCGTTGACCAGCGCGCCGCCGATATAGAGTTCGCCGGAAGTGATGTCCTCCAGACCGGCGATGGTGCGCAGCAACGTGGACTTACCGCAGCCGGAGGGGCCGACAAACACGACAAATTCGCCGTCTGCGATTTGCAGGTTGACGTCGTGCAGCACATGGGTCTGCTGAAAAACTTTATTGACGTTGCGTAATCTAAGCTCAGCCATAACATCTCGTCTCTTGTATTTGTTGTGCCGAAAGGCGCGTCCACGCGCCTTGTATTTCAGCTATTTGTCTCAGCTATTTCAGCTCGCCGAAAAACGCCTGATACGGCGGCAGTACGATATCTTCGCCTTCCAGCACGCCGCTGTATCCGTGTCCGCTCATCGCCGTCACATTGGCCATGCGGCAGGGAATGCGGATGGTCTCCGCGGTCATGTTCAGGGCGACGACGATACGCTGCTCTTCATCGCTGCGTTCAAACAGCAAGCCGCCTTCCGGCGCGTCCAGCGTGCGAATCGCGCCGGCCTTCAATGCGGACTGCTGCTTGCGCCAGTGAATAAAGCCGCGATAGAAGTTGAGCACGGAATTCGGATCTTTCTCCTGTACATCCGGCGCCAGGCCCAGATGCTCCTCGGACACCGGCAGCCAGGGATCGATGGAGGAGAAGCCGCCGTAGGGCTTATCGCTTTCCCAGACCATCGGCGTACGGCAGCCGTCGCGACCTTTGTATTCCGGCCAGAACGGCAGGGCGTAGGGGTCCTGCAGGCGCTCATAGGGAACATCCGCCTCCGGCAGTCCCAACTCTTCGCCCTGATAGATGCAGGCGCTACCACGCAGAGACAGCAGCAGCCCCAGCAACAGCTTGGCGAAAGGCGCGCGATCACGGCCGTTTGCCCAGCGCGTGGCGCAACGCACTACGTCGTGGTTGGACAGCGCCCAACAGGCCCAGCCGTCGCCAATCTGATTCTCCAGACGCTCCACCACTTCACGAATATAGGTGGGCTCATGGAACACATTCAGCAGATCGAAGGTGTACGCCATGTGCAACTTGTCGCTGCCGGCGGTGTAGTCCGCCATGATTTTCAGCGGCTCATCGGCGCCGATCTCGCCTACCGTGGTGATGCCTTCGTACTCATCCAGCAACTCACGCAGACGCTTGAGGAAGCCAATGTTGTCCGGCCGGCTGATGTCATAGACATGCAGCTGCAACGAATAGGGATTCTGTTCCGGCGCGCCGAGGGTCTTCTTGGCGTCTTTCGGCAGTGGCGGGTTGTCCCGTAGCTGCTTGTCGTGGAAATAGTAGTTGACGGTGTCCAGGCGGAAGCCGTCTACGCCCAGATCCAGCCAGAAGCGCACTTCCTCCAGCATCTGATCCTGTACTTCCGCATTGTGGTAGTTAAGGTCCGGCTGGCTGCTCAGAAAGTTATGCATATAGTACTGACGGCGCTTGGCGCACCATGCCCAGGCGGAGCCGCCGAACATGGCCAGCCAGTTATTCGGTGGCGTGCCGTCCGGTTTGGGGTCAGCCCAGACGTACCAGTCCGCTTTGGGATTGGTGCGGTCCTGCGAGCTTTCCTGGAACCAGAGATGCTGATCCGAGGTGTGGCTCATCACCAGATCGATCATGACCTTCATGCCCAGGGCATGAGACTTTTCCACCAAACGCTTGAAGTCGTCCAGATCCCCGAAAATGGGGTCAACGCTGCGGTAGTCGGATACGTCATAGCCAAAATCTTTCATCGGTGACGTAAAAAATGGGGACAACCAGATTGCGTCCACCCCCAGACCGGCAATGTAATCCAGCTTGCTGACGATGCCCGGCAAATCGCCGATGCCGTCCTGGTTGGAATCCAGATAGCTACGCGGATAAATCTGATAAATGGTGCAACCGCGCCACCAATCCCGCTCAACCTTCGACATGAGAGAAACTCCTAAAACAATCTATAACTGCAGGCGCCGCCACGCGGCGCCCGTTTAACCTTTGACTGCGCCAGCGGTGAGGCCGGACACAATGCGACGTTGAAACACCAATACCAGCGCCACCAGCGGTACGGTCACAATAACCGACGCCGCCATGATCACGCCCCAGGGCAGCTCATGCTGGCTGCTGCCGCTGATCAGCGCGACGGCCACCGGCACAGTGCGCTGCGCGTCAGTGAGCGTGAACGTCAGGGCGAACAGAAATTCATTCCAGGCGGCGATGAACGCCAGCAGTCCGGTCGTGACCAGCGCAGGCCACATCATCGGCAGGAACACCCGGAAAATAATGGTCAGGTTGGAAGCGCCATCCAGAATCGCCGCTTCTTCCACTTCCTTCGGCATTTGCTTCATGAAAGTGGTGAGCACCCACACCGTGAACGGCAGTGTGAAAATCAGGTACGCCAGCACCAGGCCCAGCAGGTTGTTGTAAAGACCCAGGCCGCGAATGACTTCGAACAGACCGGACAGCACCGCCACCTGCGGGAACATGGATACCGACAGAATCGCAATCAGCATCAGCCCGCGACCGCGGAAATCGATCCGCGCCAGGGCGAAAGCGGCGGTCAGACCCAGCATCAGCGACACCAGCACCACCGCGCTGGACACCATGACCGAGTTGAGGATGTTTTCCCCAAAAGCGGTGCCTTTGAACACGGAGAGATAGTTCCCCCACTGCACCGAGGTCGGCCAATAGTCCACCACGAACAATTCGCTGCCGGATTTGAATGACGTCAGGATCGCGTAATAAAAGGGGAACACGGAAAACACCACGATCACCGCCACCAACAGGTAAAAAGCGGTTTTACGCAGCAACTGTTTTGCATCGACAGTCTGGCTCATGTCAGTCCCCCACGCGCATGTACTTGCGCCCCAGATACAGATAGGCCAACGTCAGCAATGCGATCACCAGGAACAACGCCGTCGACGCGGCGGAGCCGTATCCCACATCCTGAAAGTCCACCAGTTGCTGGCGGGCGAAAACGGACATGGACATGGTGTCTTCACTGTTGGAAGTCAGCACATAAATCAAATCGAAGATCCGCAGCGCGTCCAAAGCCCTGAACACTACCGCCACCAGGACGGCCGGCATGATCAGCGGCAGCGTCACTCTGAAGAAAACCCTTACCGGGTGAATGCCATCCACTTTCGCCGCTTCATAACAATCCTTGGGCAGCATCTGCAGCGCGGCGAGCATCAATAGCGCCATGAAAGGCGTGGTTTTCCAGACATCGACCATGATCACCGCCACCATCGACAGGTCCGCATCCGCCGTCCAGGCCAGCGGCGCCGAGATCAGGCCGATGCCCATGAGCATGTCGTTGAGAATCCCGAACTGGTCGTGCAGCATCCAGCTCCACATCTTGGCGGAGACAATGGTGGGAATCGCCCAGGGAATCAGCACCGCTGCGCGCACCAGACCACGACCGGCAAAGTTCACGTTCAGAGCCAGCGCCACGATCATGCCCAGCACCAGTTCCACCGACACGGAAATCAGTGTGAACGTCAAGGTGTTCCATACTGACTTCCACCATACGGCGTCGGCCAGGAGGCCGTACCACTCGCCATCTTCCTTGTATAAATAGTTCCCCCAGCCGATGAACTCGGCTGCGTTGAGATCCGTCAGACTGGCGTCAGTGAAACTGAACCAGATCGTGCGTAGTAGCGGCCAACCGGCGACCAACAGCAGCGTACAGATCATCGGGGCCAGGAACAGCCAGGCGCTGCGGGCGCGCTGGCGTTGACGGGACGACTGGGACATCTTGTCGCTTACCTCAGGCCGGGGAGGCGCTGCGGATGCAGCGCCGGATTGGGAGAGTTTCATTTCCATTTTCCGTTACGGGCGAATCGACGCAGTTGGCCTTCCAACTGAGCCAGACTGGCTTCGGCTTTTTCCTTGCCGGATACAACGCTATGCACGGCGTTGAAGAAGGCGGTGCTGACCTGGTTATACTTGCTCTTGGTCACACTGGAGGGACGCGGCACGCCGCTGACGAAGGTTTCATAAAGGCTGCCGAAGAAAGGCGTCGCCGCCAGCACGTCCTTGTCTTTGTACAGGGCGTTGATGGTGGGGTTATAGGACGCTTTGATAGCGCGACGCTTCTGCTCTTCATAGCTGGTCAGATACATGACCAGATCCGCGGATAGTTTCGGGTTCTTGGCGTACTTGGACACCGCCAGCTGCCAGCCGCCCAAAGTAGCGCTGCGGCGACCGTCTTCACCGCCTTTTGGCAGGGCGACTACGCCCACTTTGCCTTTGATGGCGCTGTCTTCCGCCTGCGCCAGCGACCAGGCGTAAGGCCAGTTACGCATAAACACAGCGTTGCCAGACTGGAACACGCCGCGGGATTCTTCTTCCGCGTAGTTGGTTACGCCCTGGGGACTGATGGTTCCAATCCAGCCGGCGGCGGTGCTCAGGGCCTTGGCGGCCTGCGGGTTATTGATGGTGATCTTGCCTTTCTCGTCCACCACTGTGCCGCCGTTGAAGCTGGCCACCCACTCCGTCGCGTTACAGGTCAACCCTTCATAAGCCCGACCCTGCCAGACGAAGCCCCACATTTTGTCATTGCCGGCCTTGCGTTCGCCGTCCTGCACCAGTTTCGCAGCGGCTTCCAGTTGCGCCCAGGTTTCAGGAGGCTGCTGGTTGTATTTTTCCAACAGGTCTTTGCGGTAATACAGCACGCCGGCGTCAGTAAACCAGGGCATGGCCACCAGTTTGCCGTCGACAGTGTTGTTGTTGACGATGGATTCGAAGTGATCTTTCTCAGCGCCATTGCTGAAAGGTTTGAGGTCGACGAAGTATTGGCCCAGCATACCCGGCCACACCACGTCGATCTGGAAAATGTCGATATCCTGGCTGCCCGCGGCCAGCAATTGCTGGTACAGCGCCAGACGTTCGGATGAGGAGTTGGGAGTGGACACCACTTTCACCTCATTGCCGGTTTTCTCCGCCCAGGCCTTGACGCCCTCTTTACACAGTTCCAGTTCCGCGCCGACAGCGCCGCAGGAAATGGTCAGCGTCTCCGCATGCGCTTGCAGGCTGAAAGCGGCGGACAAAACTACACCCATACCAATAGCGTTAATTATGGTTTTTTTCATCATGGATTCCTCCGAGTTATTGTTATATGGAGCACATTACGTGAATTGCGAAAATGAAAATAAAGATACACCGTATGCGGAGCGACCGTAAGGACGCCGCCGGCATCAAACCCTCGTCAGATCAAAGACCAGGCGCTGGGAGATACGACTACGGAGTGGACTGAACCCTCGCGACGCCCCTCATGGCCGGCGACGCCGGAGCCAATGCTGCGTCGTGCGATGCGCCAACTGTATGGCACCGCATGAGCGAAAGATTCTGCGAACAGGGAAATGTGCTTGCCGAAAGGATTTACGACTACGCTGGCGCGATTCGTTGCTTGAGGTTTTTGCGGCTGCGGACGCGCGGAGGAGAGACCTTTGGCGCGGTTTAGAACATCAAACCAGGAACGGAATCCATGTTCCACAGCGACAAGATCCAGCGCCTGAGCGTGGGAGATACCTTGGCTGCGTTTGATTTTTTTGGCGTCACGCTTGAAATTTTTCAGCGTGGTTTCCGATACGTGTCTGCAGGTCGCATGATTCATAGCAATGTCTCGCTACAACGGCAATGACGCGGCCCACTCACATCTTGTCTCATGAGTCACTAAACCTATAACACTGATAGATTTGCAGATAATGTCGTACTCGACTTTGCCTGTGTGGGCGGCAGGCGTATATCAACACCTGTGAGGGTCGAAGTTAACAAAAACTTGTCATCAAGACAAGAGCCGGCTTTTACATAGCCCAAATTTCCATGCCGCGGGGTTACGTGGACAAGCCTCTGTCGCGCACGTACACTGGGCGCTACGGGCGTCAGACATATAATCCGAACAGTAAAATTCGGCGCCAGGAATCCGGCAACGCGAGCGCTTTATGAAATCATCCGATCCGCAACTCCCGGGACAGCGGAACAATCAGCGGCCACAGACGCAACGACCTGAAAGCACACAGGATGACTGGTGGAAATACGGCGTTATTTATCAGGTCAATGTGCGCAGCTTTTTCGACGCCAATAATGATGGCGTCGGCGATATCAAAGGCCTGACCGCAAAACTGGACTATTTCGTCGAACTGGGCGTCGCCGCCATTGCGCTGACGCCGGTGTTTACTTCGCCCATGAGCGACTTCGGTTTTGATGTCAGCGACTACTACAGCCTCGACCCTGCGTTCGGCGATCTGGACGATTTCGATGCGTTGATCCGCGAAGCGAATATACGCGGCCTGCGAGTGCTGCTCGACATCGTCATCAGCCACACTTCCGTGCAGCATCCCTGGTTCCTGGAAAGCAAACAGGATCGCAACAACCCGAAAGCGGACTGGTATGTCTGGGCGGACGCTCAGGCGGACGGCACAGCGCCTAACAACTGGCAGACCACCTTTGGCCACCCGGCCTGGTCCTGGAGCTCCACCCGCGGCCAATACTATCTGCATAACGCCACCAGCCGGCAGGCGGACCTCAATTTCCATAACAGCGAAGTCATCGCTGAAGTGCTCAATATTCTGCAGTTCTGGCTGGAGCGCGGCGTCGCCGGCTTCCGTCTGGACTGCCCGAATCTGTATACCCATGACAAAAAGCTGCGCAATAACCCGGCGCGGCGCAATATGGCGGCGATTCCCGAAGAAGCGCTGATCAACCCGTTTGAATACCAGTTGCAGATCTATAACCAGAACCGACCCGAAACCCTGCCGACGCTGGCCCGCATTCGCCGCCTGTGTGATCGTTATGAAGCCGCTTTGCTGGGCAGCGTCACCAGCAGCGCCACCTTTGAAATGCTGAACATTTACAGCGGCTCGCAGGAAGGCCTGCAGATGGCCAATATTTACGAAGCCCTGCCCAGCGTCTGCAATCTGCCCGGTCTGGTGGACGTGGTGCGAACCTTCGAGGAGAACTGCGATCAGGTCTGGCCTTATTGGATGCTGAACAACCATGACGTCGCCCGCTTGGTGTCACGCTGGGAAGGCGATCATGACGCGCCCCGTCTGGCCGCCATAGTGCTGGCTCTGCATCTGTCGCTAAGGGGAACGCCAGTCCTGTTTCAAGGTGACGAGCTGGGTCTGGAGGAAGCCTATATTCCTTTCGATAACCTGTGCGACCCTTACGGCAAACTGTCCTGGCCGCAGTACATGGGACGCGACGGCTGTCGTACGCCGCTCCCCTGGGATGACAACCTGCCCCACGCGGGTTTCTCCACCCATAAGCCCTGGTTGCCCATAGATCCGCGTCACTTGTCCCACGCCATTAATGTGCAGCAAAGAGACCCTGAGTCCGTCTTGCGTCGCGTACAGCGATTCATTCAGTGGCGTGAAGAGCAGCCGGAAATACTATTGGGCTCTATGTCGATCATTCACGCAGACGCGTCGGTATTGCTGTTGCTGCGCAAACATAAAGGAGCGCGGTTGTTGGCCGCCTTCAACGTATCTTACGAGCCAGCGGAAATTGAGCTTAACCTGCCGCAACCACCAGAAGCGTTGAGCGGTCATGGCTTCGCCGGTGAGCTGCGGGACAATCGGATATATCTACCGCCCTACGAAGCGTTCTTTGGCCGTTTGCCCTGAGCAAACGGCGCATGCGGCTCAGAAGCCTGATCCAGGCTCCTTTAAAAACGTCAGCTCTTCCTGCGTGGATTCACGCCCCAAAATCCCGTTGCGATGGGGATAACGACCAAAACGTTTGATAATCGCCAAGTGCTTGTGCTCAAAATCCAGGTTGTTCTCCAGTCCAGGCTGGCTGAACAAGCGCACAGCCTGTTCATGGACCACAGCGGATTCGCTATGCATGTAAGGCATGTACAGAAAACTTTTCTCTTCTTGCCGCAGTTCCCTGTCCGCCCCTGCTCGCACAGCTTCCTGGGCCAGCGCCAGCGCCATATTGTCCGCCGCGAAGGATTCAGCCTGATCGCGATAGATATTGCGGGAAAACTGGTCCAGTACGATCACTTCCGCCAGGCGTCCACGAGGCTCGTCGCGCCAATGCGCCAGTTCCCCTGATCTTGCCGCAGTCAGTAACGCGCCGAAGCGTTCCGCGATGCGTCGATCCAGCTCGTCGCTTTTGCGAAACCAGTCCGCGGGGCTCAATTCTTCAAACCAGAATCGCAGCACCTCATCGGCGGTCAGCGACAGCGCATTTTGCAAACCTGACTCTTTCGTCATGTCCATCCCTCTGCAGTTTGTCTAAAATTAATCACATAAGGCAGTTTACACGCTGACCGTCATCGCCACTAATCGGACGCCTGTGACGCAACTCGTCAGGGGTCCTGCAAGCAAAGGTGTCTCATGTCCTCCGACTCTCAGGATCTTAATAATTCCCGCGATCTTCAGCGCCGCCTCAAAAAGCTGAGCAAAAGCGAGCTGACTCAGTTATTGCTGGAGTTGCACGGCAGACATGAAGAGGTGGACGCCTTTATTGACTTGTTCCTGCTCCGGCGCTCTCCCGCCGCGTTGTCCGCCAACCTGAGCGAGCGTATCCAGACGATTGGACAAAGTCGGCAGTTTATCCGCTATGGCGAAACCTTTGGTTATGCGGCGCAGTTACAGCAATTGCTGCAGGATATCGATGCGAGCCTGATGGAGGAATATCCGTTACAGGCCTGCGACATACTGGCGGAGTTCATCACCACTCACGAAAAAGTATTTGTGCGCAGCGACGACTCCGCCGGCGCCATCAGCGACGTTTATCGCGAAGCGGTCGCCATGATGGCCAGAGCCATTGCGTCAGCGCGGCGGCGTCAGCGCTTTCCTGAAGGCTATTGGTTAAGCCGTTTCGCCGAATGGCGCAATAAGGACGCCTGTAATCTCTTGCTTGGTTTATTGGCCTCAGACAAAGCCTGCTTTACTGACAGCGAGTTGAGTCAACTGGCCTGGCGTTATGAGCGCCAGCTGCGTCAGGCGGTGAAAAAAGGACTGGCGCCCCAGGACGATTACTTTCGCGAAGCCTTGGCCGGATTACAGGGAACAGCTCAGGCGATGAACGACCCGGACCTGTACGCCCAGGCGGTAAAGCTGGCCTATCCCGAACTGAGCGATTTCTTGAAGATCGAGCTGGCGGAAAATTATTTGAAAGCGTCCGAGCCGGACAAAGCGCTGGCCTGTCTGGACACACCAGAGGCAGAGAATCCGGACCTGCTGAAAATACGTCTACAGGCTTATGAACAACTCGGGGATCGCGTCAACAAGCGCGAGGCTCTGCAACGCCTGTTCAACCTGGAGCCGACGCCAGAACATTTGCAGGCGCTGCTGCAACTGGCTCCGCGCGAGGAGCGTGAAGACATTATCGACGACGCCATTCAAAGCGCGGAGCAGGCCGGCGACGGCGCATTGGCGGCCAGCTTGTTGTTGGAACTGCAACAGCCGCAAAGAGCGCTGGCGCTGTTGCAACAACAAGGCGCAGCGCTACAGCAGTATTACCATGGCGACCTGCTGGCGTTAGCGGAGCGATTCAAAGAGCACCGTATTGGTCTGGGCGCCATTCTTTGCTATCGCGCCCTGCTGGAGGATATTCTCAATCGCAGTTACGCCAAGGCTTACGCTTACGCCGCCGATTACATGAAAGAGCTGGCGGAGCTGGACGCCGCGGCGCCGGACTATAAAACTGCGCCTGACCACGGCGCGTTTCTGGCGGAGCTGCGTCGCGCGCACCCGGATAAAGCAGGATTCTGGAGCCGGGTGGATGGCTCTGTATTGCTGCGCAGCGTCTGATTGCAGCTTGCACATACGCGTTTCAAAGTGCTTTGCGCAATGCGCGACGAGTCTGACGCAATATTATAAGTATCTGTTTTAGAAGGAGCTTATTAATGGCCTGAGTCTTGCCCATTATCGATAAAACTTTAATGGAGCAAACCTTTATGACTCATGCCCGACTTACAGCGCTTACTTTGACGCTGACGATCTCATCCTTGTTTATGCAGGGATGCGGCGGTGGAGGCGGCGCCAGCGGTTCGACTACGACTGACAGCGCCCCTGCTCCGCAGACGACGGACTCCAGCGCATCCTCCACTCTTTCAGCGACCCTCAACGACAACCGGATCTCACTGGACGCTTACGTTAACAAACTGGCGGTCGTCACCATTCCCGACTCGTTGCTCGTCGAATCCCGCTTGTTTCTGAAGCTCTACGATGACCCCGGCGCGCCGCTTTTTCTGGGAGAAATTATCCCGGTGCAGAATGGGCTGCTCTACGAATACCGCTTGGAAGTCAGTCTGCTACAAGGCCAACGTCAGCTGCATTACGACCTCTTTGGCGACAGCGGAGCCGTTCCCTCTGTGACAGGAGAAATTGCGCTATGAGAGGTTACAACCGCCTTGCTTTATGCCTGTCGCTGTTGGCGATTCACGCGTCGGTCTCAGCAACCACCGTCTCCAAACGCCTGAATGATGTGATTGAATCACGGGGAGTAGGCAATATTAACGTCATGGACGTCGCTGGCAGCCAGCCAGACCTGACCAGCGCCGAGCTGGAGGCGTTCCGCCAGGATAATGACGGCCGCCTGGTCTTCGCCATCGACGTCAACGAAGCCGCTAACGGCGCCGAAAAAGCGTCATCCCAGGGCGTCGCCATCAACAGTCTGGAACTGATCGTCGAAACTGCCGGCGTCACTCATGTCTTCACTGACTTCTGGAGCCAGAGCCAAACTATGCTCGCCCCTAAAGGCGAGCAGCAGCGACAGTTGCGCTACACCCTGATTGGCGACACCGGGTCCAGCCGCATTACCCCCAATACCGACAGCGATATCTATGGTTCGGACTTCGACGCCACCGTTTATGTCCCCGTCGATCTTGATCTGACCGGGGCGACCTCGGTCACACTCAATATCCAATTCATGGATACGCAAGTGCAACTGGGCGACCCCGAAGCCTTCTACGATTACTCCAATGGATATGAAGACATCGCCATCCTCTCCGCCGAAGACGCTGCATTTCTGGATCAATTGCAGGCGGGCTGGCTGGAAGCGCCGTTAGTGATCAGGCCTGGAGATTCCGACCTGACGATGGCGAGCGCGCAATACTTTCCCAGCGCCAGCCAGTACTACATCGTCGCCTTTGAGGATTGTTATCCAGACCGGGGCGACTATGACTTCAATGATTTGGTGGTCGCTTTTCGCGTCAATGCGGGTTTCAACAAATACGGCAAAGCGGTGCAAATATTTGGCGAAGGTTTTCTGATCGCCAAAGGCGCGGAGTATGACCTGGATTGGGGACTGTCTTTCAATTTGGGAGCTATCAGCGGCGCCGCCACGACACAAGTGCTATCCCCCGATACAGGCGTAGCGATAGAGGCGGAAAGTCTTACAACGACGGTGTCCGGCCAGACTGACCTGGCTTTGTTCACCGCGATAAAGAGCTTATGGAGCCCCATCGCTGGCGCGCAGTTTATCAATACCGAACCGGCGCAACCCATCATTCAAGGGCCAGGCTTCACCTTCACGATTGCATTGGATACACCCATGGAGACATTATCTCCCGGCGCCTTCCGGCCCTATCTTTATGTGCGTCCTAACTTCCAGACCGTCTACGCCGGCATGGATTTCGTGAACGATCAGGGCTACCCCTTCGGCCTGATCCTACCGGACACTTGGTCGCCCCCCACGGAGCGCACCGACATGGGATTGGCCTATACGGATCTGGTTGACTATATCGAGTCCGATGGCGCCGCCGCGCTGGATTGGCACGCCAACAAAAATCCCGCTCAGGTAATGACTATCCCGCGCTCAAGCTGGCAATGGCGGTAATTCCGCTATGGCGAGGCGGGGCTTTTGTCCGACCCATTGAGAAATCGCCTGCGGTTTCTCAGGGTCTACGCCCTCGAAATAATGCACTTCATCCCAGGCGCCGAACTCACGTCGCAATTCGCCGGGCTGCAATAGAAAGTCAGGATTGGAGGGGCGGCCGTACTGCGGCTGCTCCCATGTAAACGTTTCGTAGAAGAGATAGCCGCCAGGGGCCAGTGCGCGTCTCAACAAGGGAAACAGCGGACGATGCAGGTAGCGGAACACCAGAATCGCGGAAAAACTATCGTCGTCCAGGTCCGGCAGGCGCGTCTCCAGGTCGATGCACCAGATACGTCCCGGCAGCCCTTCCTGCGACAACACCTCGGCGATGCCGTCCAGCGCTTCAGCGTCCCGGTCGGCGAAGACCACGTCCCGCCCCCGGCGCGCCAGCCACAACCCATTACGGCCATGTCCGCAGGCAAGATCAAGCACCGGCGCTACCGGCGCGTCACGAAACGCATCTTGCCAACTGACCAGTAAAGGCGACGGTTCTTCATCATGACAATACATCTGTCATCCTTTCATATCCGAGAGTGAACGCATCACGCGCCGATGTAATAAAGAATAGTATCTAATTGAACCCGGGGCATGGGAAATTACCACGGAAGCCACGATGATCGCAGTCAGCAGCCAGCGATCCGCAGAGGGATACACGCCCAGCATAGAGAACAGCACGAATTTGGAGAGAATCACTGCGCCGCGAACCTGCACCAGCCATAGCCAGTTGGAAAGCAAATCGAGGAGCAGCATCGCCAGGCCGCTGGCCAGGGCGAACATCCAGAAGCCCCGCCATTCTTCCTGTCCATGGCCGAACCAGATGCCGCCGCACACGCCGGCGACGCTGAGAATATGCAGCGTACGCAGCGCTATCTTCAACCAGCGTTTGCCGGGAAAATCGCCGATTACGCCTGAGGAAGGGGCGTCACTCATTGGGATTGGGCTGATCTGTTCTGGAATGTTCCTGAAAGTATTCGTTATACAGCGAGGTTACACGATCCAGGTAATGATCTAAACATTTGTCTTTTTGGGTCTCGAACGTCTCTTGCGCGGCCCTGAGCTCCAGCAGACGGTCCAGTCGAAACTCGCGATATTCCTTCCTGAGACGACACCAGGCGACCAGGGTCCAGGTGCGCCCCCAGAAAAACATGCCTAACGGCTCCAGCCAGCGTTCGCTTTCAACCCCATCGACCCGTTTGTAACGCACCCAGATCAAGGTTTTTTGCCTGATGGCAGCGCGCAGCTCCTCGCCAAACTGGGCGGTTTTGGCGTCGACAAAGAATTGTGGAGAATAAATCTGGGTCTGTTCGCCCATGCGTTTCAGGTGCGAGGGCAGTTCCGCCAGAATCTTCTGCAAGGCGTGAGTGGCGGCGCGGCCCATGGCGCGATCGCTCCAGGCCTGCACCATGCGCATTCCCAGCAGCAGCGCTTCCAGTTCGTCTTCTTGAAAGTTGAGCGGCGGCAAGGTGAAGCCCCTCATCAACCGATATCCCACGCCGGCTTCGCTTTCGATAGGCACGCCGGACACCATCAGCGCCTGAATATCGCGATAGATAGTGCGCTCCGACACCTCTAACTGCTCTGCGATAATCCTGGCGGTGGTGGCCCCACGCCGGCTGCGCAGAATGGTCACGATTTGAAAAAGACGATCAGCTCTGCGCATCCGGGAAAGAATTCCTCACGACATAGGAAATTTCGGCTTTCAGGCGGTCGTTGAACAACCAGAATCGTTCGCCACCTGCAGATGCCGCATTGTAACGGAAGTCGGATCAATATAGCTCATAAAGCCGCGCGTCAGCTCTGACGTCATGAACATTTCCCCCGCTTGTTTAGCGGCGTCCATGTCTTGCCAGTACACGATGTCAGTCCAGCTGTTTTCCTGAGGGTTCTCGCACAGGCTGCGATACAGGAAGCCGTCGCGGTCTCTAACGAACGCGTTGACGCCCTCGCTGGCTGCGGCGAATGCGCCTTTGTCCGCGTCAGGCAATAGTTTAAAAGTTACAAGCTCTACGATCTGGCTCATGCTCAGTCTCCTTGATGGAAGTGATATTAAAAACACGGAGACAGCATAAAAAAGAGCTCCTGACAGCATACTGTCAGGAGAAATGGGGGTTGAGGATAAAAACGTTGCGCGACGCGATGGCCGCGCTGAGTCAGACCGGAACGTCGCTGAGGTTGGCGGCGATCATCGGCATAATGGAGGCTACCAGGAGAAACGACATAGTCAGGTTGAACACACGCTGTTGTCTGGGTTGAGTCAGCACTTTTTGCAGGATCGCGCCGCACAGCATCCACACCCCGACACAGGGAAAGCTGACGGAGAGAAACGCCAGGGCGATCACCGCCACCTGCGCGCTCATATCGCCACTGACCGTAGTGAAAGCCGCCACCGCGCCAATCGCCATGATCCAGGCTTTGGGGTTCACCCATTGAAACACCGCCGCCTGCCAGAAAGTCATAGGCTTGACGTCTTTGTCGGCGCGGATGGACGTATCCGTCGTGGCGATTTTCCAGGCCAGATACAACATATAAGTCACGCCCACCGCTTTAACGATGATATGCAGCGCCGGCGCCTGGGCGAATACAGTTCCCAGACCCAGACCTACTGCGGCGACCATGGAGGGAAAGCCCAGACAAATACCGAGGAAGTGCGGCAGGGTGCGGCGCACGCCGAAATTGACGCCGGAGGCCATCACCATGATGTTATTCGGCCCGGGGGTAACAGTGGTGGAAACAGCAAACAACAGTACGGCGAAAAATAATTCCATGATGACGACTCCCCGCCGAAGCGGAATAACTGCAACTACCGGAATGCGCGAGTTAAAAGAAACCTTAGCGCGTAGGGATTTGCAAAGCTGTAAGGGTAAAAAAGCCTCCGGACGTGGCGTCCGGAGGCAAAAAATACGAGGGTAAACTCGTATGGGAAGACAAAAATGCTTAACGATCTCGCCTCAGTGCGACCTTAGTCGCGCCAGAAGGGCTTTCTGGCTTCTGCTTCCGCCGCTTCGCGGGTCAGACCAATGTCATCCAGCATGCTGTCCGACATCACTGACAGCTGATGCCGGGTATCGATATTACGGCGCCATTTGCCAATTAAATCTCTCAAACCATGTCTTGCGGCGTCATGTGCGCTATGACTGTCGGAAGGCGCCGCATTCCGACCGAATTTTCCAAAATGTGCTACGGCCATGCTTCATCTCCTCTGCTCGGACGCGATCCGGACAAATCTGTACTCCTGGTCGCGCCTTAATTTTCGCCACCAATCTAGGATGCATACTTTATCGCCCTTTTTTGAGCCGTTACAGATTCAAAAACCAAACATGTTGACCATAACAGATTTCCTAATTACCCTTCTGTTATGGTGTTAACCGGCTAAATCTGTACTGCTTATGGAAATGAATCTTTATGCGCGTCTGGCCGATCAGTTGGCGGATCAGATTCGCGAAGGCGTGTTCCGCGTCGGCGACAAACTCCCTTCCGTACGTCAAATGGCGAAAAAACAACAAGTCAGCATCTCCACCGTCAACACGGCGTACGGCGTTCTTGAGGATCGCGGCTGGATAGAGGCGCGTCCCAAGTCCGGCTACTACGTGCGCAAGCGCAAGGAGGACCGGCTCGCCACCCCGACGCAGACGCGCCACACGCCCAAACCCCGTCCGGCGAATACCTCACAGTTAGTCATGGAAGTGCAGCGCGACGCCGCCGCCCGCAAAGGGGTGAGCATGAGCGCGGCGATTCCCGCTCTGGACTTCCCTATTCTCAAGCAGGTACAGCGCACCTTCGCGCAAATGGCCCGCAGCAAGACGTTTCTGGGCATTGGCTACGACTCACCGGAAGGCGTACGTGAGTTTCGTCATCAGATCGCCCGCCGCGCCGTGGACGCAGGCGTGTTTATTTCCCCGGAATGCATCATCACCAGCGCTGGCTGCCAGAACGCCATGGCGTTATGTCTGCGGGTGCTGACCCAGCCTGGCGATATCGTGGCGGTGGAATCTCCCTGCTATTACGGTCTGCTGCAAATGATCGAGACCTTCGGCCTCAAGGCGCTGGAGATCCCCGCTCATCCGCAAACCGGCCTGAGCCTGGAGGCGTTGCAGCTGGCGCTGGAGAAATGGCCGATCAAAGTTGTGCTGACCGTCGCCACCTTCTCCAACCCCATTGGCTCGCTAATGCCCGATGAGCGCAAAGCGGAGCTGGTGAAAATTCTCGGCCGTTACGATATTCCGCTGATTGAGGATGACGTGTACGGCGACCTGTATTTCGGCGACCACCGGCCCAAAGCGGTCAAAGCGTTTGACCCGGACGGACGGGTGCTGCTGTGCTCCTCGCTATCGAAGACCATCGACCCGCAGTTGCGTCTAGGCTGGGTGATGCCGGGCCGCTATTTCGAAGCAGTCAGTCATCGCAAGTTCATCAACAGTATCGCCCTGCCTACCTTGCCGCAGATGGTGATGGCGGAAGTGCTCTCCCAAGGCATGTACGACCGCCACCTGAGACAGGCGCGCGAGTGCTATCGGCAACGCTTCGCTCGGCTGTTGGACCTGGTCAACGAACATTTTCCCGAAGGCACCCGCATCTCCCGTCCCCAGGGCGGACTGGTGGCCTGGTTCGAGCTGCCGCGAAAGATCGACACCACGCAACTGTATCACCGCGCCCATGCGGAAGGCGTCATGCTGGCGCCCGGCGAACTCTTCTCTATTTCAGGCCAGTATCGCCACTGTTTCCGCCTGAATTACGCCCAAGGCTGGTCGCCGGAACGGGAGCTGGCGGTGCGTAAGATCGGCCAGTGGGTGAAAGAAGAGCTACAGTCGTCCTGATTCTCCCCCTGCGCAAGTCTCAGAGACGGGAGCGTTCGCAGGATTTATACTGGATGCTCTCAAGACCACTCTGCAGCAGGGTATCGCCGCCATGAACGACGCCACAGACGACCGCCATAGTGAAGAAACCGCCGAATGGAAACCCCAGTTCGGCCTGCGCAACCGGCACGTTCAGTCGCTGTTCGCCTCGGTTAAACTGCGTCGCCCCATGATGGCGAAACGCGCTCAGGAGGTATTGGATCGCGCCCAGCCTTATATCTTCGACTGCGCTGAAGGAGGCAAAATTCACGGCCTGCTCAGTTGTCGGGAAGACAAGCCGCGCAAGCTGGCCGTATTGATTCATGGCTGGGAAGGCTGCGCCGATTCGCTGTATATACTTTCCCTTGCGGCGCATCTGTATAACGCCGGTTACGATATCTTCCGTCTGCACCTGCGCGATCACGGTCCCACCCATCATTTGACGGAAGAGCTGTTCCACGCCAACCGCCTGGACGAAGTCTGCGAGGCCCTTAATAAAATGCAGACGCAACTGGAGCCGGAGCAGTGGTATCTGGCCGGTTTTTCTCTGGGCGGCAATTTCGCCCTGAGAGTGGCGACGAAAGTTCAGGAATTTGAACTTAAATTAAGCAAAGTGGCGGCGATCTCCCCCGTTCTGGAGCCGATGCACACTTTATGGGCTCTGGAGCATGGTCTGCCGATCTATCGCAGTTATTTCCGCAAAAAGTGGTTACGTTCGTTGCGTAAAAAAGCGGACAACCATCCCGGCTTAATCGACTACGACGCCTTCTATGACCGTAAAAGTCTGACGGAAATGAGCGACTACTTTGTCGGCGCCCATACGCCCTACGCCAACTCCGAAGTATACTTCAAAGGCTACGCCGTCACCGGCGAACGACTGCGCCAGATTCAGGTGGAAACCCGTCTGGTGCTGGCCGAGGATGATCCGGTGATCCCCGCGCGGGACCTGGACCACCTCAACGGCAACCCGCTACTGAAAATAGTGCGCTCTCCCTACGGCGGCCACTGCGGATTTATCGAAAATTTCAAAATGGAAAGTTGGGCGGACCGTTATATCGCCGACTTTCTGGGGGAAGATGCGCAACGCTGATCCCGCTCGCTGAAAACATGATTTTGAACAGGCACGAATTACCTATGTCGAAGAAAAGCGCAAAAAACTCCGGACTGGTTTACTCCACAGAGTTTGGTCGGATGTGTCCGGATTGCGGCAAACCAGTGGACGCCTGCGTTTGCGGTCAAACCGCCGCCCCCCAGGGCGATGGCGTGGTGCGGGTCAGCCGTGAAACCGCCGGTAGAAAAGGCAAAGGCGTCACGGTAGTGAAAGGCGTTCTGCTGGCGGGCGAAGAATTAAAGAACCTGGCCAAGCATCTGAAACAGAAATGCGGCGTTGGCGGCACAGTCAAAGACGGAGTGATTGAAATTCAGGGCGATCATCGTGATCTGATCGTGGAAGAGCTTAAAAAGAAGGGTTTCACCGCCAAGAAAGCCGGTGGCTGACAAAGCGGCAAAGCATGGCGGCGCCCTAAACAAACCTTGATCGCATTTTGCGATTACGTCTATAATTTGTTCATTATCGACACTCAAGTTGTTGGAGCCCGCCATGCCCCAGTCCGTCCGAATCGACGACCTTCTCATTGACAGCGCCAGGCGTGAAGCCAAAGGCGCGCACCGCTCCGTCCAGGGCCAGATCGAGCACTGGGCCAAGATTGGCCAGATGGTGGAGCGTTCCGGCGTTTTATCTTATGAGCGCATCAGAAACTTCCTGTCCGGCGAGATGCAGATAGACAACCTGAACAACGACGAGCGACTGATGGCGTCCCGCACGCTGTTCGATCAGTTCATTGACGACGACTTCAGCTCGGTGACGGACGAACTGAAAGAGCGCGATGACAGTTATTACGGCAGCGAGGACGGCGAATCAATCAAACGTTACGAGCCCTGACTGACCCGATCGTCATTCATCATACGGAAACACAACAATAAGGACGGAGAGTGAGACGTAAACCGGTTTTATGGGTCCTCGTCGGCGGCAACGGCGCAGGCAAAAGCACTTTTTACAAGCACAAACTCGCACACCTGGACATCCCTTTCGTCAACGCGGATGAGATCGCCAAAGGTTACGCCCAGACCATTGATGACGAAGTCACCTTACGGGCGGCTCAAGAGGCGCAAGCGCTGCGCGAACAGCTCTTGCGCGAGCGGCGCTCCTTCTGCATGGAAACCGTATTTTCCCACCCATCCAAAGTCGACCTTTTGCTGTCAGCCAAGCGCCATGGCTATGAAATCACGCTGGTTTACATTCATTTGCAGCTGGAAGACCTGCACGTCAACAGAGTCTCCCAGCGCGTACGCGCTGGCGGCCACGACGTGCCGGAAGAGCGTCTGCGCCGCCGTCTGCCAAGACTACGGGAAAACGTCAGCGCTGCTATCAATTTCGTCGACTTCGCGTATTTCTTCGATAACACCAGCGCAGAAGCGCCTTATCAGTTTATCGTCAAACTGGAGCATGGCCGTCCAGTACAGTGGGGAGAGACTACGCCAGACTGGGCGCTGCGCATGATTGCGGACTAGCGTCAGCGTTATCCCGCTATTCTATCTCACTCAAGGGCGCATCCGGTTTGGCGTAACTCAGTCGGGCCAGGCGCTGGCTGCGGTGATAGCTGTCGAGCCCGGACAGCGCCACTGTTTCGGCTTTTTCGATATCCACAAAACCATCCTGCATCAGACACTCTGACGGCAACTGCACCTGCAGAATTTCGCCGATCACCAGTTCGGTTCCATTGATGCTGAGGTGGTGATGTTCCCTCAACGCCATGCCCAGCGAAATTTTGCTTTCTTTCACATAGGGCGCGGCGAAGTCCTCCCGCCAGGCTTCCGTCAGTCCCACTGCGGCGAACTCGGAAACCTCTTTGGGATAGCGGGCGGAAGTCTGGTGAGAGGGACGGTAAATGCCCGCATGCACCTGGTTCAACGTGTAATGCCCTGTTGCAAGGATATTTTCCAACGTATGCCGTTCAACCGAATGGGGTCGAATGATCATGGCCACCAATGGCGGATGCGCGCCTATGTGCGTGCAGGAGCTGACGATAGACAGATTGGTGCGTCCCTCTTTGTCCACCGTGCCCACCAGGTTCGCGCTCTTGAACCCGGAAAGAGAGTTGATAAAGGCCACCCGATACAAGTGCGGCATCGTTTCGATATCTTCACGGTTGATCAGCATACGACTCCCATTCTGCGAATAATGACGACGAACCCGTCACTATACGCGCATTTTCCGCTTCAGGTTCACTTCAACCCACTGCTGCAGAGGCCCATCTGGCTTAACGGCTCCCATAGACATCAGGACATCTAACGCCGCTATCTTTCGGTGTTATTGAATAATGAAATAATAGTAACTATTATCATTTACATTATTAGTATTATTCACCAATAGGAACCGATCCCATGATGCGCCCTTGCAAACTCGCCGCAGCTCTCGCTGTTCCGCTGTTTATGTCCGCCTGCGCCGGGCAGCAGACTTCCAGCACTAGCCAAGTGGTTGAACCGAAACAAGTTGTCGATCACTTCGCTAACATGGCGCACGCCATGTATGAAGATTCTCTGCTGGCGGCGACGCAGTTGAACAAGTCCATCGACGCATTCCTGGCCAACCCCACCCAGGCCAATCTGGATGCAGCCAAAGCCGCCTATGCACAGGCGCGGGTTCCTTATCAGCAAAGCGAAGTTCTGCGCTTTGACGTAGAAAACGGCCATGTGACGGAAGGTCTGGGCGCAGACGGCGGCCTCGCCAGCATCGACGCCTGGGAAGGTCAGGTTAACGCATGGCCGCTGGACGAAGCCCTGATCGACTACGTTTCCGGCTCCTATGAAGGCGAATACAACTCACCCAAGAACATTATCAACAGCACTGGCGTTTTCACCGTAGGCGGCCAAAGCGTTGACATCTCGACCATCACTCCGGAACTGATCGCCGGCATGAATGAAATCGGCGGCGCGGAAGCCAACGTCACCAGCGGCGTGCATGCGATTGAGTTTCTGCTGTGGGGCCAGGATCTTAACGGTACTGGACCTGGCGCCGGCGCACGTCCCGTCAGCGACTACTACACCAAGTCCAGCCAGGGCGCCTGCACCAGCGGCGACAAGAAATCCGACCACAAGATCTGCCAGCGTCGCGCGCAGTACCTGAAAGCCGCAGCGGACCTGCTGGTCAGCGATTTACAGGCCATGGAGGCGGAGTGGACGCCCGCCGCCGGCGCACAAAAAGGCACTCTGCGTAACGACTTCCTGACCCGTGGCGACGGCCTGCAGCGCATTCTGGACTCCATGGGCGATCTGGCTATCGGAGAACTGGCCAGCGAGCGTATGAAAGTCGCCATCCTGTTCGGCAGCACTGAAGACGAACACGACTGCTTCAGCGACCTGACCCACATCGCTATCTACAACAACGCGATGGGCGTCGTAGACGCATACCGCGGCAGCTATACCCGCCTTGACGGCAGCGTGGTGAGGGGGCCCAGTCTGGCGGATCTGGTGGCGCATCAAAACCCCGTGCTCAAACAGCAGATGGATGAGCACATGAGCCTGATCGAGAGCCGCATGCGCGCTATCGTCGACAAAGCGGAAGCGAAGTCCGGCGGTAAAAAGTTCGACCAATTGGTCGGCGGCAGCGCGGAAGACAAAAAACTGGTGCTGGACGCCGCGGCGGCGCTGGTCAGCCTGGAAGAACCTTTGAGCGAAGGCGTTTCCAAAGTGCTGGCTCTGAGCCTGCAGGAATTCGACGCCGGCACCTGTCCGACTGAGGACGTGGGCGACTGCGAATCCTGATCCTGATATAAATCACGGCGGTCGGGTGAAAATCAGGTAAAATCCCCAGCCGACCGCCGTAATCTCTGAATAATTAGCTGTGATGAAATAATGAAAAAATCGGGACCAACACCCTTTTACCCACATCCATTATCTAAACTCCCCGGGAAGCGCCAAGGCGCTTTTTTTGCGTTTATACAGGGCGCTTTTTTGATTACAGCGTCCTCCTGCGCCACAGCGATGGATTACGATCTCGCCACCCAGAAGCAGTCCGGCGGAGACACCACCGTACCGGCGACGCACGCCGGCGCATTCAGTCTAAATTCCGCCAATATGAGCTCCCGTCGCAAAGGCGACTTCCTGATTGGCAACGACTTTTTTGAAGACCCCTGGGTCATCGCGCCGGCTACGACAGATCTGCGCGACGGTTTAGGGCCTCTTTTCAATGTCAGCGCCTGTCAAAGCTGTCACTTTAATGATGGTCGCGGCCATGCTCCCGCCAACGCTTCGGACGACGCCGACAGCCTGCTGATCCGTTTAAGCCGACCGGCGCGTAACGCTGAAGAGCAAGCGCTATTGAACAAACCCGAAGTGGCTAATCTGGGCGACCCTGTCTACGGCGGCCAGTTGCAGGACCGCGCTATTCCCGGAGTATCGCCGGAAGCCCGCATAGAAGTCAGCTACAGCGAAGAGACCGTGAGCTTCGCTGACGGCTTCAAGGTCAGTCTGCGGCGGCCGCAGTGGCGTCTGCGCAACTGGGCCTATGGCGATCCTGCGGACGACCTGACCCTGTCTTTACGGGTGGCGCCGCCGGTAATTGGTCTGGGCCTGCTGGAAGCTATTCCCCAGGCGGATATCGAAGCTCTGGCGGACCCACAGGACAGCAACCATGACGGCGTATCCGGGCGTCCCAACCGGGTTTGGGATGTGGAGCAAAAAGCGCAAACGCTTGGGCGCTTCGGCTGGAAAGCCGGACAACCCACTGTCAAACAGCAGACGGCCGGCGCTTTCAATGGCGACATGGGCCTCACGTCCTCTCTGTTCACTGCGGACCATTGCACAGACGCCCAGAGCGCGTGCAAAAAAGCGCCCAATGGCGCGGATGAAAACGGCATTGAAATTCGCGACGACATCCTCGATTTCGTCGCCTTTTACGGCCGCAATCTGGCGGTTCCCGCACGTCGTAACATCGAGGACAGCGTCGTACAAACAGGCCACCGTCTGTTTCGAGAGGCCGGCTGCAACGCCTGTCACAACGAGTCTTTCGTCACCGCGAAGCTGGGCAAAGATCATATCGAACAATCCGAGCAGACTATTTTCCCTTATACAGACATGTTGCTCCACGATATGGGCCCGGACCTGGCGGACCTGAAACTGAACGGTTCTCCCGCGCCTGCAGACGAAGTCGTGGAGCATGACGCCACCGCAACGGAATGGCGCACGCCGCCGCTTTGGGGCGTGGGGTTGAGCCAAGTCGTCAATGCCCAGGCGACTTATCTGCATGACGGGCGCGCGCGCACCTTGCTGGAAGCAGTGCTTTGGCACGGAGGCGAAGCGCAACAGTCACGGGATAAAGTGCTGGCGTTTAAAGCGGATGATCGTGACGCGCTGGTGAAGTTTTTGGAATCTCTGTAGAGGAGTCCGCTTTTGAATTCTAAATCGACAAGTCTATTCGGACTGTTCCGCGCTGGCGTCCTGGCGGCGTCCGCGCTGACGCTGTCCTCAGGCGCAGCGGGAGAAAGCTTTGAGAAGGAGTACCTGCAGATTCTAAAGCAGGCCAGAAGCAATATGATCGTTCCCGCCCACCAAGAGCTCAGCGCCAAAGTGCAGACGCTCAAAACCAAAGCGTCCGCTCTGTGCGAGGCGACGAACGCGCAGTCTCTTGAGCAAGCGCAACAGGCATGGCGCGATGTTATGCAAACCTGGATGAGCGTATCGCTCATTCAGTTCGGTCCACTGCAGGAGCAGGACCGCCGCCTGCGTATGCAAAGCTGGCCTATCCGGGAAAAGCTGCTGGAGCGCGCTGTAGAAGGGCTGGCGTCCGGATCAGACCCGCTGCAGGACGCAATCAACAACGGCAGTATCGCTATCCAGGGATTGCCCGCTGTCGAGTACCTGCTGTTCGGCAAAGACGCACTCGGCAAACTGCAGTCGGCTGATCACGGCGCCCGCCGCTGCCAGGCTCTGACTGCAATCGCCGACCACAGCGTTGCGCTGGCGACGGAGCTGGAAAAGGAATGGACAGGCGGCTTCGGCGACAATTTCGAAAATCCCTTTGAAGCCGATGGCGGTCTCAGCGTGCCTCAGGAAGGCGTCGATGAGTACCTGAACGGGCTTATGACCGGAATCCAGCAAATCACCGCCAACAAAGTGGCGACGCCACTGGGGCTGGAAGGCCGCGCCGCCAAGCTGAAAGCCCTGGAGTCCTTCCACAGTCGCAACTCCATCGCCAACATCCGCCACAACCTCAGCGCGCTGAGAGGCTTCTATATGGGCGGCGACGGTTATGGCTTTGACGACTTCCTGCTCTCACGCGATAACGCCGCCATGCATAAAAAAATCACCGGACTGCTGGATGAGGTTGATACGCAACTGGCGCAGATCGACTTCGCTCTGGAAGACGCCGTGCATGATGCGGAAAAAACCGCCAAGGTTAAAAAACTGCATGAAGCGCTCCGCCAGCTGCAGGCGACCGTGGAAAAAGAACTGTTTCCCGCTATCGGCGTTACCCGGGATTTCAACAGCGAGGATGGGGACTGATATGCGCACCAAACCCAATCACCACTCCCAACTGACCTTAACCCGCCGCCAACTTGCCCGCGGACTGGCGCTTGGCGGACTGGCGATGGCCGTCCCTGGCTGGGCGTTCGCCGCCAAACAGGCAACCAGCGGCAGCGCCGCCGCAGGCGCGCTGTTTTCATCCGTGAACGGCGCTGGCGGCGACTCCCTCCTGATATTGTGGAGCCTACAGGGCGACATACTGATGGAACACGCCCTACCTGGACGCGGACACGGCGTGGCGCGGCATCCGTCTGGCGAAGAGTTCGTCCTGGTCGGCCGTCGTCCCGCCCGCTTTGCGGCGGTAGTCCGCCGTCAGGCGGATGGCGAGCCCAGCTATGAAGAGTTCTCCAGCGCGGAAGGCAGACACTTCTTCGGTCATGCCTGCTATTCCCGCGATGGCCGCTATCTCTACACCACGGAGAACGATTACGCCAGCGGCCGTGGCGTCATTGGCGTTCGCGACGCCCAGGACGGCTACCGTCAGGTGGGCGAGTGGTCCAGCGGCGGCATCGGACCGCATGAGCTGCGTTTATCCGCAGACGGCAAAGCCCTGGTGGTGGCCAATGGCGGCATCCTGACGCATCCGGATAATCCACGGGAAAAACTGAATCCTGACGCCATGGAGCCCTCGCTGGCTTATATCGACATCGCCAGCGGCGAACTATTGGAGCGCTGGGAGCTGGAGGATAAAAAGCTCAGCATTCGTCATTTGGATGTGGCCGACGACGGCACAGTCTGCTTCGGCTGTCAGTACGAAGGCCCTATCACAGATACGCCGCCTCTGGTCTACATGCACAAATCCGGTTCGCCAATTCAGGCCGCATCGGCTGAATACAGCCTGTGGCGCAGCCTGAAGAATTACACCGGCAGCGTGGTGATCAATTCACAGCTGCGCGTGGCGGGCATCACCTCTCCCAGAGGGGACTCCATCACCTTATGGAATCTGGACGCACATAAATGCGTTGGGAAGATTAGCCTGCCGGATGTCTGCGGACTCTCGTTGACGCCTGACGGTAAAGAATTCCTGGCCAGCAGCGGCGAAGGGGAAGTGATCCGCGTCGACCCGCTGACAATGAAAGTTGAACAACACTGGTCTGTCGCCGGCACACGCTGGGATAACCACATGACGTTGGCGGGCTAGCCCCGCAAGTCGTCAGCGCCATTCTTCCGCCAGGGTCAATACGGCCCTGGCGCGCTCTGGCAAAGCCCAATCTCCCTCTTCTCTCGACGTCACCCCGTGACAGGGCTATTATTTGGGTCCGCTGTCCCCCCGGAAGGATTGTTATGCCGCAGACCATCGCTTTGATCGACACTCTCAAACGCACCCTCAAAGCCCAAGGGAAAACCTACGCTGACGTCGCCGCCGCTTTGGAGTTATCCGAAGCCAGCGTCAAGCGCTTGTTCTCCGAACGCAGCTTTTCACTACAGCGGCTGGACCGGGTTTGCGAGTTCCTCGGTATCGAAATCTCCGATCTGGTGCGCAGTATGGAAAACAGTTCTGGAGAAATTACGGAACTGACGGAGGAGCAGGAAAAGGACCTGGCCGGCGATATCAACCTGTTACTCACCGCCCAACTGCTACTGAATAAATGGACCTTCAAGGAAATCATCAGCACCTATCAGATCGAAGAACTGGAAGGCGTGCGGCTACTGGCCAAGCTGGACCGTATGAAGCTAATTGAATTATTGCCGGGCAACCGGGTGAAATTGAAAATCTCCCGACATTTCTCTTGGCGTCCTCATGGTCCCATCCAGCAATTCTTTGAGCAACAGGTGCAAAACGAATTTCTGCAATCGCGCTTCAACAAAAATGGAGAAAGCCGACTTTTCCTGAGTGGCATGCTGTCACGACGTTCTAACGCGGAAATTCAGCGTCGCATGCAACGCCTGGCGGCGGAGTTTCACGCCTTGGTGGCGGAGGATGAAGCCATCCCACTAAATGATAAATTTGGCACCGCCTTCGTCATGGCGATACGCCCCTGGGAACCGCAGTCTTTCACTCGACTACGACGCGAGCCCTCCACTAAAAAGTTCTAATTCAATAACGAAGAAGGGACCAACGACTCCTTGCCGCCAGTCCCTGTCTCTCACGAGCACATACTCGATTCCTTTGTCCACCTGAGAAGGAGATCATAGGGAACAAAGGCTATTTTCAGTCATTTCCGACCTGTTCCCATTTGCGTTGATGAGCATTCGGATATTCGCTGCTCCGTTTGTGTTCGTAGCGCATGCTACGCATGTCTTGAGATTGTGGACCCGCGGCGGTTGCTTCACCTTTCTCGATATAATACTCCGCGATCATCTCGTCCATATTTTGAACTTCAAGATTTTCCGCTCTGGTATTGGCGATACTTCCATCACTGGCCAGAACAAAAGAGCTGGACACCGCTAGCGCTAAACCAGCGATAAATCCTACTGATTGTTTAGTACACATACGTCACCTCCTCAGTTTTTGGGAGTTTTGTTGTTCCTGCTGCGCCAAAAATTACGCTCTCTTTTTCAGTTTGGACCATAAATTCCGCCAGTTGGCGCCCATAAACCGGTTAATTTTTGTTCACAAAAAAGCGGCGGCCTGCGTACGTATTTGTAACAGTGTGTGGCATAGCGGATGCATATTTATACAAGCCAAATACCGCTCAATTTGTGACCCGCCAAGCATTTCAAGCCCGCCGCATTGGAAGAAAATAGAACACTTTGTAACCTTATCTTTGTATCCGCACGGTTAAAGCCTGTACCTGGGTTGTAACCTGAGCAGGATATAAAAAGCCCCTGGCAAAATAACGATAAGATAGGGATACCTCTCATGAAAAAACTCGCATACGCCGCAGTGATAGCGGCGGTCGCGTCTTCGGTCTGCGCCAACGAGATTGAAGACTTCCGCAACAGCTGGACTTACCGCGCTCTAACGCATCAACGCACCCTGGACCTGGGAGAACCACTGGGCCGCGCCAACTTTCCTTATACGCATAACAGTTATAACTCCTCCGCCTACGCCAACCTGGGCAGCTACTGGGACCCCAACCACATTTACAGTCTAGTGGATCAGTTGGATATGGGAATACGCGCTTTAGAGCTGGACATTCACTACACCTACGGCGACCTGAAACTATGTCATGGAACCAATGAACACACTGGCTGCTCCGCTTTTGACCGCCGTTTCGAGGATGGCCTGAAAGAGGTCGCCACCTGGTTGCGACAGGACGGCAATCGCGGTGAAGTATTGATCATCTATCTCGAAGAACATGTGGACGGCCGCTACGATGACGCCGTCGCGGCGCTGAACCGGCAGATGGGAGATTTGATATACAAGCCGGGAAGCTGCGCCACGCTGCCCATGAACATCAGCAAAGCGGACATTCTCAACAGCGGCGGGCAGGTGCTGCTGATCGGCGGTAATTGCGGCTCGGACGCCTGGGCGCAGACGGTCTACAACTATGGCTTTCCCACCGATAATGACCATTTCCATCCCTACCCGGAATGCCGCACGGACAAATACGATGTGAATTTCGTGCAGAATAATCTGGTTCGCATCTTTGAAGACAGCACCCGCCTATCCGATGTATTCGGCGACCCGCCACAGCCGATCACTCCGGAATTAATGGCGCAGGCCGCGCGCTGCAGCCTGGGCATCGTCGGTCTGGATCAGCTGAAAGCCTTTGACGAACGCATGACCGCCGCGGTGTGGAGTTGGGACCAGAATGAGCCCAACAACGCCAATAACAACGAGCATTGCGCCGAGCAATGGGGCAATGGTCGCTTCAATGACGCCGCCTGCAGCAACGTGCGTCCTTTCGCCTGTTACAGCAAAACCAGCGACGCCTGGGCGGTTACGCAGAGCAATGCAATCTGGGAGCAGGGCGAGTTTTTCTGCCAACAAGAGTTCGGCGGCGATTATCGCTTCGCCACGCCGAAAAACGGCTACCAGAACCAAATGCTGCAGAACGCCAAGGCTGCAATGGGCTACGCCAATGTGTGGCTGAATTATTCTGACTTGACGCAAGAAGGCGTTTGGACGCCGGGCGATCAGCCTGCGGTCACCCTGCCGGGAGATGACGGCGCTGTAGTCTGGCGCAAACTGCGCAATGACAAAGGTAAATGTCTGGACCTCGAAGGCCGCGAAACCCATAACGGCGTGGAGATCCATCAGTGGTCCTGTCACGGCGCCGACAGTCAGTTATGGTGGCGGGATCAATACGGCATGATCCACGCCAAATCGGCGCCGGACAAGTGCATCGACGTGTCCGGCGCCGGTACTGAGAAAGGAACCCGCATCGTGCTGTGGAGTTGCCACGGCGGGTCCAATCAGGTTTGGCTGCGAGGGCCCAGCAACAGCTTCCGCATCTCCAACGCCACAAACATGGCGCTGGACATCAAAGACCCGTTCTGGGGCGATGGCCAGCGCGCGCATTTGTGGGAGTATCACGGCGGCAAGTCACAGCGCTGGAGCTGGGACTGACCTCAGGCCTCCTCCAGATCGCGTTCAGGGCGTATCGCCGGGCGTTGATCCCGGTGGCGTCCCTGACGTCGATATTAATCACCAACGCACCCACCTCCGCATAAGGTTGATAAGCCACACAGGCGCCGTCAGGCGCAATTAAGGTGGTGGCGGACCCCTGATAATCCATTGCGTAATTGACGCTGGCGAAAAAGACCGTGTTTTCGATAGCGCGACATTGCATGGCCCGCTCGTAGAACGGATTTTCCAGCTTTCCCCATTGCGTCAGCTTCACTCCCTTGAAATGACTGCCTGTAAAATGGGGATGAAAGACGATCTTGGCGCCGCGACTGGCCGCCCATCGCACCGTTTCCGGACAACGCCACCCTTCATGGCTGATCACAATGCCGAACTTCACGCCATCCGCATCAAACAACTGCCGTCGGGACCCCGGGATGAAATAGGCCTCTTCGCCCTGCTCAAGGTGATTCTTCGTCTGCCGTCCCAACAACACGCCGCGACGATCCACGACAAAGGCGACATTGCGACGCCCTTCCGGGGTTGGCCATTCCATGGGAAGTATGATGTTAGTGGAGGTTTTTCGCGCCAGATCGCAAATTCGGTCCAGCGCTGACTGCATTTTCCTTGGCGAGCAGTTTTCAACCTTGAAGTCCATGCCTCGAATTCCCGGCACATAGGCTTCTGGAAAACATATCAGGTCCACCTTCGACAGGGTCGCCTCCGTGACCAGACGGTCCACCCACTGCAGCGCATTATCGACAGACTTCGGGATCGGCGGAGATGCCAATGCAATTTTCATATATCAATCCTTTTGTATGCGTACGTCCTTTTTTATAAACCCGTCGACGCGCATCCACGCGCGTCACGAGCTGTGTACAGCTTGGCGGTGTAAATCAACTGCGAAGGCTACTGCAACGGTTTTAAAACCACATTAAAGACGCCGACCTGAATGCCTTTCCGGTCAAGCGAGAAGTCCAACCAGCGACAGCGGTCCGGATGACGATCAACCGCATCCGTTAACGCCTGCGCGCCGCCCTGATCCTCACGCCAATAGCTTTGCGTCGTCAGGGTGCGATATCCCGGCGCACTGAACTTCCAGTGGATATGCCTGCGACGTCCTCCATAGGTTCCCGGAACGATACTGTGGAACGCATAGCGGCCGATGGCGTCGGTATAACCCACGCCACGCAGGTTCACTGCATCCAGAGAATACTCACTGACGTCGCCATCGCCTGCAGGGTGATAGCGACCATCGCCGTCAGCGTGCCAGATCTCGACGCGCGCTTCCGGCAAAGGAAGCGCGCCCAGAGGACCTCCAAGCACTGTTCCCTCGACTCTCATCAAGCGACCAGGAAGATTGCGGTAGTTGATATAGGCGGTTTCTCTGGCGTTACGCACATAAAATGGGCCTTCCGGCGCCGCCTGCGTGACGCCGCAAGAATCGCTATCAATGTCCTCCGCGCGCGCTCCACGCCAAGGCCACAACGACGCTCCCAGCAAAAGCTTGAGAAAGACGCGTCTGTACAGCGCAGTCCCGGCGTTCATAAGACGTCCTCCATGGCTGCAAAGTGAAAGGCAAGCGGGATAAAGGTCGTCTTATCCGTTGAACCAGCAGTTAGTCCAAGTATAGTTCGCGTCGATGCGCAAATGCGAAAGGAGAGATAAAACAAATCTCTGTCAGGCGGCGGCTTCGTGGTTTTTGGAGGCGGCGACGCGATTGCGCCCGCCTTTTATGGCCCGATACAGGGCGTGGGTGGCGCGTTTGATAGTGTCATGCAGATCTTCATTGCGGATGAGTTGGGCGCAGCCGATGCTGACGCTGTAGCGCACATCGTAGCTGGTGGGTTTGCACTGCTCAAACAGTTGCCGGATGCGCTCCGCAACCACCACCGCGCCGTTGAGGTCTGTGGAAGGCAATCCAATCACGAACTTTTCGCCGCCATATCGTCCCAGAATATCCACCTCACGGATCACGTTCTTGATGGTTTCCGCCAGGAATATCAATGCTTCATCCCCCGCTTCCGGCCCGAAGTTGTCGTTAATCCAGATAAAATGGTCGCCATCAAGCACCAGAAAACTGAACTCCTCCTTGTAGCGCCGACAATGCTTCACCATCTGAGTGCAGCGCTCTTCCGCGAATCGCCAGTTCAACACTTTGGTGACGGGGTCATACATGATCAGCTCTTTCACCCGTTCCGCGAAAATACGGGTTTTCCAGATGTAGTATCCAAGCACGACGAGACTGGCCAGTAGCAGCAATACCGGGATAGTGCGCAGAATCGCCGTCAAGATGAACGTGGACGTTGGATTACGACGAGCCAGCCAGAGTTGACCGCCCGGCAAAGGGGTGACGTAGACTACATCGCCATCAAGATTGCGGTGTTGCGGCTCGGCAGTGAAAATATCCGGCGGCAGTCCCTGAGGCTGTGTAGGAGACACCAGCGTCTGCGCGTCTGGATCTGGATTGAGTGCCAGCCATTCAACTTCCGCTGAGCGCCGATGATACCAATACGCCAGTATGGTCAGAATCGTCAACGCCAGAACGACGCCTCCCACCACGAGCTTGTTGAGTTGCCTCTTGTTATTGCTATCTGTTTGCACCCACCGTTTCTCAACTGCTAAATGGCTCAGATTTAAAGAGAATTCTGATGAAAGTATAGCCGAAATGCGCGCTGCGCCAATGCTTCGCAGTCACAGAACAGTGAGTGGAGGGAAAGGCCGGAAAACTCCGGCCCTGATTGTAGAGGCTAAGCGGCGTTTAGCATCTGCATGAAAAATCGATCCATGGTTTCAAGATCGAGCTTGTCCACAGGTTCAAAACGCACTGTCTCCAGCGCCTCAAACTGAGCATCCGCAAAGCAGTCTATCGCTAAGACAGGTCTGATAACTTCCTTTTCATTCCCCATCGCCTTGCGCTCCAGCAATGCATCAACTTCCGTCACTATCGGACCGCCGCCCAGCATGCGCGCCTTCAATTCATAGAAGCGCACCGGTGGAGGCGTCCGATGTTCCGCCACCCACATCGCCGCCAGCAACGTGCGCAGCATATAGGCATAGCGCTTGGCGTTGACCTCGCCCGCCGCCAGCCTCTCACGCTCATTACGCGCCATGGAGAAGTAGTGATGAAACAAGGCTGCGGGACGCGCGGAAAGCGACGCCAGATACTTCATTTGCGCGAGAAACACTACGTCCCGGCTATAAACTATTGGCGAGTTCAGCCATTCCTGCAGCGTCGCCGAACCGTTGCGTAACAGCGTCAAGGCCTTGCTGATATCCCAGCCGCTGACATCTAGTTCATCATCTATCGGGAGTTCAATCACATCCCGCCGTTTGCCTAACGATAAATAGTGGGACAGTGAGCGCTGATAGATAAATCTAACGTCATAATCACTATCCCGGGAAGCGAATCCCCAGGCCCGGCTGCCTGATTCGCAAGCGTAAAGCACCTTTACATCGTGCTCCCACTCGATCCGCTCCAGGGTTTCCTGTATCCGCTTTTCCATTGTCGCCACTCCTATTGTTACTTCTAATATGGTGGACGCGGTGGGACTCGAACCCACAATAACCAATACTCCAGGCATTACTCCGAAGCGGTATTGACCTATAACGCGCGCCAGTCGCGAACCCCACAACGAGCCCGGACCTGCATCCTCAAATTTCGTCAATACGCCAAATGGTCTCGGTATTACCCTTCACCGGCCGCCTTAATCGTTTGCCGGCGGCTCGCCTTTTCGCCTTCGCGCCCTTTCTTCTCGTCCCTGACATAACAAAGATCGCGCCAATATTTTTCAGGCTGACAAAAAATAATTTATGCCATTGTTTTAAAAGCACTTATGTAAATATTTTCTAAGGCGAAGGGCACAAGAGCGCAGCGCAAAATGCAGGACAAGTTATCAAAGATAATAGCTAGTTATCTTTTTTGATCAGGATATTTTTTGCGTAATCCGGCGACCTGAAAGCCAAATTCTCCATGCACAACTATGGGAATTACTTATGCAGATTTATATACGGTTGTTATTTAATGGCGCAGCCTGCGCGTCCAGCGAGCCGCGCAGCGAAGTCAAAGCAGAGACAACAAGGACAATAAATGCGTGTAATTATCCTGGGCAGCGGCGTCATCGGCGTTTCCACCGCATATCATCTGGCTCAGCTGGGTCATGAAGTAACTGTTGTCGACCGTCAGACCGGTCCTGCGCTGGAAACCAGTTACGGCAACGCTGGCGAGATATCCCCCGGCTGCTCTGCGCCCTGGGCGGCGCCTGGGATTGCATTAAAAGCGATCAAGTGGCTGTGTATGAAGCACCGTCCACTGGTAGTTCGCCCCAGCCTGAACCCCGACCTTTGGCGCTGGACCACGCAATTCCTGGCTAACGCAAACGCTCACCGCTACCACCAGAATAAATCACGCATGTTGCGACTGGCCGAGTACAGTCGCGACGTACTCAAACAGCTGCGCGCCGACACCGGTATCAGTTACGACGAACGCAGCCGCGGCACCATTCAATTATTCCGCAAACAACAGCAGGTCGACGCCGCATTGGCGGACACCCAGATTCTGGAATCCTTTGGCGTTCCTTATGAGTTATTGGATCGCGACGGCTGCATCAAATACGAACCAGGACTCGCCACTGTCAGAGACAAAATCAGCGGCGGACTGCGTCTGCCCGGCGACGAGACCGGGGACTGCTTTAAATTCACGCAAGCTTTAGCCGCATTGGCGGAAGAAAAAGGCGTCGTATTTAAACAAGGCGTCGTCATCCGTGGGCTGGAGAAAAACGGCGACGCAATCGTATCAGTGCAAACGGATCAAGGCCCGATGCAGGCGGACGCCTATATCGTCGCGCTCGGCAGCTACACCCCACTGCTATTGAAACCATTGGGGCTCAGGGCGCCCATCATTCCGGTGAAAGGCTATTCGATTACCTTGCCGGTAAAGAACCCAGACCGGGCTCCCGAATCGACGCTGTTGGACGAAACCTACAAAGTAGCTGTCACCCGCCTGGGCGACCGTATCCGGGTCGGTGGAACGGCGGAGTTGGCGGGCTACGACCTGCGCCTGCATCAAGCCAGAAAGAACACACTGGAGTTTGTGGCGGACGACCTGTTCGGAACCGGTTACGCCAATGGCGAAGCTGAATTCTGGACCGGTCTTCGCCCCATGACTCCGGACGGAACCCCCATCGTTGGGGCGACGTCCATCGACAAACTTTATGTCGCCAGCGGCCACGGCACCTTGGGCTGGACCATGGCGGCGGGCACGGGGCGCGTCATCGCGGATATCATATCCGGACGCCAACCCGAGATTGACACTGAGGGACTGGGAATAGACCGCTACTGACAACCACTGCTATTTGAGGGACCGTCGCTGGCGGATGGAGCTCCGCTTCGCCGCCGTTCTCAACGAGGACGGCGAACCATTGGACGCACGCTTGATCCACATCCTGTGTCTGGCGCACGTCGGGAGCTGTGACCCGACGCGACGCCGCGTCTTTCAAAAAACGTATGGGAAGCAGCGCAGCGCCCTCCACAGCGCCGCCTGATAAATAAAGAGAGGAGAAAATCCCTTGGAAACTATTCATAAACTGGTATCCGACCTGAATGATTTCGTATGGGGCCCCCCCATGCTCATTCTTATTCTGGGCGTAGGGCTGTTTTTGCAATTCCGCTTGAAATTCATGCCCTTATTTACGCTCAAACTGGGCTTGCAACTGGTATGGAGAGGTCGTAAGCCGGATACTCGGGACCCTGGGGAAATCAGCCCTTTCGCCGCGCTGATGACCGCCCTGGCTGCGACAGTGGGCACCGGAAACATTGCCGGCGTCGCCACCGCGCTGGCGCTCGGCGGGCCGGGCGCGCTGTTCTGGATGTGGGCCACCGCTCTGGTGGGCATGGCGACCAAATATGCGGAAGTCGTACTGGCGGTGCGCTTTCGTGAAAAAGACGAGAACGGCGAATATGTTGGCGGCCCCATGTACGCCATCAAAAACGGCCTGGGCCCCAAATGGGCCTGGCTGGGCGGCGCCTTCGCCTTGTTCGGCGGCCTGGCGGGATTCGGCGCCGGCAACATGGTGCAATCCAACAGCATCGCAGAGGTAATGAACACCTCCTTCCGCATCCCCGCCGCCGCCTCTGGCGTCGTCATGACCGTGCTGATCGGCTTTGTATTGCTCGGCGGCATCAAACGCATCGGCGCTGTGGCGCAGGCGCTGGTGCCTACCATGTGCATCTCCTATATCCTCTGCGCCTTTTATATCCTGTTCACGTTCTCTGATCGTATCCCTCACGCTTTCGACCTGATCTTCACCCACGCTTTCTCTCCCACCGCCGCTACAGGTGGATTCGCCGGCGCCGCAGTGATGATGGCGATTCGGTACGGCGTCGCCCGAGGCATTTTCTCCAACGAAGCCGGCCTTGGCACCGCAGGTATCGCGCAAGCGGCGGGGAAAACTTCTGACCCGGTGACCTCTGGTCTTATCGGTATGATGGGTACTTTCATCGATACCATTATTGTCTGCACCCTGACCGGTCTGGCGCTAATCACCAGCGGCGTCTGGGAAAGCGGCGTGTCCGGCGCAGCGCTCACCGCCAGCGCATTTGCCGCGGCGATGCCGGGGTTCGGAGAGTACCTGCTGGCGATCCAGTTGATCGTTTTCGCGTTCACCACCATCCTGGGCTGGGCCTATTACGGCGAGAAATGCTGGGAATACTTGATGGGCTCCGCCGCGATTATTCCTTACCGTCTGCTGAGCACCCTGTGCGTCATGATTGGCGCCTTGGCGCAGTTGGAGTTTGTTTGGCTGATTGGCGATGTCTTCAACGCGTTTATGGCCATCCCCAACCTGCTGTCACTATTGCTGTTGTCGCCAATTCTGGTCAAGTTGACCAATGAGCACTTCGCCACCATAAAAATGGCGGCGGTTAGAACTTAACGATCTCATAAACCCCTGTGGCCGCCTTTGCGCGGCCTTTTTTATACTCATCCATAGACTTCCCGCCCCTCTCCACCTTAATCCCTGCAAACATACACTCCAGCTATCAAGTTGCCTTCCTCTCGGCCTTCGGAGAATATGATCGCTGTCTGTAACCATTTATCGAAAAAGATCATATGAAAAACGTAGTCATCGGTCTGCTGGGCACCACCATGGATAAACGCGGCAAAGGGCCTGCGCGCTGGGAAACGTGGCGGCCGACCGTCGGCATCTTCATGCAGCAGGACCTGTTGATCGATCGCATTGAGCTGCTGCACGACGCCAGAGACTCACGCCTGGCCAATAACGTGGGCGCGGATATCGAAACTGTTTCGCCGGACACGGAAGTGAGCCTGCGCCAGATCAGCTTCAGCGATCCCTGGGACTTCGAGCAGGTTTACAGCACCCTGCTGGATTTCGCCGAAAACTATCCTTTCAAGCCTGATGAGGAACGCTATCTCCTGCATATCACCACCGGCACCCATGTTGCGCAGATATGCTGGTTCCTGCTGTGTGAGGCGAATTACATTCCCGCGCAGATTTTGCAGACCTCTCCAGACCGGGGCGAACGCGTCGCCGCAGGGAAATATCATCTGATTGATCTCGACCTCTCCAAATACGACGCCATCAGTTCACGCTTCAAGCGCCAGCAGTTGGAAGGGACAGAGTTTCTCAAATCAGGCATCGCCACCCGCAACGCCCGCTTCAACGCCATGATCCAGCAGATCGAGCGGGTGGCGATTCGCTCCCAGGCGCCGATTCTGATCACCGGCCCCACTGGGGCAGGCAAATCCCAGCTCGCCGGCAAGATTTTTGAGCTGAAGAAAATCCGCGGCTCCGTCAGAGGTGAATTTGTGTCAGTCAACTGCGCCACGCTACGCGGCGACAGCGCCATGTCGGCGTTATTCGGCCATAACAAGGGCGCATTCACCGGCGCGCAAACCGCTCGTAAGGGCCTGCTCGCCAAGGCCGATCAAGGACTATTGTTTCTGGATGAAATCGGCGAACTGGGCCTGGATGAACAGGCGATGCTGCTGCACGCCATTGAAGAGAAGCGCTTCTACCCCGTCGGTTCAGACAATCCTGCGCACAGCGACTTCCAGCTTATTGCCGGCACCAATCGCGACCTGCAAAGGCAGGTCGATAACGGCAGCTTTCGGGAGGATCTGCTGGCCCGCATCAATTTGTGGAGTTATGAACTGCCCGGGCTGAAAGACCGACGCGAAGACATAGAGCCCAACCTGGACTATGAGCTACAAAAAGCCGAACAGCAGTTAGGGCATAAGGTCAGCTTCAATAAAGCCGCCCGGACCAGATTTCTGCATTTCGCCCAACAGCCGGATTCCTTATGGCAAGGTAATTTCCGCGACCTGAACGCCTGCGTACAACGCATGGCCACACTCTCTGAAGGCGGCCGCATCAACGAAACGCTGGTGGATGAAGAGTGCGATCGTCTACGACGATTCTGGCGACGCAGTAACGCTCAGGAGTCTCTGCCATCACTGGAGGACTATCTGTCTCCTGAACAGGTGGCGGAAATTGACGCCTTCGACCAATATCAGTTACGCAGCGTGATTGCGCTCTGCCGTGACAGCCGCTCCTTGTCGGAGGCGGGACGTCAGCTCTTCAACCGCTCCCGATTGCGTAAAAGCTCCAGTAACGACTCCCACCGGCTACGGCAGTATCTGAGCAAATTCGACCTGGAGTTCGATAATCTAAAAACATAAACACCTATCTAAATAGATAGAATTATTAAACGCCAAATTTCGAGAATATTTATTATTTCCTTATTTTTCATATAGTTAATCATATTAGAAAAGTTGGCCCAGGTTTTGTAATAGTAATGGCATCGAGATGAGCCTGTTGAAAGGCGTCTCCTCCAAATACTGTTGCTCCGGGACACGCGAGTCCCACCAAAAAGGTTTGAGAATGATGCAAAGCACAAAACCCCAAATGCCCTATGAAGTGACTAACGTAGAAAAAGGCGTTCCGATCAAAAGCTGGACCAACGGCGTTCCATTCGAGCCGGAGGCGCGCAAGCAATTGAAAAACATTGCGTCCTTGCCGTTCATTCATAAGTGGGTGGCGGCGATGCCGGACGTGCACTTAGGTAAGGGCGCAACCATCGGCTCTGTTATTCCCACTTCCGGCGCGATTATTCCCGCCGCAGTGGGAGTGGATATCGGTTGCGGCATGATGGCGGTGAAAACCGACGTGCACGCAACGCAATTGCCGGACTCTCTGGGAGCGCTGCGTAGCGCGATAGAAGCAGCGATACCCCACGGTCGCCAGCCAGGACGCCGTGACCGGGGTTCCTGGCATGATATCCCGGAGGATGTAGGCGCTCGTTGGACTCATGAGTTGGCGGATCGCTTTAAAATCCTGTGCGAAAAGCACCCGGTTTTGAAAAACACCAACAACGTGAACCACCTGGGAACCCTGGGAACCGGTAACCACTTCATCGAAGTGTGTCTGGATGAGAACAACGACGTATGGATTATGCTGCACTCCGGTTCCCGCGGCGTTGGGAATCGTATCGGCGAGCATTTCATCAAGCTGGCGAAAAAGGAAATGGAGCGTTTCTTCGTAAACCTGCCGGATAAAGATCTGGCCTATCTGGCGGAGGGAACCGATTACTTCAACGACTACGTGCATGCCGTTGGCTGGGCGCAGGATTTTGCGCGCATCAACCGTCAGGCGATGATGCAGCGGGCGCTGAACGTCTTGGCGGTTACGTTGAACAAGCCGGTAATCGCCGAGCTGGAAGCGGTGAACTGTCACCATAACTATGTGCAGAAGGAAAACCACTACGGGAAAAACGTGTGGTTAACCCGTAAAGGCGCAGTAAGCGCACAGGAAGGCCAGCTGGGAATTATCCCAGGCAGCATGGGAGCCCGCTCCTACATCGTGCGCGGTAAAGGCAACGCGGAAAGCTTCTGTAGCTGTAGCCACGGCGCAGGAAGAGTGATGTCTCGAACCGAGGCGAAAAAGCGCGTATCCGTAGAAGAGCACGCTCGCGCCACAGCGCATGTGGAATGCCGAAAAGACGCGGCGGTAGTGGACGAAACGCCTTCCGCTTACAAAGACATCGACGCCGTGATGGCGGCGCAGTCCGACCTGGTTGAAGTCGTGCATACGCTGAGACAGGTGGTTTGCGTAAAAGGTTGAAGAGAGGCGGCGTAACGCCGCCGATGCTATTAGTTGTACGGTATTTATAATGGATAAAGTAGTAATAGACGGACGCATGGGCGAAGGCGGAGGACAAATTCTGAGATCCTCCCTGACCCTGGCCATGCTGTACGGCAAAGAAATAGAAATTAACCATATTCGCGGCAAGCGCCCCAAACCCGGCCTGATGCGTCAGCATCTGACCTGCGTGAAGGCCGCCCAGGCGATATGCGGCGCCAAAGTGGACGGGGCGGAACTGGGTTCCTCCCGGCTGACGTTCAAACCCGGCCGGATAAAGGGCGGCGATTACAAATTCGATGTGGGTAGCGCAGGCAGCACGGCGCTGGTGTTCCAAACTGTATTACTGCCTCTGTTGCAGGCGGAAGAAGTCTCTACCGTGGAGTTCGGCGGCGGCACCCATAACCCGTTCGCACCGCCTCTTACGGAAATTGAACGCTCCTTCCTGCCACTGCTGCGGGATATGGGAGCTAAAATTGAAGTGGAAACAGAGCGCTGGGGCTTTATGCCTGCCGGCGGCGGTAAATGGCGCATTCGCATACAGCCGGAGGCTTTGCAGCCGATTGAGCGGCTAGAGCGCGGCGCGCTGAGTCACAGCCGCCTGACTGCCTACTGCTATAACATTCCCGGCAAGGTCGGCGAGCGGGAAGTACAGGCGTACTTATCGTTGCGCGAACACCCAGTGCATGAGTCACGGCAACGCAAGCCGGAAGCAGGCTGCGCCGGCAACCTGCTGGCGGTGGACCTGCAATTCGACGGCCACCGTATCTGTATTTCCGAACTGGGTCAGGTGCGAAAACGGGCGGAGCTGGTGTCCAAGTTGCTCAGTCAGAAGGTGAAGTCCTACCTGGACAGCAACGCGGTACTGGATGAGCATCTGACGGATCAAATGATGCTTCCCATGCTGGTGGCGGGAGGCGGCAGGTTTTCCATTTCAGAATGGTCTCTGCACGCCCAGACCAACGCGGAAGTCATTGAACTGTTCACATCGCGCAAAATAGAGCGAGACGGAGCCATCATGTGGATGGTGTAATGAAGCGATTAAGTGATGAGATTGCTAATGGAGAGGAACCCCGTCTCTCCTTATTTTGATTGCTGCTTACTCTTGATAAGACCCTTCTTGATATTGCTCACGGGAAGCCTGCTTCCATTCATTAAGAAAGCCCGCTTTGGATACATAGCCATAAACGTGATTAAACAGCCTATACATCCAGAATTGCAGATCGTCGATGCCGACAACGGCGCGCCCCGCATTATCGTCTTCAACCGCCAGATCGGTCATCTCCCAAAAGCAGGCCGCCACCTGTAAGGCCTCCTCAGGCGTAGCGATCTCAGCCTGGGAAGACATGACCGCCACCACATAATCATCCCCCAGCCTGCGCGCATAATGCAGCGCCAGAACTTGCGCGTTCCGATTATGTTCTGAAAACTCAATCATTTAGGAACGCCACTCACGTACGCAAAGTATTCCTGCGCAATGTCCTCATCCACCACTACTCCGTCATTGCCGCCATACAAACGGTCATTACGGTCCTTTCTTGGACCAGAAATCCAATATTCGTCACCGCTTTCAATATCATAAAAATTTGATTTGCAGCCCCGTCCTTTAAGGCTTTGAAACGTTTTTCCACGATAATAGAGCGTCTTCCCACTCTTGGAAAAATAAACACGTCCAATGCGGGCTGGGCCTGCAAGACCAAGAGACTTGTCTTCGATATACATGATTCTGGATCGCGCCTCTCTCATCTCTTGCGGCGGCGTGTTGTTCTGATCCAATCTCAGCTTTTGGTATTCGATCCGTCTATCCAACTCAGATCTCATGATCAACCCGTATATTCCTGCTTGGCCAGCTTGAGCCACTTTTTGTGGTATGAGTGGTAATGTCTGCCGGAGATCTTCGCTTTTTCCAGAATTTTCTTGAACTGTTCCTGCGACTCTCTTTCCCTGCCCTGGGCTTTCAGGAACATTCCAAACCAATAACTGGCTTCGGGACCAGGGAAGTAGGCTTCCAGCGCCTCAAATTCATGTTTCGCCGCCGAGGATTCATTCAGTTCCGCCAAGGCTCGGGCGTAAAGTAGATGCGCTTCAGCGTTCCTGAAATCAGGATTGTGGCGGATCAAATCGTCCATCACGGAGCGGACAGCGCCAAAGTTATTCAGTCCAAACTCAGACCGGGCCAAACCATACATAATGTGTGGATCAGTCTGATGAATTCCCTTCAGGGACTTTTCATACATCGCCTTGGCTTCCCCGAACATTCCTTTCGCCAGCCACTCTTCCGCCAACCGCATGGAGGTCTCCACGCTGTCCGTGACGGAGTAATTGAAGGCCGCCTGTTTGACCGCCTTGTCGGGGTTAACAATAGACTGCATTTTGCGCTGCGCGTTTCTGCCGGTCCGGCTTCCCGCCAGCTCCGGCAGCATTTCCACCAGGAAATAAGCGACAGAACCTGCAAAGGGCAACATGACCACAATCCAGATCCAGGTGGTGCTACGCCCCGTCTTCACTATGTGCATGACCAGAGCAACTTGAAAAATAATGGAAATTGCGAAAATAGGCATTTCTAACTTCTTACTCTATAACATCAGGTAAATAGAATTGCTTAGGCGGCGGCTTCGAATAAACGACAGCCTAGACCGGCGATTGCAACATCAGATGCAGTGGATACATGGCGTAAACCAAGCCGCCAGCAACTAACAGGGACACTCCCGCCGCCATGCCCAACAACTTCTGCGTGGGCCTTTTCACGATGGCGAAAATCAACAGCGCGGCGCACAACAAAGGAGGCCACCAGGAGCTTTGCTTAAGTGCAAACGCCCATTCGGACCAGGCTGGCGCAGCGCCGTATAGGGAATTGAAAAAATCTAAGAATTGTCTTGGCGCATCCGTATTCATCCAATACCAGGACACAAACGCCTGCACGAGAACGCCGGCGCACGCCAAAAACGCAAACAGAAATGAAGTGAGTTTTTGCATAAACAAACGCTTTGATATCTAAATCCTATAAACGCCGTTAGCAAGAAATGCGATTGACCGGCGTTCTCCCTGAAATGGGGGGCGAAAAATTTTCCGCGCATTCTAACCGATATTTAATAAAAGAGTTCGTATTTACTTCAAAATTACAGAGTGCGGTCTGTGACGCCGTTCATTAATAGTGAACAAGAAGAGCAGAAAGCGCAGGTAAAAGACGTTTGGGAGAGTGGAAGAAAGAAAAGTGAGGCGGGAAACTCAAACTACGCCTGGAGATGAAGGCGAGACTGTATAGATAGCGCCGCAACCTGATTGGCTGCGGCGCGGTGATCTATATCTTCGTCAATTCAGGTATCGGAAGAGGCGCCTCCACCCTTTCACGGGCGGCGCGCTTACGTTCGATAGTGGATTCAGGGTTCACCATTGGCTGCAGGCCTTTTCCGCTGATTCGCTCCATCCCGATATCTCTAAGCAAGTGGTCGCTCATACCATACAAGCCTTCGATACGTGGAGTTCCAACAAAAATACGACGGGCAGCGGCGTTAATGCGAACGAAAAATTTTTTCATCATGTATTCCTCGGTTATCGCCGGGAACACATCGGGAAGGAAGGGTATCTATGGGTACTTCAGGCGCATATCCAACCAGCCGCGATGAGTTCCGCGGCTGATAGATAGTATTTAGTGGTTCGTCAGCACACGGAAAGCTAAGGAGACAGAGCAACCTTTTGCAGATCGCAAATCCTTGGCTCTTTTTTGATGAGTTGATTGAGTCATCATGTGGCTCCTCCCTTGCATTTCTTGCGTGTACTGAGCGGCTATCAGACTTCATTTTGTTGCGCTATGTCAACCACTTATATGTGTAGTATCGGTTTTCGCATACTGCATCTCACAAACTATCAATCCCATTCCTCATCGCCGGGCCAAGGTTGAATCAAGACGCGCCATGGGGGACACTGCTGCCTCCCGGCAGGAAAAAGCGGGCGCATCAAACGAATAAGATCCTCATGCCGCTTCCCTGATTGAATGACCGACCTGACCGACAGGAGACATATCGTGAACCGCAAGAGCAGACTTGGACGACTTGCCGCCGCCCTCGTACTGGGCCTGTCCATCGCCACTCACGTAGCGGCCAAAGACAAGATTGTCGTCGCATCTAAAATCGACACGGAAGGCTCCGTGCTCGGCAACATGATTCTGCTTCGGCTGGAAAAAGCCGGCTATGAAGTAGAAGATCGCATCCAACTTGGCGCCACCAAAATCGTCCGCACCGCGCTGATCAACGGCCAGATAGACGTTTACCCTGAATACACGGGTAATGCGGCGTTTTTCTTCGACATGGCGGACAGCCCTGTCTGGAAGGACCCGACCAAAGCATACGCCACAGCAAAAGAAAAAGATCTCGCCGCCAATAATTTAGTCTGGCTGCATCCCGCTGACGCCAACAACACCTGGGCGATTAGCGTGCGCGGCGATTTGGCGCGGGAGCAAAAACTGGCGACCCTGGATGATCTTTCCCGTTTTCTAAAAGACGGCGGAGAAATAAAGCTCGCCGCCAGCGCCGAGTTTGTGGAGTCGGATTTCGCCCTGCCCGCCTTTCAGAAAGCCTATGGATTTGAACTGACCGCCGACCAGCTCCTGGTATTGTCGGGCGGTAACACCGCTGCGACCATTCGCGCCGCCGCCTTACGCACAAACGGCGTCAATGCGGCGATGGCGTATGGCACTGACGGCGGCCTGAGCGCACTGGATATGGTGGTGCTGCAGGACCCGCGCAACGTGCAGCCAGTGTATGAGCCAGCGGCGGTGATACGCGGTGAGATACTGAAAGCGAATCCAGATATAGGTCCGATGATCGATGCTATTTTCGAAAAGCTCGACTTGACCACGCTGCAACGTCTCAACGCAGATGTCGCCGTTAACGGTCTCGACCCCAAAGAAGTGGCCCGGGAGTTTCTAACATCCGCCGGACTGCTCTAACCCATATATTGCCGGCGGGAGACCGCAGCGCGCTGCAAGGCGCAAATCGCGTGACGCTTTCCATGTCCGTCCTGGCCATTGCGGCGCTGCTGTTTCTGGATTTTGCATCCTTTCAACCAAACCGCATACTGCCTGGGGAAGGCGTCGCCTTGCTGGATGCTCTTTCCCTTCGATGGGGCCTGCCGGTTTTCGGCGGCGCGCTCGCTATCGCCTTGTTATCCTGGCGCCCTAACCGCCATGCCTATCTTGCCATATTGCTAACGGCGACTACCCTGATCGCGTTCTTGCCAGTAATGGCGGGCGTATTTGGTCTTGAGCGCGCAAATGAAGGCCTGCCACATGGCCGTGCGGCGTTGGGGAGCGGCTTTTGGCTGACGGGTTTCCTCATGGCGCTGATCATGATCGAAGCCTGCCACAAGTTACAGGCCGGAATCTGGCTGAAACTCGCCGGCGTCACCGCCGTCGTCGCGGGCATCGCAATCGCCTACTCCTATGGCGCGCTTGAGAAGTTATCCCTGGCGCAAGAGTTTCATGTCAGGCAACGCCAGTTTGTGACAGAGATGGGCGCGCATTTCAATCTGGTATTCTGGTCAATGCTGCCCAGCGCGCTGATGGGCATGGCGCTCGCAATCTGGGCGACGCGCTCGGAAAAGGCCCGACGCGGGCTGTTTGGGGTGCTTAGCGTGATGCAGACGATCCCCAGCCTGGCGCTTTTCGGTCTATTGATCGCGCCTCTGAGTTACCTCGCCAACGAGTTTGGGTGGCTGCGCGCTATCGGCGTGCAGGGAATCGGCTTCACCCCCGCTTTGATCGCCCTGATCGGCTACAGTTTACTCCCCATGACCCGTAACGCTTACGTCGCTCTCACCGGAACCCCTGAACCGGTTCTGGAGGCCGCTCGCGGCATGGGAATGAGTGAAAGCCAGGTATTCCTGCAGGTACGTCTGCCATTGGCGGCTCCCGTGATTCTGGAAGGACTGCGCATCATGACCGTGCAAACTATCGGCCTGACCGCCGTCGCCGCGTTAATTGGCGCCGGAGGTATGGGGACCTTCATTTTTCAGGGGCTGGGTCAGGCAGCGATGGATTTGGTGCTTCTAGGCGCCATTCCTACAATCCTGTTCGCGCTCGCCGCAGACGCCCTGTTCGCATTCTTGACCGCCACAACCCGAGGCGCACCATGATCCGACTGGATAACGTATCCATGAAATACGGCGAGCAATACGCCGTACGCAACCTCTCTTTGGACATCGCCAGCGGCGACTTTTGCGTCCTGGTAGGCACCTCCGGGTGCGGCAAATCCACCACGTTGAAAATGATCAACCGACTGGTGGAGCACAGTGAAGGGCGCATTCTGATCAATAACCAGGAAATCGCCAGCTTTGAGATCAACGCGCTGCGTCGGCGGATTGGCTACGCCATTCAAAACATCGGTTTGTTTCCTCACTGGAGCGTGGCGAAAAATATCGCCGTAGTTCCGCGCCTGCTCAAATGGGATGCGCAACGCATACAAAATCGGGTCAATGAGTTACTGGAGTTGTTCGCGCTCGACCCTACTATTTTCGCTGACAAAATGCCCAATGAGTTATCCGGTGGACAGGCCCAACGCGTTGGTGTGGCGCGTGCGCTGGCGGCGGACCCGGATATATTGCTTATGGACGAACCTTTTGGGGCTCTCGACCCTATCACCCGGGAAAGCCTGCAGGAAGAGATGCTGCGGATTCAGTCGCAGATCAAGAAAACCATCGTATTCGTTACTCACGACATTGAAGAAGCATTGAAGCTCGCCACTCGCATGGTGGTAATGGACGCAGGCCAGATCATCCAATACGACACACCGGAAAACATTCTGCACCGCCCCGCGAACTACTTCGTCGAGAATATTATCGGCAGCCAGGACCGGGGTCTGAAAGCAGCGTCCTGCAAACAGGTGCGCGACATCATGCGGCCCAATCCACCACGGGTACAGGGCTTAGCGCCGCCGCCATGCCAGGGCGCAGGAAGACTGTGGGCCGTGGATAGCGCGAATGCGCCAGTGCGATTATTGCAGGCAACTGTGGACGGCGACGCCAGCTATCATTGGCGGGAAATCGACGTCACGCCGGACATGAGTCTGCAGGCGGAAGACAGCGTCAAGCTGGCGATCTCCAAAATGTTATGGCGCAAAGTCGCTGCATTGCCAGTTTTGTCTTCTGATGGAGCCTTACTGGCGGAAGTGCGCATGGCGGACCTGGTGGGAGGCTGCGCCTGATGCGGCGAGCCTCAATTCGTCACGCGCCCTGGAGGGCATTGACGCCCGCGCTGTTGTTAATTCTGTGCGCCAGCTTGTTTCCTCACATGGAAACGCTCTTTCGCTGGCTGCAGCCTGACGCATCACAGGTTGTTTATGACCGTGACAGCTTTTGGCGCCTGTTACTGAGCCACGCGGGTCTGGTGCTGCTATCCGGATTTATCGCCACGGTAGTTGGCGTGGTTTCCGGCATATTGGTGACCCGGGAATCCGGACGGGATTTCCTTCCTCTGGTGAATAACGTCGCTTCCATTGGTCAGACGTTTCCTCCCGTCGCCGTGCTCGCGCTGGCGGTTCCCATGACTGGCTTTGGCGGCGCGCCCACCGTGGTCGCACTAACGCTTTACGGTTTGCTGCCCGTGGTGCGTAACACAATTGCTGGTTTGGAAGGCGTCTCCGGTGCAGTGCTGGAGGCGGCGCGCGGTATGGGAATGTCGCCGTCGCAGGTATTATGGAAGGTGGAGCTGCCTCTCGCCTTCAAAGTAATTATGGCGGGCGTGCGCACCTCTGTGACCATTAACATCGCCACCGCCGCCATCGGCTCCACCATTGGCGCCAAAACCCTCGGCGACCCTATCGTGGCGGGCTTGATCAACGGCAATACCGCCTATGTGCTACAGGGCGCTATTCTGGTGGCTTTGCTCGCTGTGGCGGCGGACGCTATTTTCGAACGCATAGAAAGCGCATCCGCCTGACAGACTCAGGCGTTGCGGACAATTTCCATGAAGTCTTCGCCGTAGCGCTCCAGCTTGCTCTTGCCGACGCCGTTGAGAGCCAGAAACTCTATGTCGTTCTGAGGACGATGACGCAAGATTTCCATCAGCGTGGCGTCATGGAAAATCATATAAGGCGCCACGCCCTGCTCCTCCGCCAACTCCTTACGGCGGATACGCAACGCATCCCATAATGGCTGATCTTCTTCACGCAACGATTCGCCACTGCGTTTTGGCGCTTTTGACATCACTTCTTTGACGTCGCGCCGTAATCGCACTTCCTGTTCGCCGCGCAAAATAGGTCGGCAGGATTCCGTCAGCTTCAAGGCCCCAAAGCCATCCAGATCCACATTCAACAGTCCCCGTGCGGTCAGCTGGCGCAACACCGAACGCCATTGCGCCGCATCCATATCCTCGCCGACGCCAAAAGTGGGAAGACGCTCATGGCCAAACTGCTTCACCTTATCGGTCAGTTCGCCTCGCACTACATCAATAAGATGATTGACGCCGAAGCGCTGCCCCGTGCGATATATACAGGACAAAGCCTTCTGCGCCGCTACCGTCGCATCCCAGGTTTCCACCGGGTTCAGACAGGCGTCACAGTTCCCGCATTGCTCCGGCGCGGTCTCACCAAAATAGCGCAACAACGCGCGCCGGCGACAGCTGACGATTTCACACAGTCCCAGCATAGCGTCGAGTTTCTGTCTCTCCACCCGTTTGAATTGCTCCGCGCCGGGAGAGCCTTCCATCATCTGCCGCAGCTTGATCACGTCCTGCAGCCCGTAGGTCATCCAGGCGGTGGACGGCAGTCCGTCACGGCCCGCACGACCGGTTTCCTGATAATAGGATTCAATGCTCTTGGGGAGGTCCAGATGAGCGACAAAACGCACATCCGGCTTATCAATCCCCATACCGAAAGCGATAGTGGCAACTACGATAACGCCGTCTTCCCTTAAAAATCGCTGCTGGTGCTCCTGTCGCACGTCCGCCGGCAATCCTGCGTGATACGGCAACGCATTGAAGCCTTCCTTGCACAGCCATTCCGCCACTTGCTCAACTTTATTGCGGGATAAACAGTAAACAATGCCTGCGTCGTTGGCGTGTTCAGCGCGTAAAAAACGCAATAACTGCTGTCGCGCGTTTTGTTTCTGAGTAATGCGATATTGGATATTGGGACGATCGAAACCGCTGATGAAATGCTGCGCCTCCGTCAGCCCCAGGCGCTCGGCGATTTCCTTTCTGGTGCGTTCGTCGGCGGTGGCGGTCAGCGCCACCCTGGGCACATGAGGGAATCGCTCCTGCAACAGGTTAAGCTGTAGATAGTCAGCGCGAAAATCGTGGCCCCATTGCGACACACAGTGGGCCTCATCGATGGCGAACAGGGAGATAGGCGTGCGTTGCAGCAGTTCCAGCGTGCGCTCCTGAGTCAAACGCTCTGGCGCGATATAGAGCATATCCAGCTCCTGGTCCAGCAGCGCGCGCTCCATATCCCGCAACTCCGCCAGACTAAGGCTGGAATTCAGAAAGCCTGCGTTAACGCCGACCTGTCTCAGCGCGTCCACCTGGTCCTGCATCAATGCGATCAAAGGGGAAATCACCACCCCTACGCCATCACGCAAGATAGCGGGAATTTGATAGCAAAGTGATTTACCGCCGCCGGTAGGCATCAAAACCAGGGCGTCCCGGCCAGCCATCAGTTCCCCGATGACGGCTTCCTGCGGGCCGCGAAATGCGTCGTACCCGAATAAGGTCTGCAAAGCCTGCAGTGGCGATTGAAGAGAAGATGATATGCGTTTCATAGCCGCGCATTATACAGGTTGCAGCCAGGGCTCACAGTAGAGATAACCCTGGCGGATGGCCGTCAGGGTTTACGCGACGAGTTGTCTCCGCCACTCATCCATTAAGCGTGGTCATAAAGACTGAACGATGAAGGACTAAAGTCTGTAAAGCTGAATCTACAAGGCCTTACTCGGCCCACAGCCAGAGCTGATTGGCGCCGCCGTGGAACATCCACTGACCAACCATAGCGCCATCTTCCGAGCCATATGCATCGACGACAATCGCCGCATCCGACGTCGTTTTGATAGCGCCATCAGCGAACTCAAATGTCTGATTCGCGGACGCAGAACATGTCTCCACGAACAAGGTTGCGCCGTTGTAGTTCTCGCCATGGTGGCTCAGACAGTCTCCAGCCGCGTTGTAGAGGGTTCGCGCCACACTATCGTAGAACCAGAGTTGTTGCGATGCGTTTCCACACGCCTGCAACTCAGGAGATGCGCTCCCTGTTTGCACACCCAGACACAGCCCGCTACGCGCACTTTTTAACGGACGGAAATGAGAAGCAGCGACGCCGTTGACGCGTTCTTCCTGCCCCCACTGAGCGAACTGTTTATCCGTATTTTCTTTCAGGCTTTTCAGCTGGGCGTAATCGAGCCAGTTGAAGATATCTTTTTCATAGGTGACGAATAGCGACTCACTGCGCTTGTTGCGCATGCGGCCATCCTCAAAAATCCAGGCCTGATTATCGCCGCCATGACATCCCCAAAGCGCCAGATTGACGCCTGGAGTGACGCCAAGGCCATCCATACACAACTTGGCGTTGGCTTTGGGATGCACTGCGCCATTTGTGTCCCACCACCATTTCTGCTTATCGCCGCCATTGCAGGCAACCGGACGAATCATCGCGAGATGGCCAACATAGTCAGGTTGCAAACAACGGCCGGCGATTTTCAATTCGCGCCAGCGGGGGCGGGCGTTGGCTTCCGCCACCGTGTAGCCGCCATCGGAATCATCTTCATTAGCGGCGAGACCTTTCAGCAAGTCCACCAGTTCTCCAGACAGGTTATCGCGCAGGATATCGTCTCCACTGACCAGCTTGCCCTGCATTGCGTCGCCAATGACGCCAATCACTCGACCTGTGCCCGGGGGCGCCAGACCATCATACTCAGAGGAGGCGATCAAACCTTCGTAGCCAATCAGGTTGGATTCATGAATCTTGAACAGCGTCTTATCGAACACTTCCACCCGGAAGGAAGCCCCGGCCTGAGCGCCCGCCCACAACTCATAGTTGGATTTGGCGGGATTAACCGCATCTACATCGGCGTTCATGCGGGAGAAGACGTAAATATTGGCTCCTGGGCCGGCGACGCCATAGAACATGAACTCCATTTCCGGGCCGGCGTACACGCGGGCATTGGCGGAGCCATCGCCTTGGGGCAAAGGCATATCGAATTTCTGTTGGCTTTCGTTGACGGTGGACCAGCGATTATCCGCGTACAGCAGGCCCACCTGAGCGCTTAGCTCATGGCTGGCGCTGATGTCCACATTAACGTCGACTTTACCGTCCACCCCCATGACCAACACGATTTCCGGCACGATCACCACAGGTATCGGCCCAATCTGGAAATTGATCGGGTCCACATCAAAACGCGCCAATTCAGTCTTCTGATTAATGCTGGCCAGCTCGACATCAGACTTCAACGCCAGGGCGCTGCCGATTTTACTGTCCACGACGAACTCCGCACGCGTCGCCTGGAAGTGCTCAATCTCCAGATCGAAAATGAAATTACTACTGAAGCCCACACACCCGGTGACGGTGACATAGGGCGCCGCCTCAGTGGCCTCGAAAGCGACGCGGAAATCTTTGTCAGCACAGGCGTCAGGCAGGTCCGCCGATTCGCCGGGAGCATATACGGTGATGCCTCGCGCGGATAAATCCAATCCCTTGGCGGCCAAACGCGGCCTTGGAGACGCGCTGGGATTTAATGCGCCGCTCAATGACACGTCAGCCTCTTCCACCACATCAGTCAGCTGCGCGTCTTCCACCGACAGAACCGTGGCGCCATCCACTTCAGACTTACTCTTGACCCGCTTTAAGAAACCGTAGGGCGCATTGTCTGAAGCGCCGGACACAATCACTGAACCAGGTTTCACATCAGCAACAGCCTGCTCCGATTCAAACACCATCTCAGAGGAACCCACCGTTTCCGGTCGCAACGCGCCAGCGTCTTCGATCACCTTGGCGTCCTGAGACACCTTGGGGCCATCGCTACAGGCGGCGAGTAGTGTTAGCAGAGTTAGCGTAAGCGTCCTTCTGAGCGTGGTCATTGCGATCATCCAGAATTTAAGTATTTGGCAAGCATGAAAAAACCTTAATTTTAGGTGAAGAAACAACCCTGCGAAACGACAATAGGGCCTAGTCTCTTAAGGCTCGGGCTAACAAATACGGCCTGTTTATGGGACTTGGGGGCAGCGGCTTCGTCATCATTTCTTAACATAATTCCGTCTTAATGCACCCCCGCCGGACTGATATAACAAGTTGCTCGTCATGGGTCTTTTTCAGATTGAATAGATGAAAAATTGATCTGGATAAAAAAGATGCTATTTATATGCTGCAACAATGTTCGCCCCTGAATTTTCTGCAAGCGACGCTATTCCATCCGCCGCTTGTTCTCTGCGGAAGCAACGAATGCTAAAACTCCAGTTGGAGTTATTTTCCGGGTCGCTCCAAGCGGCCCTTTTTTTGTCTAAAAGGCGGTTTTTAGGGCTGAAAATCGGGCTCTAATTTTTAGTTTTTTTGTTTAAAATCATATAATTAATAGACACATCAAACTTTTTTAATAAAAACCTGAATAAAATGCATACAACCTTAAAAATTACTGCTAGACTGCTTTCTGTTGGCTTAATCAGCTGATGGCGACTCCGCGAATTTGTGCGTTTGCTTGCGGTGTCACTTTATTTGTGGAAAACGCATAAATCACACGAGATCGATATGAATATTTACGTTGGAAATCTGGCCTACGGCGTCACTGAAGAAGAATTGAGAGAAGCTTTTTCCTCTTTTGGAGAAGTTACCAGCGCTAACCTGATCATTGACCGTAATACCGGCCAGTCCAAAGGTTTCGCGTTTGTCGAGATGTCGAACAACTCTGAAGCGGACGCCGCTATCAAGGGTCTGAACGACACAGCGTTGAAAGGCCGCAATATCAAAGTAAACCAAGCTAAGCCACGTGAAGAGCGTCCAGCTCGCAGACCACGTTACTAAGCAGTTTACTGCGGTCTGCGCAGTTTCGGCAGACTGACAAGGCGGGCGCTTCGGCGCCCGTTTTGTTTTTAGGCTTTTGAATTCCTCTCTCCCACTTATCTCTCTTTCTAATCTCTTCATCGTTTAACTTAACGCTTTCAACTTTGCTCTTCCTTAAAGCCCGTTAGCACCTACCTATCAATACATCTCGATCAATAGCAATTAACAATCAAATTGATATTTTTTTATAAATTTATTCAATCGTCCATCTCTGCGACACTACTCCTCGTCATAAAGATTAAGCACTTAGCGACCAGCTCAAGTGGATGAAAAACGAAATATAGAGGATCAATGAATGTTACAGAGTAGAGAAGGACAAACCGTACCCAGCGTTACTTTCAATCTGCGTGAAGGAGAAAAATGGGTTCAGGTGACCACCGACGATCTGTTCAAAGGTAAAAACGTCATCGTATTCGCACTGCCGGGCGCCTTCACCCCCACTTGTTCAAGCACGCATTTGCCGCGTTACAACGAACTGGCGCCCGTGTTCAAACAAAACGGCATCGACGCGATTATCTGTCTGTCCGTTAACGACACGTTCGTCATGAACTCCTGGAAAGCAGACCAGAAAGCAGAAAATATCTACTTCCTCGCGGATGGCAACGGTGAGTTTTCCGCAGGCATGGGCATGCTGGTTGAGAAAAGCGAGCTGGGCTTCGGCAAGCGCTCCTGGCGTTACAGTATGCTGGTGCGGGACGGCGTGATTGAGAAAATGTTCATCGAGCCTGAACTGCCGGGCGACCCTTTCAAGGTGAGCGATGGCGACACCATGCTCAACTACATTAATAAAGAAGCGGTACTGCCCAGCCGGGTCACCGTATTCAGCAAGCCAGGATGTCCCCACTGCGCTCGCGCGCACAAACTGCTGAATGATCGCGGCATCAGCTTTGAGAACATCGTTCTAGGCGCCAACGGTCTTAGCTACAGCACACTGCAGGCTGTGACGGGGCAAGGCACTACGCCGCAAATTTACATTGACGGGCAGCGCATCGGCGGCGCTGATGATCTGGAAGCTCACTTCGGCGTCTAACCCGCACAAGCCAGCGTCGGTCCGGCAACCATACCGGACCGACTAGACAGGATCATTAGGAATACAGCAAGCAGGGGAGATGACCCAGTGCAAACACGCAAAGTGGACGTAGCTATTATTGGAGCCGGCACTGCAGGCTTAGGCGCATATCGCGCCGCGCGCGAGCACACGCAAAATGTGCTATTGATTGAAAGCGGCCCCTACGGCACCACTTGCGCCCGCGTGGGATGCATGCCCAGCAAGCTGTTAATCGCCGCAGCGGAAGCCGCCCATCACCATCGCCATTCCGATTTGTTCGGCGTCGCTTCCAACCCCCCCCATATCGACGGGCGCAAGGTCATGGAGCGAGTGCGCAATGAGCGTGATCGTTTCGCCGGATTTGTCGTCGATTCTGTAGAAGGATTTCCCGCCGAACATAAGGTTCGCGGCAAAGCGAAGTTTATTTCGCCACATCGGCTACAAGTAGATGACGATCTTATCGTTGAAGCACAGCGCATTGTCATCGCCACCGGGTCACGTCCCAATGTGCCGCCCTTTCTGAAAAACGCAGGCGACCGACTGATTATCAATGACGATCTGTTTGAATGGCGCGATCTGCCCTCCAGCGTCGCAGTGTTCGGCCCCGGCGTCATTGGTCTCGAGTTGGGTCAGGCCTTGAGTCGCCTCGGCGTACGAGTTCGCATGTTCGGCGTCGGCGGCGCCATTGGACCGATTCAGGACCCGGACATTCGCGCCTATGCGGAGAAAGTCTTTAATCGTGAATTTTCTCTGGACCCCAACGCCAAAGTCAGCAGCGTGAAGCGCACTGAACAGGGCGTCGCGATCACCTTCCTGGATAAGGAACAGGGAGAGACCACGGAAACGTTCGAATATGTTCTCGCCGCCACCGGGCGCCGCCCCAACGTCGACAATCTGGACATTGAGAAAGCGGAGCTGCAAATGGACGCCAGAGGCATGCCGGTGTTTGATCGTTACACCATGCAGTGCGGCGACAGCGCCATATTTATCGCCGGCGACGCCAACAACGATCTGCCTCTGTTACATGAGGCCGCAGATGAAGGCCGCATCGCCGGAGACAACGCCGGTCGCTACCCTGATATTCGCGCGGGCAAACGACGGACGCCCATTGGCGTGGTGTTCAGCGATCCACAGATCGCGTCTTTGGGGCTGAATATCAATCAGGTGAAAGAACGCTGCCGCAGTTGCTATGCTGAAGGTGTAGTGTCTTTCGAAGATCAAGGACGCAGTCGGGTAATGGGCAAAAATCTCGGCCTGCTGAAAGTATATGGCGAACAAGGTACAGGCTTGTTCCTGGGCGCGGAAATGTTTGGCCCCGCAGCGGAGCATATCGCCCACCTGCTGAGCTGGTGCGTGCAGCAGCGCCTGACGGTCAGTCAGATTCTGGAGATGCCCTTTTACCACCCGGTAATAGAGGAAGGCGTGCGCACGGCGCTACGCGATCTGAACAGCAAACTCCATTTAGGACCTGACGTCATCGAGCGCTGTCTCGATTGCGGACCCGGCGCCTAAGCAAATCACTAACCGGAGGAAAGCTATGAACGCAGATATCAAAATCAGCGACTTTATGGACACGCAGCCCGCGTTCGTCGCCGCCGACGCCTCGATTATCGAGGCGGTGGACATCCTTCTGAAAAAAGGGATATCCGGCGCGCCGGTGGTGAATGAACACAAGCACGTGATCGGCTTTATATCCGAGAAGGACTGCATCAAGAAACTACTGCTAAGCAGCTACCATTGCGACGCCCCCGCCACTGTGGGCGAGGTCATGCACAAGGCCACCGTGACGGTGGACCCCGAGGCGAGCATCGTCGATCTGGCGAACTACATGGACGACCATCGCCCCAAAGTCTATCCGGTGGTGGACGATGGCAAGCTGGTCGGGGTCATCAGCCGCACTCACGTACTGATGGCGCTCAAGCAAAAGCAGTTACAGTGCAGTCAACACTCCTGACGCATCCCTGCGTCATCGCTCAGCCCGACGCCGGCGCAAGGCCATGGGCTTCCATGGCTTTGCGGTGCGCTTCGACGAATTCTTTCGGCATTCGCGTCGGCTTGCCGCTCTTCATATCTATGCAGGCGTAATAGCTGTTGGCGCGGACAATGGTTTTGCCGTCCGCAGGGCGAAATATCTGAAAGTGACGACTGGATTGTATGCGTCCGTCACACGCTGTAATCCAGGTGCCGATATACAACTCATCGTCGGCATGGGAAGCAGCAAGGTAATCCACTTCCGTACGGGTGATCGCCATGGCTTTGCCCAGCTTCTCATGGGCGGCCCAACTCATTCCGAGCGGGTCGATATGGCGCCAGCTGACTTCCTCCATCCAATTGAGGTAAGTCGTGTTATTGGTGTGTCCCAGCCGGTCTGTGTGCGGCTCAAGGACTTTGATGGGCATGATGAAGGGGTTAAGCATGTCCCAACTGATTGCATCGACATAGGTCATTTCACGTTTTTTCCGTTTCTTGTTAGTTTACAGGCTGTCGCCGCCGGCTATGGGGAACCGGTAGCAGCCCTTTTAGATTAACGCAAACCGGATTTATGTGAACTCATCCAACAAGATTACGTTTTTCAGATTTTTGAAGCAAAAACACAACGGAAATAGGGACTTGCCGCTGTCTACACTGCATAGTGACTCAGGATCTTTTGCAATCCTGGGATGACATCAACCCGAGTTTATTTGCAGGAACGCTCCCGGCGGCTAAGGGAGTCCGGGACAGTAAAGAACTCAACTGCGGGCGCTGAGCCGCCCGATACAAGGAGCGGGCAATGTTGTACACCAACGAAATGTTTAATATTCTGAAGACCCTGCGTCGCCGTTTCAAAGAAGAGAACCTGGGAACCTTGCGTCTCACTGATCCCGATGTTCTGCAGAACGTCGTCGAATTCGCCAAACTCTCCGATGTCAGCATGACCAAGGATATGGCGCACAGCTTGTTGAAAATGACGGGAACCCCTGTCAGCCGGGTGGAGCTGGAAGGGCGCGACAATCACCCCGCGGCGCACCTGCCTGCAAATTTTCACGGAGAATCCATTCGCGGCCGCATAGAGGCCAGCCGGGAAACCCAATTGAAAGTCTTGCCGGGGCGCGCCACTGCGTGAGCCTTATCTCCGTCCGCCGGGTGACAATAGGAATTGTCCCTTCAGCGCAAGCTTGCAGCTGGCCCGGCAGAGCGTAATCTCATCCATTCATCCCACTTCGTCGCTCACAACCGCCTGATCCTGCTATCAGCTCTTGTCGCCCAAGGTCGCGATAAAAGACTCCGCTTCGGCGATGGATTTCTCCATATCCGCCACCAGCCTGGACACATTGCTCTCCACTGAACGCAGCTCCCCTTTCAAGCCATCGATCGCAGATGCATTAAGATTGTGCTTGAGATACAGCACTTGGTCGCGCAGTGCGTTAAGCACCGGCTGCATGCGGTTTTCCGCCGCCCGCATGGCGGTAATGAGACGCTGATATTTCTTTTTGGTAGCGGCCAGTTTGGCGGCGCTGTCCTGTTTCAGCTTGGGACTGGTGTAAAGCTCCAGTTCCTCTTCCCATTCCTCGAACAAGGCTTCGGACACGTCCTCCACTGCATCGATGCGTTTGCTCACCTCTTCCGCCGCGTCTTCGCTGTCTTCAAACGCCGCGCTGAGCTGATCGTATTGCTTCTGCAACGTGGAATCCTTTTTACCGAACATGCTCTGGAAACGGTCCAGCGCGGATTTGAACTCCTCTTTAGCTTCCTCTTGGGCGTCACGGGCTGCGCCAACGCGATCCACCATGATGTCGCGCTTATGCACGCCCACTTTTTCCATAGCGCTGTAATAAGCGCTCTGACAGGCGGACAGTCCCAGCAACAGACAGATCAGCAGTGGTAAACGGAGTAACAGAGAAGACATGGCAAGTTCCTTATCCTGATTTCATAACAGTGCGCCCGGGGATTGTAGGCGCTGACCTCTGGTGCTGCAAATCAGCCGCCGACCGCAGAACCCCGTGCTCCGAGACCTAAACTATTTATACCCACCCTGACGGGGAAAACGATATTATGTCGCTTCGGAGTATAGCCCGCGCGTTAACGTGCGACACAAAGAAGATCGGCCACGCATTTATAATCATAACCAGGCCGGCGACAGTTTCTGCAACAACCTCAACCATACATAATGGAGATAATCCGTGAAAATTCGTCATCTAGTTTCCGTATCCTTGCTTGGCCTCAGCAGCGTTGCAATGGCCGCAGGCCTTCCCAAAACCGCCAACCCCGAAAACGCCAAAGCCTATATCATCTCGCCAACCGACGGCGAAACCGTATCCAGCAAATTCGTGGTGCGCTTCGGTCTGGAAGGCATGGGCGTAGCGCCGGCTGGCGTTGAGCGCGAAAACACCGGACATCATCACCTGCTCATCGATGGCGAAAAGATGCCAGACATGAACATGCCCCTGGGCGCGGACGTCAAACATTTTGGCGGCGGCCAGACTGAAACCACACTAGAGCTACCGCCAGGACAACACACCCTGCAATTGATCCTGGGCGATCATTTGCACCAGCCCCACGCGCATCCTGTGGTGTCTGATAAAGTCACCATCACCGTAAAGTAAAGGCGTAACCGTTATTTAGAAAACGAAGCGATAGCCCTGCGGCTATCATCTTTTCTTAATAATGCGTCTCTATAACTGGAGACGACGCCCCTTAGAAACGAACGCCGGCCTGCCATTCGAGCTGTAAGCAGGCCCGGCGGTTCTTCTTTGACATTGGTTGTCTTCCCGCAACGGCTCGACTCCAACCCCGCTTTCATCTGGCAAGACCAGAGTGCAACGCGCCGTTCGCATTTCGTACATGTCAAATATTGCTGCATAAAGAGGATTATCATGAATGCGTCCAAACTGCTTGGGACAGCAGCCCGCTTTTTATTGGGCGGCGCACTGGCGGCTCATCCCTTTCTGGCTTCCGCAGAATCTCATTGGCGCGACCGTCACGCTACGGAAACTGTGAGATTCGCGACGTTCAATGCGTCGTTGAACCGTTCCGCGCCGGGAGAACTCATCGCAGATCTGAACAGCGGCGACAACGCCCAGATACAGGCGGTGGCGGAAATTATTCAGCGCACCCAGCCGGACGTGCTGCTGATCAATGAATTTGACTACGACGCCGCGGGAGAGGCCGCTCGTCTGTTCCAGCAAAATTACCTGTCGATCAGCCAGAATGGCGCCGCGCCGGCGATCTACCCTTACGTTTACTCTGCGCCATCCAACACCGGCGTCGCATCCGGTTTTGACCTCAATAACGACGGCGTCGTCGGCGAGACCGGATTCGAGCTGGCTAACGACGCTTTCGGTTTTGGCGTCTTCGAAGGGCAGTACGGCATGCTGCTGTTATCCAAATACCCCATCCAGGAACAACGGACGCGCACGTTTCAGCATTTTCTCTGGCGGGATATGCCCAACGCCTTGCTGCCGGATAATCCCGACACAGACGCGCCTGCGGATTGGTTCAGTCCCGAGGAGCTGGATGTAGTGCGATTGTCATCCAAGAGTCATTGGGACGCGCCGATCAACATTCGCGGACGTCGTATTCACGCGTTGGTCAGCCACCCCACGCCTCCTGTCTTCGATGGTCCGGAAGACCGCAACGGAACCCGCAATCATGATGAAATTCGTTTTTGGGCGGACTACATTTCCGGTCGCCGCGTCAGCCGTTACATTGTGGATGATGAAGGACGCCGTGGCGGGCTCGGCGATAGAGAAAGCTTTGTGATCATGGGCGACGAAAACGCAGACCCGTTTGACGGCGACGCCACACAGAACCCCATGGCGCAATTGCTGGAGCACCCTCGGGTGAATGTTAAACATACGCCTCTAAGCGCGGGCTCAGCGGACGCCGCGTTCCGACAGGGAGAGGCCAACGCCCTGCAGATCGGCAATCGGGCGCAGGACACCGGAGACTTTAATGACGCTAACCCGGGTAACCTGCGCACAGACTATGTACTGCCTTCTTCCGACCTGATGATCGTCAACTCCGGCGTGTTCTGGCCCAGCGCTGATGATGATCTGTATCGACTGGTTGGCGAAGGCGGCGCCGTCAGCTCCGACCACCGACTGGTCTGGGTGGATATCCGTCTGCGCTGAACAAGCGCTTTTCTCCTGATTTATCTCTGATTTTCTTCTGAAAAACGCAGTTACACTCAGTAACTGCGTTTGACATTGTTTTACCTACATTTAAATAACTAACGCGTACAATTGCCGACAGTTTTATAACGTGACTTTCTAACCGCTTTTGTAAAGGTAACGCATGTCAAAGTTGTACGCCGCAATCTGTTCGCTTCTGCTGACCGCCTTCCTGAGCAGCGCCGCTCAGGCGACGCCTGTTGTTTTAAACGCTTATGACTCCGGCTGGTATAAGTCCAACGGCTATCATTCGCCGAGCAACACCAACTATTACACTGGCAAGAAGCACAACAACTTCTTCGCCTTTGACATGAGCGACGTGGAAGGCTCCATCGTGTCCGCCACTTTGAGCATTTTCAACCCATGCAACGGTTACGAATCCAACGACTATTCCGAGTGGTTCGCTCTGTTTGACGTGAACACCGACATCAGCACTCTGCTGTCCGGTTTTGGCGGCGTTAACGCATACAATGACCTGGGCTCCGGTGAATTGTTCGGCGCTACCCGCGTATCCTGGAGCAGCAACTACAGCTACATCGACATCGTACTGAACGGCGCAGCGCTGACCGCATTGAACGCAGCCAACGACCTGTTCGCCCTGGGCGGCAGTCTGATCACCGCCAACGACGGCATCGACTTCCTGTTCGGCTACTCTGACAAAGGCTATAACGGCGGCAACATCAAACTGAAGCTGGAAACCGAGTCCGTACCGGTCAGCGAACCTGGCGTACCAGCGCTGCTGGCCATCGCTTTCTGCGCCTTCGTCCTGAACCGCAGAGCCTCCGCCGAAAAAGCCTGATTCCCTTAGCGGCGTACGAAAACCGGAGCATCGTCTCCGGTTTTTTTTCGTCTTGCAAACGCTCCCCCGCCTCAAGCTCCATCTACTTGACTTGATTAGAATAATTACCACTTGCATTTACGCCGTTAAAGGATAGGCTGATGGGTCTGTCGCGCCGCGCGCGGCGCGTCTCTTCCCAGTCTGTACACAAGGAATCCTATGGCCTCGCAATCCCAGTCCAGCTTTCAGGCGCTGCTGAGCCTGCTGCGCTACGCTCGTGGCTACCGGCGACGCATCATCGCCGCCGGTTCGTGTTCAATCATCAACAAGCTCTTCGACATTGCTCCAGAAATCCTCATTGGCATCGCCATCGACGTCGTGGTGAACAAAGAGCAGAGTTTCGTCGCCGCGATGGGATTCAACACCCCACAGCAGCAAATCCTCGCGTTAGGGGTTTTGACGTTTTTCATTTGGGCCGGCGAGTCCATTTTCGAATACCTCCACTTGATCATGTGGCGCAACCTGGGTCAGGTATTGCAGGCGGATCTCAGACAGGAGGCCTATGACCATGTCCAGCGTCTGGATATGGCGTTCTTCGAATCGCGCAGTTCCGGGCAGCTCGTCTCCATCATCAATGATGACGTCAACCAGTTGGAACGCTTTCTCGACGGCGGCGCCAATAACCTGATTCAGGTTTTCGTCACGGTGGTGGCCGTCGGCGGCGTCTTCCTGGCGATATCTCCCTTTATCGCCATGTTGGCCTTTACCCCGATTCCTATCATCATCTGGGGCGCGTTCTTCTTCCTGAAGCGGGCCAATCCTCTGTACGCGGACGTGCGTGAGAAAGTGGGCGGGCTGGCGTCCCGTTTGGCCAATAACATTGGCGGCATCGCCACGATCAAGAGCTTTACCGCAGAAGCGCAGGAATCCGAGCGCCTGCGCGAAGCCAGCGACGCCTATGTTCAGGCTAACCGCAAGGCGATTGCAGTCAGCTCCGCTTTCATTCCAGTTATTCGGATGGCGATCCTGGCGGGCTTTCTCGCCACCTTCACCGTGGGCGGTATGCAGGCTCTATCCGGCGAACTCAACGCCGGCGCTTACGGCGTACTGGTGTTCCTGACCCAGCGCCTGCTGTGGCCGTTGACCAATCTGGCGCAAACCGTGGATCTGTTTGAGCGCGCCATGGCCAGCACTCGGCGTATCCTGGGCGTGATAGAAACCCCCATCGATGTACGCGATGAAGGTTCGCGCACACTGCCGCAGCCTGTGCGCGGCGAGGTGGACTTCCAGAACGTCAGCTTCGAATACGCCGCCGGCGCGGGCGGCGTGGAAAACGTCAACTTGCAGGTCAAAGCCGGCGCCACCCTGGCGCTGGTTGGCGCCACCGGGTCCGGCAAGTCGACATTGATCAAGTTGTTGCTGCGCTTTTACAGGCCCAAGCAGGGCTCAATCCAGGTGGATGGCGTGCCTATCGAACAGCTGCCTCTCAAGGAGCTTCGCGGCGCCATCGGTCTGGTCAGTCAGGATGTGTTTCTGTTTGAAGGCAGTATCCGCGACAACATCGCCTATGGCCGTCCTACCGCCAGTGAAGAAGAAATCATCTCCGCAGCCAAAACAGCGGAAGCCTGGGAGTTCATCGCGCGTCTGCCGGAAGGTCTGGATACGGCTGTCGGCGAACGTGGCGTCAAGCTGTCCGGCGGCCAGCGCCAGCGCTTGTCTTTGGCGCGCGCGCTATTGAAAGATCCGCCGATTCTGGTGCTCGATGAGGCCACCAGCGCCGTCGATAACGAGACCGAAGCGGCGATTCAGCGCTCGCTGAAACACATTGCCCATGGCCGCACGGTGGTGATGATCGCGCATCGTCTCTCGACGATCGTCCATGCGGACAACATCGTAGTAGTCGATCACGGCAAAGTGGTGGAGCAAGGCGACCATCGTCAGCTGCTGGAGCGCAAAGGCATGTACTGGTCGCAATGGCAGGTGCAGACCGGCGGCGAAGCAGAAGTGGAAACTGTGTTTTCCTGATCGGTAACGGGCTGGGGCGTCCTTGTTGCGGCGCCTCAGCCGCCATCCAGATAGTGGTTAACGATGGCGGCGAACTCACCGCTCTGTTGCAAGCTCTGCAATGCCTGATTCAGGTTTTCCATGGTTTTCGGCGATACCGAAGCCTTACTCCCCATGATGTAAAACGTGTCGGAAACAAGGCCTAAGGGATGCATCGTAATCTCATCTTTCCTGCCAAGATCTCCCGCCATACTGTAGATCACAATAGGATCTGCGAAGATGCCGTCCACCCGCTTGGCCAGCAGTTTCATCAAGTTCAGCTCGTCAGACACCACGTCTTCGACATGTAGCTTTCCATCGCCTTTCTCAATGTACTTGTTGACGTCATCGCCGTAGAAATAACCTCGCGTCACACCCAGGCTGAAACGGCTCTGAGTCATTTCCTTGAAGGATTTGAAGTGGTAACGGTCAGCGTCTTCGCGGCGGATAATCAGATTGGAGGCGGAGGTGCGATAGGTCTGTGAGAACCAGGCATATTCTTCACGCGCCGCCGTCTTCTGCACCGAGGTGGCGAGATCAATTTTACCCTGACGTAATTGCAGCAGATGTCGTTTGAAAGGGATTTCGGAAAACTCCAGCTGACACCCCATTCGATCCGCCACCGCCTGAATCAGCTCAATGTCCAAGCCGCTCAGGCGCCCTTCCTCGTTCTTGTACATGTAAGGACGCCATGACTCCCAGCCGACCGAAAGCGGGCGCTCGCAATCGGCGAAAACCGGACCGGCCAACGCCAAACATAACAAGACACCCAGAACGCCTGTTCTCCGACTGTATTCGCCGCTAGAAAGGGTCATTGCGTTGATCCCGAATACTGTGATTTTCCATTTCAGGAGCTTTCAGTATTGACCCTGAACACAAATTGTTCAATTCATCTCCGGACAACCACTGCAATTTCATCGCGACGCATACTCTGTAACGTCAATGTCGCGTAATTTCAGCGGGTTCGGCGTTCTGGCGATAAGAGTGGCGAGCTTTTCCCAGTCATAATTAATCGAGGCCATCTACTTTTCTCCTTTAAATCAGAAGGTTCCATCGACCTGTATCATACTGGGGCAGCATAATGCCGGGTTATACCCATCCTTTCAAAAGTTTACGGCTCAGGTTCGTCACAGCTTCGCGGAAGTCCTGCGCCTGAGTAATGGCGGACACCACGGCGACTGACTCAACGCCGGTTCTCAGAACGGCGTCTATATTATTAAGATTAATGCCGCCAATCGCGGTGAGAGGATAGTGATCTTGCAACAGCGCAGCCCAGCGGGCCAGCTTCTCCAGACCGACAATCCGCACTTCCTTGGTTTGTGTCGGAAAGATCGCGCCAATGGCGATATAGCTTGGCTTTACCGCCGCCGCGCGGGCCCACTCGAAGTCGCCATGGGTGCTGACACCCAGGCGCAGTCCTGCGTCGCGAATGGCGTCCAGATCTGCGTCCGCAATATCTTCCTGACCCAAATGCACGCCATAGGCGCCGTGCTTGATCGCAAACGCCCAGTGGTCGTTGATAAACAGGCGGCAGCCGTATTGCCGGCCTAATTCCGCCGCTTCTTTAATGGCCGCCTCCAACAACGTCAGGTCATCGCTTTTGATGCGCAACTGACAGGTGTCAATCCCTAGCGGTAATAACTTACGCAGCCACTCCACCGAATCCACCACCGGATACAATCCCAAAGGCGATGCGCCGCAATCGGGAAAAGCGGAATAGTCCAGCCAATCCAGGCGATCGACAATTCTGGGAAAATCCGTCATCTGTGTCGGCCAGCCCAGGCGCGCAATGGGGCCAGGCCCAGGGCCGATAGCGTATCCCTGACGCAGCCCCTGTCTCACATAAGCGCTGGCCAACGCCGCCGCATCCGTCAGCGCTTCTCCACGAGCGACAAAAGCCGCCAATGCGCTGGCGAGCGTACAGCCGGTGCCGCGGCTATGACGTACGGATAAACGCGGTTGCGCAAACCAGCTGGGTTGCTCCGACAGCCATACCAAATCCAGACAGGGACCGTCTTGCGCCGAATGGCCGCCTTTGAGCCAGATGCCTTTGGCGCCAAGCTCACGCAGCCGACCGGCGGCGGACAGCATATCCGGCGGCCCGCTGATGCGCATGTCCACTAACTGCTCCGCTTCTGTAATATTCGGCGTCACCACATCGACATGAGGGAGCAGCGTTTTCAAGGCCGCCACCGCAAGGCCGAAATCAGCGCCAGTGGTGCTGCCCAACACCGGGTCAAGCACCACTAACCCAGAGAAGTCGCACAAAAACTCCCGTAGCACCTCTACCTGCTCCGCATCGGCCAGCAGACCCATCTTAATCGCCGCGGCCTCCCCATCCGCACGCAGGGCCTGCAACTGGTCCCGCAAGGCTGACGCGGTAACGGGGTTGATGCTGACAACCTCCTGCGAATTTTGTGCGGTAACGGCGGTGATCGCAGCACCGCCATGGACATCCAGCCCGTGCAATGTGGCGAGATCCGCCTGCACTCCGGAGGCGCCTGCGCTATCTGAGGCGGCGATAATCCATACTTTCGGCTTCGGGTCAGTCATGTTGGCGGTTATCTCTCAAAGCGAATGAGCAAAAGTGACGTAAGGTATGACTCATTGCGACTGCCGCCGCCAAAAAGGCATGCCTATGGTGGGCGTGCTGGGACTGGCGGTTTGCCGCGCCAGCATCAGGCCTGCGTTGTAGCCGGCGCGACCGGCTTCCACCGCCAGTTTGAATGCGCCGCCCATAGCAACCGGATCATGGGCCTTGGCGACCGCTGTGTTCAACAGCACGGCGTCAAAGCCCATCTCCATCGCTTCCGCCGCATGGGAAGGCGCGCCCAAGCCCGCGTCGATGATCATCGGGGTATCCGGCAGACGTTCCCGCAACATGCGCAGGTTGTATTTGTTCAGCAATCCCTGGCCAGTGCCTATCGGCGCGCCCCAGGGCATCAGCGCCTCACAGCCTGCGTCCAGCAAGCGGCGACACAACACCAGGTCTTCCGTGCAGTAGGGCAGCACTTTGAAGCCCCGTTTGCTTAACTCTTTCGCAGCGTCCACCAGTCCATAGGGGTCCGGCTGCAGGGTGTAATCATCGCCAATGACTTCCAGTTTCAGCCAGTCCGTCTGAAAAATTTCCCGGGACATTTCCGCCAGCGTCACCGCTTCTTTCGCCGACTTACAACCTGCGGTATTGGGCAGCAGCTTGCAGCCGCTGGAGCGGATGTAGTCCCAAATGACTTTGCCGTCCTGGTGCGCCGGATTCTGTCGCCGCAGGGACAAAGTAATGATCTCGGCGCCACTGGCGCGCACCGCCTCCAACATGATGGCCGGCGAGGGATACAGCGCCGAACCGATCAGCAAACGACTCGCAAAAGTTTCTCCATACAGAGACAGCTTATCCACGATTTACCTCCGGTGGCGATGGCCACCTGTACTTGTTTCAAGGCGCGTCAGCCACCCGCCACCGGCGCCACCACATCCACCAGATCGCCTGCGCTCACTTTGGTTTGCGCATAAGCGGAACGCGGTACAAACTCGCCATTGATAGCGACGGCGAAACCAACGCCCGCGTAGCCGCATGCCTGTAGCACCTCGGTCAGAGCTTCGTCGCGCACCCGGGCAGGCTCGCCATTCAACGTAATTTCGATTTCAGGCGGCATATTGTTTCTCGCTGTGAAATTGATCCAGCACCTGCCCGACCACCACCGGCCCCAGCAGGTAGCCATGGCGATACAACCCATTGGCGCAGATCAGTCCCGGCTCTCGCGTCACCCTGGGCAGGTTATCCGGCAACGCCGGACGACAGTTGACGCTGGTCTCCACCACTCGCGCTTCCGCAAACGCCGGATTCAACGCGTACAGAGCGCTGCTCAGCTCCAGAGTAGATTGCAAACTGATCGGCGACATATCCGCGCTTTCAATTTCCGTGGCGCCGATAATGATCTGACCGTTCAAACGCGGGACCGCATATAACTTGTAGCGGGGATGCATCAGACGGACGGGACGATTCAGACTGACTTCGGAGGTTTCAATGATCATGACCTCTCCGCGCACGCCACGCAGTCCCGTCATATTACGACTGGCGCCCAGGCCACGTACGTCGATAACCCAGTCAAAACGCTCACTGCCGCTGCTCCAATGCATACGGTGCGCGGAGCACTCCACCAGCGTATCGGAGACCAGGCGAACGCCGCTTTGCCGCAGCGCAGCGAGCAGTGCGTTAAGCAACAGGCGACTGTTGACGTCCGCCTCCGAAGGCAGGTAAAGGCCCTGCTCAAAGTGATCCGCCAGCCCCGGCTCCAACTTGGCGACGCCCTCGCGATCAAGCCATTGCAGGGCGTCGTCGGCGGGAAGCTTGGCGTTGAGATCGCACTGAAACTGCGCCAGCTCGGCCTTATCCAGCGGGTGCGCCACCACCACGGAACCCGCCTGACGATAGCTGGCTGACATACCGGTTTGACGCTCCAGTTCGGCGATCCACTGGGGCCAGATGTCCAGGCTGCGCATGCCCATGTGGTAGACCTCCGGCTCTGCGGACACCAGCTCGCTCAAAGGAGAAATCATGCCCGCTGCGGTCCAGCAGGCGCCACCAGGCCGTTCAAAATCTCCGGCGTCAAACAGAGTGACCTCATGGTTGCGCAGCGCCAGCCGCCAGGCGCACAAGCGCCCGAGCAGGCCGCCGCCGGCGAGGCCGATACGCAGCTTAGACTTCATGATACAGACGCCGCCCCGCGTCTTTGTACTTCTGCGACATTTCCTGCATGCCCTGCTCCGCTTCCTGCTGCGACGCGCCCTCAGCCTGCGCCTTCTCGGCCTCCAGTTTGGCGGAATAATCGCGCACATCCTGAGTGATTTTCATGGAGCAGAATTTGGGGCCGCACATGGAGCAGAAGTGCGCCAGTTTGTGGCCTTCTTTCGGCAGGGTTTCGTCGTGATAGGCGCGGGCGGTATCCGGGTCCAGGGCGATATTGAACTGGTCTTCCCAACGGAATTCGAAACGCGCTTTGGACATAGCGTTATCCCGCAATTGCGCGCCCGGGTGACCTTTCGCCAAGTCCGCGGCATGGGCGGCGATCTTGTAGGCGATCAGTCCTTGTTTGACGTCGTCCTTGTTGGGCAGGCCCAAGTGTTCTTTGGGCGTGACGTAACACAGCATGGCGCACCCGTACCAGCCAATCATGGCTGCGCCGATGCCGGAGCTGAAATGGTCGTAGCCGGGAGAAATGTCCGTGATCAGCGGCCCTAAGGTGTAGAAGGGCGCTTCTTTGCAGTGCTTGAGCTGCTCTTCCATGTTTTCTTTGATCATGTGCATGGGCACATGGCCGGGGCCTTCGATGATGGTCTGCACATCGTGTTTCCAGGCGATCTCAGTCAGCTCGCCCAGCGTGCGCAGCTCACTGAATTGGGCCTCGTCATTGGCGTCGGCGATACATCCGGGACGCAGTCCGTCTCCCAGCGAGAAGCTGACGTCATAGGCTTTCATAATCTCGCAGATTTCCTCGAAGTGGGTGTAGAGGAAATTTTCTTTGTGATGCGCCAGACACCACTTCGCCATGATGGAGCCGCCGCGTGAGACGATGCCGGTCAGACGTTTGGCGGTCATGGGCACATATCGCAACAGCACGCCGGCGTGAATAGTAAAGTAATCCACGCCCTGCTCCGCCTGCTCGATTAACGTATCGCGGAACACCTCCCAGTTGAGGTCTTCCGCGACGCCGTCGACTTTCTCCAGCGCCTGATAAATCGGCACTGTACCGATAGGAACCGGGCTGTTGCGGATGATCCACTCACGGGTTTCGTGAATATTTTTACCCGTGGATAAATCCATCACCGTATCCGCGCCCCAACGGGTCGCCCACACCAGTTTTTCTACTTCCTCTTCGATGGAGGACGTCACCGCGGAATTGCCGATATTGGCGTTCACTTTCACATGAAAGTTGCGCCCGATGATCATCGGCTCCGCTTCCGGGTGATTGATGTTACAGGGGATCACCGCCCGTCCCGCCGCCACTTCCTGACGCACGAACTCCGGGGTGATGTAACGGGGCGTGTTGGCGCCGAAGTTCATGCCGGGATGCTGGCTGCGCATGGCGTTCTCGATTTCCGCCTGTTCCAGAGCCAGATTTTCACGGATGGCGATGTATTCCATCTCCGGCGTAATAATGCCTTTACGGGCGTAATGCAGCTGGCTGACGTTGCCCCCGGCGCGCGCCTTACGGGGAGCGTGACGATGCTCAAAGCGCAGGTTATCCAGGGATAGATTCTGCTCGCGACTTTGCGCGTAAAACGAAGAAGAGCCGTGCAGATGTTCGGTGTCGCCGCGCTCATTGATCCAGGCCTCGCGCATGCGCGGCAAACCGCGTCGCACGTCGATCTCAACGGCGGGGTCCGTGTAGGGACCGGAAGTATCATATACCCGCAGCGGCGGGTTCTGTTCCGTAGCGCCATCCTGCAAAGGCGTTGGCGTCAGCGTGATCTCGCGCATCGCCACCCGGATGTCGGGGCGACTGCCTTCAGCATAGATTTTTTGGGAAGCGGGAAACGGTTGTGTGGACAACGCATCCACCTGCGCCGACTCACTGAGTTTGCTGATTTTATTGATATCGATTGTGCCGCCCACAGTACTCTCCTAGTTGGTTGTATGGGGTAGCACCAGGGAGGAGAGAGGGCATCAACGTCTTGGTCTGCAATCGGACCCGCATCACAAAGATGGAGCGCCGCTAAGAACCGTTTGATGAACTACTTGTTTCCTACGCTGGTACTAACCAGATCAGGTTCTACGGGCCCCACTGTTGTGGTCTCAGCCTGTTACTCCAGGCACCCCGACAAGATGTGCCGATTAGTTTAGGCTGGGTGGCGGGTGGATGGCAAGCGGGCGAAAAATACAATATTAAATGTGTTTTAATGTAAGTTAATTAAGACAATTATTAGTTTTTTCACACCTCAGCATTCCCTGTCAGGCGGAGGATAGAAATAGAGAGAAGTCGATTTTTTTCGAATATATAAGCCATTTGTATCCATTTATTCAATTTTAATCACCATCCCAGTTATTGATTTTCCTTTCCCAATTACCAAGCCAGCTTTTCGGCATTTCCGGTTAGCCGCTTTTCCTTAAACCAAAACACCGATTCTCTTGTGCTTTCTCTTACTCTACTTTCTTAAAAGCAATATTTATTGCCAATAAAAATTGAATTTAACGCGCTTTTAAGGAAATATGAGATGAATCCGACACGGGCTGAGTTGAAGATTTCTGTCGCCAAGTTGATCGAAACGGCTTATTCGACGGACAAGGGGCTGACGGCGAAGATTGTGCGGAGTAAGGGGCCGTTTAAGCTGGCGGTGGATCAGGATGGTAAGGCGACGCTGTCTGGTTCAGCAGGAGTGTTGACCTTCAGCGGAGACCCGGCGTTAAAGGCGATTGGCGCCAAGGTGAAATGGGTGAGCATTTCGTTCGCCAATGGTGAAGGCAATCTGATCAAGTACAACGCCACCTTTTCGATTGGGTTGATCAGCCTGACCGTAGGCGGCAGCTTTGATCTGGAGGAGCTGATTACCTCCTGCTCCGGCCTGCTGTGCCGCGCCGCCAAAGCCATGCAGCAACGCAATCACGCCTACGACGAACAATTACGGAACATCATGGGGAACTGAGCATGAAAATCTGGGGACTGATTCTATGTCTGCTGGCAACAGGATGCACATCCGTTGGCAAGCTCGATCCCTTGTATCCGAATTATCGCCTGTACGCGGAAGCCGTTGACGCCAACGCTCTGAGCGCAGACTATCCGCTGTACTTTTCCCGGCGGGTCGTCGACCAAGTGGCGGGCGATCAGGCCGCGTTCGCACAGCTGGGATTCAAAGCCTACATGCTGCGGGAGCACTCCCATTCCACCACGGTTGGAGAAGATAGCGGCTGCCTGACGGTCAATGGCTATGGCGTCGGCGGGGAACCGTTAACCTTTTATCTGGCCTATGTCCAAGAAGGCGCCGAATGGCTGATTGATGACGTGAATGTGGTGTTTCTGGAGCCGGAACAGGCATTTAGCACTGTCGCCAAATGCCCGGAGGAAACGCGAGTCGGCGCAAACAGCTAAGTCGAAAAGAGCTCTTTGCAGCGCGAGCCTCTCCTTTTACATGGCGACGCCCATCCCATAGCCACGCCTGCGGCGCCACTCGCCATAGATGATAGGACCTGACATAGGCAGGCCCTATCGTTTCAGACAAGTAGAAAGGAACAAATTCTCCGATGGATTAACAAAGCCTCTTGAAAGCAGACGAAGGTACTGTTATTTCTCGGTCTACTCAGGCGAGAAGGAAAATAGAGCGTTGCCGAGACGCAGAGACTGGTAGCGCGGTTGCTGCAACTGAAAGTCTCTGTTTTTCAATAGCTCGGCGATATCCCTATTGCAACACAACGACGCTCTGGATAAATCCAGTTGGCCTACCTTACGCCACGCACCAGCCTTGTCAGCATCGTAAACTTTGAGGTCATACACGTACTCGATATCTTCCGCCACCAATACTTCTTTATCTCCATCCTCATCGAGATCTAACGTGAAAGCGAAACACAATCTCTCCCGACACATCTCCAACTCCACGGCGCCTTCAAATGCTGCAACATCGGCGACGCCCTCATCCAGCCATTCCAATCCTATTGGCTTTGAGTACAACTCCGCCAGACGCTCTTTCTCTTTCCAGTCATAGTAATAATTAGCGGTTTTTAGTACTTCAAGACGTTGAGAGAGTACTTGCGCCTGAGCTTGAGACAGAGAACTCTCGCCTCCCGCCATCGCTTTGATCTGCGCTAAACGCTCTTGGCCGGAGCGCCCTAACTGAAAACGGAGCAAGCCCAGATCGACACTTTCCGCGGTGCTTTTTCCCGCAGCCAGTCTCGCAAACTGGTTGCTTGCGCTGACTTCCTGGGAGTTCAGCCAAGGAGTAAGCGTTAACATCGCCATCAGCGCCGCCACCAGAATAACCGGAGTATTTACCGTATTTAACGTCGTCAGCCAGGGCGAGCGTTTCATAATAAACATGACGCCATAGCTCAGAGTAAGCGCCAACGCCAACACCACCAGCAAAGCCGGGTAATAACGATCCGGAGTCAGGCCATACTGATCGATACGTTGATATAACGAGTACCCCGCCAGCAAAGCGAAAACAGGTAATAACGCCAACAAAACATATATAACGCTACGTAGCCATTGCGGATAGGGAAGGCCGCCCTCGCCGCCACACTGGGCGGCGCCGTTCAACGATACGACCGCCACCAGAATCATCGCCAGCAGCATGGGTGTGGAACGACCCGTGCTCCAGATCATATCCAAACCTACGATGGGCAAGGTGACTGCAAAAGCGATCATGAACACCGCTACTGGCGGCAGGATCGCACGACACACAGTGGCGATAAGTCCGGTCAGCATGTTCAACAGGCTGGGGTAGCGACATCCCAGGCTGATTCCAAACGCGAAGATGATCGCTGACGCAGTCCAACCTACAGGCTCGTATTCAATGAACCGCCCCAGCTCAAATATCTTCAGGATATCGAACAAAGCCGCACATAACGTCGCCACCAGCCAGTACAACCCAACTAACAGGCCAGCAAACGCCAGAATAAACAGATTTTCCCAATACTTGCGATACAGCTCTACACTGAGAATATCGCTCATAAAACGCTGACTCTTTTGAAAATCCCGCTGCACAAAAGGCAGTAGCACGAATAACAGCGGCACTATTGTCGCCCACCATGAGGTCACCAGATCTGAGGAGCCCTCGTAGCTGCCGCCCTCTGGTTTGAAGGTGTTGGAGATTAACCAGACTGCAGATAGGCCAATTACAATGGCGATGCCGGCAGCCAGCATCCAATTCGGAGCGCCCCTGCGTGTTCTGGCGGTAAACAAAAACGCGCCGGCGAAGACAAAAACGAAAGCTATCGCGACAGCCGCAGCCTTCTGAGCCATAAGACCGTCCGGCCAATGCTCGGCGCCCAGCCATGCGGCCACGCCCGTCGCTATACCAGCGAACAAAGTGGAGTAAAAGGGAAAACGGGTTTCTTGAGGGGTCATAGTGTCCATTGCTAAATAAAATCAGAATCAGGATAAAGCGCCAGCATACACAGCAATACTGACTTTCGAGAGGTGGGATTATGGCGAATTATGGCGCCGCTACTTCATCCTCAGGGAGACTAACCGGAATATGACGCATGTTAAAGTTTAAGGCATAAAGGCGCGCAGCATAGCTGGCTGCATTTCTTCCTTAAAGCGCTTATTAAGCTTTAAATCTGATGAGATAATCCGCATGAAACGCCCATACTTTTCTTTCACTTTCGCGCCGTAATAAAACACGACCAAAGGCGCGCCATCCACATCATTGTAGGCATTATAGTAGGAATATACCGTGTCTCTATCATTGCCCCACCCTCCTTCCATAATAGGCTTGCCCAGATAGGCGAAGTTCTGGCTGACCGCTTCTTTGAACCAATCTTCTATCGCAGCGCCTTCTAGCTCCACCATGGACGAGAAGATCACTCTGAAGATTTCCCCCTCTTTTAACTCCTTCGGAACGTAGTAACGCTCTTCGTTGAGACTGATCCTCGTACTCCATTCATAGGGTAACTTCTCCGCCGGGCCTGATTTACGCATCGGAAACAGCGTTCCCCCCAGGAAAGGCTGCGTGCGATCGTCATAACAAAAGCCGAAAAGGCTTCTGACCGTTTCGCCATTATCGTAGGTCAGCTCCATGGCGTACCCGTTCAAGCTGTAGCGACCACGGTTATTGGAACCATCATTGCGTTTTTTCTGAGAAGTGACGCCAACGCCAGGAGAGCTCCCGCTGACAATAGAGCTATCCCCAGTATCGTCACTGTATGATGCGGCGTAAACACTGGTTCCTGCCGTCATGGAAGACATCATCCCGCTTGAGAACATACTGGAGTATCCTTTCGTAAAGCGGCCGGAGCCGAGAAAAGTCCAACTGTTGGTGTAGGAGCTACCTCCCCCAATCATGCCCATATTCACCATCGTGGTCTTCGAAATATAGCGATTCAGACGCTCGCCCATTCGCGCCGGCGCCAAATGTCGACCTTTATATAGCGAATCCCATTTCTTCTCACTGGCGGGGATTTTCACTTTATAGCTCTCTTCGTCATCATCCTGCCAAATCCCCCAGCTATTAGGATGTTCCTGACGAGACTTGGCGATATCCAGATCTTCCGGCGGCACGGTCAGCCCTTTATAGGCGGTCCCATCTTTGAATAACAGAATCACATAGTCGTTGTAGGTATCATTGATTCTGTTTTCAGTGAAATCGCATACCAGCGCCTCGTACTTGTCAGGCAACGAATACTCTGGCGCGGAGGCGTTATCGATGCGTTTTAATTCCGCCCGGGCGGCTTGGGTAGCGGGCTTGACTGGAGGAGCCTTAGGCGTTGCATGAGACGTTGTTGTTTCAACCGGCGCGTCAGACGCAGCCTGGGAGATCGCAACGCCCTTCAGACGTTGCGGCAGCGTCTCTTTGATTACCTGCTGCATACCACTGGCGTAACGGGACATCAGCGTCGCCACGTCTGAAGATAAGATGCGCAGGTACACTGCTTTGCCTTGTCCAAAGAATCCCATGTAATGCGCATAACGGAGGACCCCGTCCTGTCTTTGCAACGCATAGGTCGCCGTGATTACGCCGCCATTATTCTGCTTGGGCTCCGGCGCCGCCACGACTTCGCCCCACTTGCCAGCGTCCAGATCGATGCGCTTTTTGAACCACTGCGGATATTCACTTTGTGGCAGCGTTTCCGCCAGCGCGACATATAGTCGATATTCCTCCTCGGCAGCTAAGTCACCGGGTATAAATATCTCTTCCCCGTTTTCAACCAGGACTGACCAACCGTCTGGAGCGGCATGGACGATAGATGTGAGAAGCATGAACGACAGCGCGGAGACAAACACCAATAATCTGCGTACAGTTTTGACGAAACATGATGATTGCAATTTTCTAACCTCTGGCGACTATTGGCGAAAAGCTTCCTTGAGAGCTGGCTGCAGTTCCTTGGCATAACGTTGCGCCATAGCGGAATCCGACATTACCAGGCGAGCGAAGCGCCCGAACCGCCCCCTTGTCTTCATGCCGTAATACACCACATATAGGTCTCGACCATTTTCCTTGAACGCATTGTAGTACTGGTGCAGCCCCTGTTGGCTTGTCCAATTGGGCGAGAGTAGCGGGTCTCCGAGATACGACAGATTTTGCGTCACGGTCTCCTTAAACCAGTCCTCCATCGAGCGCCCGTTTAACTCCACTTTCGGAGAGATCACCAAACGGAAAACTTCTCCTTCCTTGAGGTCGCCGGGAACATAAAACTGGTCCTCATTCTCTGTGATCACCATTTTCCAGTCAGTTGGCAAATCACGCTCGGCCTCGGACTCCTTCATCCAATACTGGGTTCCGCCAAGAAAAGGATCGGTACGGTCGCCGTGGCAAAATCCAAACAGCATGCGTTGTTTTTCGCCGTTATCGAAACTCAGATTCATGGCGTAGCCGTTCAGTTGATAAGCGCCCCGGTTTTTAGCGCCGTCTTTGTTCTCTCTGGTTGTGGAGGTCACCATTCCCGGCGCGATCCCCCCAGCCACAGAGCTGTCTCCGTGCTCATCGCTTTTGCTGGAGGCGTATACACTCGTGCCGGTCAAGGCTGACGCCGCTCCCCCCGAGCCATGCAGGCTGGATGAACCTTTGGTGAAGCGCCCTGAGCCGTGAAAGGTCCAACTGTTGGTGTACACGCTGGTGGTAGGAGAGATGCCCGCCATACCATGCGCGTTCATGATGTAGATGTAACGGTTCAGTCGTTCCCCGATCCGCGCCGGCTCCAGAAGGTCGCTACGCTTAAGCTCACGCCAGTCGCCGCCGACCTTAACCTTGTAACCATCGCCGTTCTTCTTCCATACGCCCCAGTTTTTCGGGTCGTCTTTGCGCGCTTTGGCGACGCCGAAATCTTCAGGGGGAACCGTCAAACGCTTGTAAGCGCTGCCGTCCTTAAATAACAGATAAACAAAGTTATCCACTTTGTAGTTGGAGTTGGAGATGCCTGCTGTGTAATCGCACACCAGCGCCTCGTAGTTATTGGGCAAAGAGTAGCGGGGCAACGCGCCATTATCGACTTTTTGGATATCCGTTTTTTTGGTTGCATCCGCACTTTTCGTTGATGCAGGAAGGCTTGGCGCAGACTTCTGCGTGGTCACAGGCTGAGCCGGAGTCGCTGCGCCTGACTGAGTGGCGACGCCTTTGAGCCGCAGCGGCAGGTTTTCCTTCATTACCTGCTGCATGCCGGCGCTGTAACGGGAAACTAACTTGGCGCCGTCTGAGGCGAAAATGCGCATATAAACCGCCTTCCCCTTACCATAAAACGCCATATAGTGGACGAATCGCGCCTTCCCTTCGGTCTGCATCATCACGGTAGAGCTAAGTACGCCGCCTTTGCTTTCTTTAACCGCCAACGTGTCGATAACCTCACCCAGCTTGCCGCCGTCTTCTTTCAGCACACGTTCGAACCAACCCCGATATTCACTTTGCGGCACGTCTTCCGCCACGGAAAGAAACAGGCAGTATTCTTCATCCGCTTTCAGATCGCCAGGAATGAACAGCTCTTCGCCGTTTTCCACTAGTACTTCCCATCCATCCGGCGCCGCCAGGGCGGAACAGGAAAGCAGGAGTGCGAGCAATACGGCGCTGCCTCTGGCGATGCGCAAGATCCATAACGGATGGCGTCGAGGTTTCATCGGATGGGTGTCCTCAGTAGCGGTTATTGGGTGCTTTATTGAAGCATAATAAGTACTTACAAACTTCTGGGGGAAACCCTTGGTAACAGGGCGTAAAAGGCGTCGCAGTGGGTTTGTCCGCTGCGGGGTGCTATGATCCTGCAACATTGCGTGACAGTTTTATAAGGACCCAGCAGATATGAAGACCGTTCTCAGCGTAAACCTCAACAAGATCGCCCTGATCCGCAATTCCAGAGGGCGTGATTATCCCAGCGTGAAGGCGTTCGGACGCCGCGCGTTGCAGGCAGGCGCCGGTGGGGTCACCATTCATCCACGACCGGATCAACGTCACGCCCGTTACAGCGATATCGCTGACCTGAGCGAGCTGGTGAAGGAATTCGGAGAAGCCGAACTGAACATCGAAGGTTACCCGGAAGAAGAACTGATTGAGTATGTGCTGCGCTACAAACCGCATCAATTTACCCTGGTCCCGGACAAGCCTGATCAAATCACTTCCGATCACGGCTGGGATCTGCGCCAGGACAATGCGTTTGTCACGGATATCGTCAACAGAGTGCAGGCGGCCGGCGTGCGCGTCAGCCTGTTCATGGACCCTGACGAAGACCAGATCAAACTGGCCCACGCCACCGGCGCCAAGCGCATTGAGCTATACACAGAAGAATACGCCCACGCTTATGGCTCGCCGCAATTCGAAGCCGTCGCCGCAAAGTATCTGGCCTGCGCTCAGTACGCCGTTTCACTGGGCCTGACGGTCAACGCCGGACATGACCTTAATCTGGAAAATCTGGCGCCGCTGGTGGCGCAAGGGACGATCGCGGAGGTATCCATCGGTCACGCGTTAACGGTGGAAGCCCTGGAAATGGGCTTTGATCAGGTTATTCAGAAATACGTCGACATTCTTTCCTAACTCAACAGGTCTGGCGTCCATGGATAAAGCGCTGAAGTCGAAAAGCAAATTCCTTAGCCTGGTGTTGCGGCATCAGCCTGAGCTGATCCGGCTCCCTCTGGACGCCAACGGCTGGGCCGATATCGAGGTGTTACTGGCGGGCGCAGCCCGTCAGGGCGTGAATATCAGTTTTCAGGATGTGCTGGAGATTGTCGCCACCAATGACAAACAGCGCTTCGCCCTGTCCGAAGACAAACGACGCATTCGCGCCAGTCAGGGGCATTCCATTGACGTGGATTTGCAGTTGACGCCCGTGGCGCCGCCGGAGGTGTTATTTCACGGCTCCGCCACGCGATTCGCGGACGCTATCCTGGCGGCGGGATTGCAGCCCGGCCAGCGTCGTCATGTGCATTTGAGCGCGGACGTGGAGACCGCACACAAGGTGGGAAGCCGACACGGCAAACCTGTGATTTTTCGCATCGACGCCAAAGCATTGGCTCAAGCGGGACATGCGTTCTACCTCTCCGCCAACCAAGTCTGGCTTACCGACGCCGTGCCGCCGCAGTATCTGAGCCCGCTCACCCCCTCACAGCAAGGCTAATCCGGCTCTTTACCCGCCTGCTCCAGCACTCTGTCGAACAGCTCCGACATATAGGGGTCGAACCACTCGCGGATGTCCTCCAGATTGTCTTCGATGATGATGGGAATCACCGTGCTGAACAGATCCAGCAAAATCACGGCGTTCACGGAAGAGTCTGCTTCCGAGGCGGCGCGCAGGCGCTTGGATATGCATAGATTCAATTGGTGCAGATTGCGGTAAATCGTTTTCAGTCCGCGCAGAGTCAAATCCACGTCCCGACCTTCCGCAGACCGGAAGTATTGCGCCAGTAGATACATGCCCGCGGCGCGAAACACCGTGTCCTGCTCCGTCGCCATCGGCAGATGCAGGCGCGCCATGGGTCGGAAAAAGTCCAGATGCGGACAGCCGCTGGTGGACATCAGCAGACCGATCAGAGCGCTCAGGGCTTTCTGCGCCGAGGTGTGCTGGCTGATTTTCTTGTCCCCTATGGCCACCTCAAGATCCACCTGCTCGTAGGACATAATATCCTGGCAACGCTGCACCACCTCCACTAGGCTTAAAGCCGCCGGGCAGTGAGGATGGTACATGGAGTCGAGTGGGCAATGGGGACATTTATGACAATCCAGTTGAGTCCACTCCGGAAAGTCTTTTATATTTCGGTCAAGAACTTCTACATTGTTCTCATCGAGCGTAATTTCAAAATTTTCGCTGCGCGACTTATCGAGCTTGAACCGATATCCGATTTTGATGGGTTCCATTTCCGGCCGCCTTTAATTGCCGTCAGACTTTCTCAGTATAGTTGCCCTGCCTGGGGTGAGCGTGACAACGGCGCGGAAAAAACGAAGCAGTCACAGTTAAACGCTGGCGCGCTATAGATAACAAGGAGAATAAAGCATGACGGAGTACCTGATATTCCTGGCCATTGTCGCCACTGCCATCGCCAGTCCTGGTCCAGCGGTATTTCTGGCGGTGAAAAACGGCGCCAAATACGGCCTTAAAGGCGCCAGCGTCAGCATCGCCGGCAACGTCACCGCCGTATTGCTGCTGGCGGCGGTCTCCGCCTTGGGGTTGGGCTCCGCGATACTGGCATCCGCTACTTTGTTCACCATCATCAAAGTACTGGGCGGGCTTTATCTGGTTTATCTCGGCGTCAAAGCCTGGCGCAGCGAAGGCGCGCTTCCCATTGACGCGGATGGCGAAGTCTCAACGCTGACATATAGCCGTTGGGAGCTGTATCGGGAAGGCTTTTTGACAGGCGTCAGCAACCCCAAGGCCATCGCTTTTTTCACCGCTCTGTTTCCTCAATTCATTGATGTATCCAAACCCTTTATTCAACAGTTCCCGCCCCTGGCGCTGACTTTCGCCGTGTGTTCATTCGGTTTCCTGTCTTTTTACGCCGCCTTGTCCACCCGGCTGCGCGCCTATTTGCGCAAAGAAAAAATCATGAACCGCTTCAACAAAATTACCGGCGGCGTGTTCATCAGTTTCGGCCTGGTGATGGCTGGCTCCAGCCGCTGAAGCCAGCCAATCCTTATCAATTTAAAGAGGTAACCGACGATGGAATTGGGTTTGCAGGATAAGACCGTCATGGTGGCCGCCGCCAGCTCCGGCCTGGGCTTCGCTATCGCCATGGAGTGCGCGCGTCAGGGCGCCCGCTTATCTATTATGAGCCGATCACAGGAAGGCATTGACGCAGCGGCGGAAAAAATCCGCGCCGTCACCAGCGCAAAAGTGCTGGCGATGTCCGTAGACGCCAGAGATGCCTCCGCTATCAGCGCCTGGGCGCAACGCACCACCGATGAACTGGGAGACCCACAGGGGTTGGTGGTAAACGCCGGCGGCCCACCGGCGGGGCAATTCGACGATTTTGACGACGCCGCCTGGAGCGACGCCTTTGAACTGACTCTAATGAGCAGCGTGCGCATGGTGCGCGCGGTTCTGCCCGCCATGCGCGGACAGGGCCAAGGCAGCATTCTCAGCATCACCTCATCTTCGGTGAAAGAGCCCATCGACATGCTGTTGTTGTCCAACGTCATGCGCTCCGGGGTGACCAGCCTGATGAAAAGTTTATCCCGTAGCCTCGCGAGCGAAGGCATTCGCGTCAATAATCTGATTCCCGGCCGCATCGATACGCCTCGGGTGCAATCCCTGGACGCCACCGCCGCGGCGAAAAAAGGGGTTTCCGTAGAACAGCAACGTGACGCCTCCGCATCCAGCATTCCCATGGGTCGCTACGGCAGCCCGGAGGAATTCGCCAATGCAGCGGTATTTCTGCTATCCGACGCCGCCAGCTACATTACCGGGGCGTCATTGGTGGTGGACGGTGGAACTATGAAGACGCTGTTCTAGCGTCTCTCTCGAAGCGGCGGTTAGAACTGTACGTTCATCGCGCCGCACAAAAACTCCACCAAAGGTCCCGCCGCCGCAAAACCGGCGGCGACCTGTTTATGGAAGTCTTTCTCCATGGCCGCATCCACAGGGCATTGCGTCATGGCGAAAAAGCTCTTGCGCTTGATGTCTTCAATATGGGGTGCGTCGGCGTCAAAACCTTTCGGCGGCCGCGTGAGTCCATCTCCGGTTACGCCGCCATGCACTTTTTTCAGTTTTTTATCCGCCAACACCTTCTCCCAGGCGCTCGGCTTATCGCGAATACGCTCACGAATCTTCAATAGCTCTTGCGACTCCGGCATCCAGATACCGCCGCCAAAGAAAATTTCGTCCGTCGCCAGATGCACATAAAAACCGGGCGTATGCACATTCTTGTATTGTTGATGCCGGAACTGCGCGGCGGCGTGGGTTTTGTAGGGCGTCTTGTCTTTGGAGAAACGGGTGTCCCGGTAGATGCGAAAGATCGAGCCGCCGTTTAATCGCGGGTCCGCTACGAAATAGGGAGAGACTTTCATCAACTCCGGCGCCATGGCTTCAATAAAGCACACTAGAGGTTGCTGCACCTCTTGTTTGAACCGCGCTTTGTTCTCTTCAAACCATTCCTTGTTGTTATTTGCCTGCAACTGCTGAAAAAACTTAAAAAAGTCCGGTGAAAATCCAGAAAATTCCGCCATGGTAACGCCGCCTCCCTCTTCGCGAGTGCTCGCCTGAATTCGAAGTACAAAAGCATAAACCCACGTTTATAACAGGAAATATCCCGCTTCGACTATGACGAATATAGCGAATAGATAAACCGCCGCGATCCCCACGACCGCGGCGTGTCTTTGCACTTTTAGTTATTAACGTGGCAATGATATTGGCATGTTAATCACCAGGCGCATGGACGCGCCTGCGCGGCGACAAGCCTCGGGAGACAGGGCCTGACATGTGTAGGCCCTGTCGTTGCAGACAAGCTATTTGTCTGCCTGATTAATAGTACGCGTTACTGGCAAGAAGCCGCGTAGATTTCCTGCGCCCATCCCGGGTTATCAATGAACGGATTGCGGTTGCCCTGGCGTTCATAAATACGCTGGTTGCGGCGTTTCTCCCAAGCGTCCACCGGGTCCTGGATATGCCATTGCAACAGCTGGCATAGCTTGCCCAGTTTAGGGTCCTTGGTCCCCGTACCGGAATAGTTGACGAGTTCCAGGTTGGGCGTACCGCTGTCATCGCCGCCTTCATAACGTACGTCCATATAGAAAATCATGCGCGCCACATCGCCTTTTACAGCATCTCTGGGCTCAAAGCTGTCGGCGTCGGTCTTGTTCTCCGGGGCTTCGCTGATCGCGCTGCCTCCCAAGTCGAAATCTTTATTGCCGCGTTCGCTGTTGATGGAAACATCCGCCGGCCGCAGGTGATGGATGTCCGTGTGCGCGTATTGGCTACTGTTGCTGAAACCATGACTCTTGGGCCATACGTGCTCCCGGTTCCAGGCGTCGCCGGAATTGGATTGACCGGCATTGTCATCCTTGTCGATGGAGCGGCCGGAATACAACAGCATGACATGGCTGCTGTCGTCAGGATCTTCATCGGTGTACTTGAGGGCGTCCCAAACCTGGGAATAACTCATCGCCGTATGGTTACGCAAAATCCCATTGAGCGCGGATTTCAGCGCCGCCCCGGTTTTCCCGATGGCGGAAGAGTAATAACCGTCCACGTCATCGTTTCCGTCATCGCCACCGCTGTCGGCGCTGTAGCTCATACGCAGGCTGAGCCCGCTGTAATCGCTGTAGCCGCTCACCATGACGTGATAATCCCCTGCGGCGGGCCCCTTAAATTCGCAGGTTTCGTTGTTGCCCCCCTCGTAGGGGCGACAGTCATAAACGGAGGTTGTCGGCGCCGCGCCGAAACGCACGAACAAATCCGCATCGCCTTTACCGCCGGACTGTTCGAACCTGAGATTGACCGCGCCGGAGGGGACGCTGCCGACATAGAAAGTTTGCGAGCCCGCCGCGCCTGCCAATTCAGTCTTGGCGACGCCGTTGACGAGAGTGTCATTGGTCGGCGAGTCGTCGCCGGGTCCTTGATCAGACCCACCGCATCCGGCGTCAAGATCGCCCACGCCCGGCGCGCCTGCTGTAGCGGCGACGGCCCAGTCCTGTTGGGTGTCCGTATCATCGCTGGCGAAACGCATCAGAGACACATTCTGCGCATTCAAATACCACTGAGACACCGCCCCTTCCCACGCCACCATGTCCACTTCCTGGGCGCCTTTCATCAGTTTGACGAAATCTCCGGAATTACCGAGGCTCAGAGACATCCCGGAAAGCGTCGGATTCATCCCGAACAGGCCCTGGAACCCAGCGGCGTTTTTCGCCACGCTGACGTAGGCGCCGGCGGCGATCACGCCACTCAACGGATAAGCGCCGCCGTTGTCCTGCAAACTGTAGTCCGCCAGATTGACGTTCTGGCAGGACGGATTGAATATCTCCACCCACTCTTGCGACGCATCATTATCAGGCGCGTCGTACAACACTTCACTGATCAACAATTCCCCATGAGAAGACGGGCAGATCATTTGCCCCATCGCCCCCAGCAGGATCATCCATACGTTCTTATTCATTTAACTGGCTCCAGGTTATTAATGCCGGGCGTACAACTGGAATACCCTACGTGGCCGCTATGACAGCTTATGGTTATTTTTGTGACGATATTGATAGCCGGTTTCTGGTCAGCAAAGAATAGGCCGTACAGGTGAAATGGTAGACGTTATATGGACTAAGACTGCTACAACAGAGAGTTACGGACGGCTTACGCGCACGCAAAGAGCGCGCAGGAAGGCGCAAAGTCAGAAAAAAACAAAAAGTCAGAAAAGACGGATATGAAGGTAAGAAAGATTTAGGCGGATGCGGCTTTACGGATGATCTCTGGATAGCCGACAACCAAGGCTTCGGGCTTATCCTGATAAAAGCCGCGCTCGCGCAGCATCTGATGCATGCGAGGCAGGTTATAACCAGGGACAGTGGGCAACGCATGATGCTCGCAGTGATAATTCACATAATGCGGCGCAAACAATAGACGTTCCCACCAACGCGCCAGAGTGGTGCGCGTGGTGTCGCGCACGTCATCGGAGGACAACGCCGGCATGGCCCCATGCTCAGCGACCTGACGCACGCGGATGATAAAAGGATACGTAAAGATATAGGCGACCCACCACAGCAGATAAACTTCCCAATGGCCCAGCCCCACACACAGCCCTAAAAAGCCGCCGTGCACCAACAGCAGATGACTGAAGTTACGCAGCGTGGTGCGACGCACCTCCGCCTTCTCCGCGTGTCGCGTTTGCACACCCATGGATACGGCGTTGCCAGGTCTGCCGGTATTCACATACAGCAAGAGCGCGAGGGCATTCTTCAGCCCGGACTGTCCGGTGAAGTCACGGAATATCTTGCGTCGCATACTGGTTTTAGTGACTGGGTAGCTGCGGATATTGCCCACGTCCGGATCTTCGTCCGTTCCGGTTTTAACGTGATGGATAAAGTGATATTTGCGATAAAAAGGCAACGGAACCAGCACCGGGGCGCCAGCCAGCCAATGCCCCAACTGATCATTCAGCCACTGGCTGCGGAACCAGGAGCGGTGGGAACAATCATGCAGCAGAATGCCCAGCGCCAATTGCCGGTTGGCGAGCACGACAAGCGCCAGAATCAGAGTGAAAACATTAGGATAGAGAGCAAAAAGCGCGCTCACACCGACGATCAGCCCCCAAGTAGTCACGAAGCCCATCATGCCCCGAAAATTGGAGCCCTGCCTTAATTCTTGTTGTTCTTGTCTGGTGAGATAGCTGTCGAGTTTCATAGCCGTCATCTAAAGTGTGAACGCAGATTCATACTATTAAGATTACCGGCGCCGGAGAATGGCGTAATCTTCCAAACCATTGGCGAAAACGCTCAATAAATACTCATCCATAAAAAAACCGGCGCTGTTTCCAGCACCGGTTTTCTCGTTACTTTCAGATTATGCGATCGATAATGCGTCAGCTACCGATGCGGCCGCCGCCGGACTTATTGATCGCCACTACGGAAGGACGCGGCGGCAAGTCGTTGCGGAAGTCAGGCCAGCGTGTAGTGGGCTGATCGTAAGTACCTTCTTCGCCGGGGTGTTGCACCGAGCAGAAGAAAGACTGGTTGTCCGGGGTGAAGAAGGGTCCGCACAACTCCGCCTGTAAGGGCGTGCGCAGGAAGTGCTTGGTCAACGCACGCGCTTCGCCGGATACCGCACAGGCCCACACGCCATCGGCGACGCCGTCTTTGTATGCGCCGTCAGTGGCGATCCAGAGATTGCCGTGATTATCGAAAGCGCAGTTGTCCGGGTCGGCGAACCAGCCGTTGGCGGAAATATCCGGGTGATATTTAGCGCCTTCCGTCTGCGGATTGCCGGCGATAATGAACATGTCCCACATAAAGCGATCCGCCGTGTGGTCGCCATCTGGCGGCGTCATTTCGATAATATGGCCGGACTGGTTTTTGGCGCGGGGGTTGGCGGCGTTGGTGTCGCCATCCTTACGCTTGCTGTTATTGGTCAGCATGACGAACACTGAGCCCGTGCGCGGATTCACTTCCACATCTTCGGGACGATCCATGCGGGTGGCGCCAAGCAGATCCGCCGCCTTACGCATATCAATCATGACATCGCCCTGATTGCGGAAGCCGTTGGCCGCGGTCAGCGGGCCCTGGCCGAACACCAGCGGACGCCAGGTCACCAGACCGCCGTCAGTGAACTCCGCCACGTATAGCGTTCCTTCCTCCAGCAGGCGCATATTGGCGGCGCGGTTGCTGGGGTCGTATTTGTTCTTGCTGACAAATTTGTAGACATACTCGAAGCGCTGATCGTCGCCAGTGTAGGCCACCACGTGGTTATCCTTGTTGACGAAGACGTTACACCCCTCGTGCTTGCAACGACCCAGGGCAGTGCGCTTTTGCGGCTTGGAATCGGGATCAAACGGATCAATCTCCACCACCCAGCCTACATGCAAGGGCTCGTTGGGGCTTTTCGCCAGATTCCAGCGATCATAATAGTTGGCCCAGGCGTATTCGTGTTCGCCAGATAAACCGAAGCGCTTGTAGTTTTCCGCTTCTTTGGTTTTGGCGGGATCGCCTTTGAAGTAGTTCTGCACATTTTCTTCAGCTGTTAATACGGTACCCCAGGGCGTGACGCCGCCCGCACAGTTGCCGTAGGTGCCCAGGGTTCTTACTCCGTCCTGAGAAATCGCGGTGCGCAAACGGTCACTGCCGGCGGCGGGACCCGTCATGCGCATTTCCGTTACCGGAGTAATGCGACGGTTGTATTTTGAGCCTTGAACCACCGCCCATTTGCCATCGGTCTTCTTGATTTCGATGATGCTGAGGCCGTGCGCCATCATATCGATATCCGCCTGCGCCTTGCTCATCTGATCCGTCTTCGGCGAACCTGGGAACATCAGCTCGGAAATTGTGTATTCGTGGTTCACAGCCAGCAGGCCGTGATCCGAATTGTCGGAACCCAACGGCAATGACAGGAATCCAACGAAATCGTTGTTGTAGCCAAACTGTTTGGCTTGCGCTTGCGCGCTCTGGTTACGAGGATCAAACGCCGGTGCATCCGCTAACACTTTATCGCCCCAGCTAATCAGGACATCGTGTTCATAACCGGGCGCCACGTGGAATGTTTCGTCCTGTCCATGAGGCAGCTCAGTGAAAGTCAGTTCACCCTTGTCCGAGCCGGCCATGATTGCACTGCAACCAGTCAGAGAAACGCCTGAAGCCGCCGCCCCAGCAGCGAAACCACGCAAAACGCCACGACGGGAAGTCCGCGCCTGCAGGATGTCAAAGAAACTCCGACCCTGCTCAGGACTGGAGGGAATGTCATCAGAGTCTTTTATTTCCCAACCATATTGAGGATGTTGTACAGTCATTTTTTTTACCTTAACAGCGTTGATCCGACAGCACTTTTACTGCAAGTAAATGACAGTTTCGTGAACCACGCCTGTTCCGGCTAAAGATTTTCGTTAGGAAAGCAGTACCCAAAAACAAGCATGCGCCTGGGCTGCGACACATCGCGGACCAACCGCTGAACAACAAGAGAAGGAGCTTTCCATGGAACAAAAGTTCATCCAGCTTTACGACGAATACACACACTCCACCATGAGTCGCAGAACCTTCATTGACCGCCTGACCAGACTGGCCGGCGGGACCACTGCGGCGATGGCGCTTCTGCCCCTGCTGGAAAACAACTACGCACGAGCGGATACCATCGCCAAAGACGACGCGCGCATTATCAGCGAATATGTCGAATACCCAGGCGGCGAAAGCGTCATCCGCGCTTATCTCGCCAAACCCAAAGACACATCCGCACCGCTGCCAGGCGTAGTGATCATCCATGAGAATAAAGGACTGCACCCACACATTGAAGATGTGGCGAGACGGGCGGCGCTGGCGGGCTTCATAGCCCTTGCTCCGGATGGGTTGTCTCCTCTGGGAGGCACGCCGGACGATCAGGACAAAGCCCGCGGTATGATCGCGCAACTGGATGGAGAAAAAACCCGCGTGGATTTTGAGGCGGCGGTAACTTATGTCACAAAACGCGAGGACTGCAACGGCAAAGTGGGTTGCGTCGGGTTCTGCTGGGGCGGCGCCATGGCCAACCAGCTGGCGGCTCATTCTCAAGATCTCGCCGCCGCCGTGGCCTTTTATGGCAGGCAGGTAAACGCCGCTGACGCCGCCAGGATCAAAATCCCGCTGCAACTGCATTATGCAGGTTTGGATGACCGCATTAACCAGGGCATCCCCGACTATCGTGAAGCCCTGGACGCCTCAGGCGCGCGCTATGAGCTGCACATGTACGAAGGCGTCAATCACGCTTTTCATAATGACGCCAACGCCGCGCGCTATGATGCGAAAGCCGCTCAGTTAGCCTGGGAGCGCACCGTCGCCTTCCTTAAACAAGCATTGGTCTGAGGCTTACTCCGCCCCACTTTCCGCTTCCGACGCGGGTGCTTTCTCCGCGTCTTCCCGGGGCGGAACCGGAGCGAAGTAGCCCACCAACAGCAACACTACGCCAACACTGATAAAGGCGACGATACGGGCCACCGTGCCCGTGCCGGAAAGATCGAACAGGAACAGTTTGGCGACTACCGCCACCATCAAGCCGCCGCCGACCATCCACACCGAGCGATGCGCCCTGCGCGCGCCGACCAGCATGCACAGCATGCCCGCAATGCTCCACAGCAGACTCATGCCGCTCTGCACCACGATGGACGACACCATGTCATCGAAGCGGTAAGGGATAGCCAGACTGAAATGGAAAGCGCGGAACAGGGACGCGTTGAGCCACAGGAAGCAAAACGCCGCCACCACGCCGTATGAGGCGACTCTTTGTTTAAGTGCATCCAGCGCGCCATGGCGACGCACTTCCGTCCACAACACCCACAAGGCCAGCAGGTTCACCAGATCAAGTGGGTTCAACAGCGCCAGCCCCTTATTCGCTGGAGCAACTATGTTACTCCACAACATCCACAACCCAACGCTCGCCAGCAAGGCGCGAGGGAGCCATTGCAACAGTTCCTGCGGGTAGCGCGCAAACGGCCAGACCGAGGACATGCCGCGCCGCAGAGCCAGCAACGCCAGAGCGGGAACCAATCCCCATATCGCCTGCCCAGCCATGGTTTCAGGGTCATATTCGCCGGTGATTTCAAAATGAATCTGCCAGGTGACCGCGAATACCAGAGCGAATAACATCACGCAATGAAACAGGCCTATTGGCGCACGTACGCGATCCTGCATCAGGCGCAGGTATCCGAAATGCGCCGCCCACGCCACTGGGTACGCTAACCAGCCGGCGTTGGCGTATAACGCCCGGTATTCCAGCACATAAATGAACAAAACAAATAATATCGCCGGAGCCAGCAATAGCGCTGGGTAAGCCGCCGTCGTCCATTGGAAACGCAGGTATGAGAGCGCAAAGGCGCCGGTGAAGAACGTGTAGAACAGCAGAAACGCCGACGCCTCCATCGCTGACGGATACTGCTCAATAGCCTCGGTTCCGCCCGCCAGCGACCCTAAGGCCACCGCCACGCCCAGCACCAGAGCATTGACCATTTCCGCCGGCGCAAAATATCGATGCTGCTCGCCGCGCCTGCCGAAAATCCCCGCCCACAACGCATACGCCACCAACGTCATGGACGCCAGGAAGTCCGCGTTCAGCCACGCAATAGTGCGTGCGTCTACTTGATAGTGGGTAAAGAGGTAAACCACTCCAATGACAAAACTCGCCATCGCCAACCAGGGCAAATGCGGCGAACGCCATCTTCCCGCAAAGAACTGACAGGCCATCGCCGTCAACACCGTGAACAGACTGCCAGCTATCGGCAGGTGCGTATCGGCGATGTGGCGATGAATCTCAAATAGACCGCCCGCCATCCACCATGCATAAGCCCACAGAGACAGAATAATCGGAGCCCACTGCACTTCCTGACGCAACAGGCGATCCTGATAACGCGTCGCAATGCGAGCAGTGAGGCCGCCTGCGATGGTCACCAGCAAAGCGCCAATAAAGTCAGCGTTCAACACAAACCATTGCGGTTCCTGGGATGGCGGCTCCGTGAGATACATAGCGCCGCCGAACAGCATCAATCCCAATCCGGAAAAGCGCGGCAGCAGTCGCTGTTGGCGCGCGCCTACCCAAAACAGGGCGACGCCTTCCACCGCCCACAGCGCAGAGGTAACGCGCCCGTCGAAGGCGAGAGGAATCGCCAGAGTGAGAAACGCAACCGTCAGCGCCAGATAGCATTCATACAACAAACGCATTTGAGGACGCGCGCGCACCAGCAAACTCAAGGTCAGATAGAAAATACCAACGCCTGCGCTGCTCCAGGCCATAGCGTATTGCGTGTCCTTAACCATCAACGACTGTAGGGCGATAAACACCGTAGGCGTCCCGAACACCAGGGTTCCATCCACCAGGCCCTTCAAATTGGGGGGCTGACGCGAGGCGAACAGCAGGGCGATCAAGCTATACATCACCGCGAAAGCGATCAGGAAAGGCTCGGTGGAATGGAAGAACATAGGGGTGTAATACTGCGCGCCCCAAACCATGCCAATGCCAAAGGTGAAAACAAACCCCAGCCAGTTCAACGTGCGCCAGGACTTAAACCAGGCGATGGCGGTAACGCCCAGATTGAGAAGCAAATAGTAAGTAAACAGCTCCACATGGGAGCCCTGCCCGGTAGAGGCCAGAATGGGCGCAGCGAAACCGCCTATGACGCTGACCGCCGCCAGCGCCTGTGCGTTTTGCAAGACAGCAATCAATACGCCGCAACACACCACCGCCACCATCAATGAGAAGCTGGTCAGTGAAGAAAGTAAGCCATGCAGGCGGAAAGCGGCGAAGATAGTGATGTACAAAAGGCCAATGGCGCCGCCTTGCATAATGAGGCCATAGCCCTGGTTTTTGCGACGCAAGCGCCAGCCGATGGCGAACATGGCGGCGGCGCCCGCCGCCACGCCCAGATAACGCAGCTCCAGAGGAATAACCACTTTTTGCGACGCGTATTTCAGTAGAAACGCCACGCCGAAAAACAGAATAATGACGCCCACCCGCACGACAATATTGCCGCCGGTGAAATAGTTGGTCACCCAGGCCACCAGCTTATCGGCCAAATTGGGAGGCGCCGGCTCAGCAGGCGTGGGACGTAGAGGTTCAGGTTGAGCAACCTCAGCAGGCGCCGCCGGCGCAACGACAGGTTCTTCCTGCGCTGGCTCAGTTTCGGTCATGGCCAATGGTGTAACAGGCGCCTGCTCCATCGCGACTGCCGGTGCAGGAGACGGCTCTATATCCAGTTGCAGGTCTCTGATATCAAGGGAAATATTTTCCTCTTCTTTGACCTCATCCAACGTATTCACGTTTTCCGTCACAGTGTTCGGGGCAGAGGTCGAGGCCGTCGCCATCGGTTGCGACGAGGTCGCTGTATTCAGGTTTGAGGCGAGAGGGATTTCCACCCTTGGCGGCGGCGCAGCGACAGGCTCAGAACGGGCCCTTTCAAATGCGCTGACTTTTTTCTCCAGCTTTTGCACTTTCATCTGTAAGCGATGGAAGCTGGCCGCCAAAGCGCCCAACGCAGCGCCCATCAATGCGCCTCCGAAGGACTGCAACGCGGCTCCGCCGACCACCGCGCCGACTATCAGAAGAATAAGAATGTCCATGCTGACCACGCACCTTGAATAGTTTTAAGAGCAAAACTGAATCGCCGATTTGAACTCACCGTCCGCGCGCCGCATCTACGCAGGCAAATAGCGCAAAGCAACGTTTTTTTCTTTTACATCAATTATTAACGGTAGAGCTGATTTCAGCCATCTCTCAACATGTAGGAGCGTTGAAAAAAGCGGAAGCTGAAACCGGAAAGTGTCGGATTCCGCCATGCGAGGTATCGGGTTTCAATACCTACATGGCGATACAATCTGACTGGATCGCGCTTTAGCGAACCTGATAGGAAGGGAGTCGTAAAGGCTCTTCGTTTAACGCCGCAAGTTGCTCACGCAGCTCCAGTATATGATCTCCCCAATAACGCGCAGAGTTGAACCAGGGAAAGTTGCGCGGAAACGCGGGATCGCTCCAACGACTGGCCAGCCAGGCGCAATAGTTCAACATGCGTAACGTGCGCAACGCTTCAACCAGTCTCAGTTCAGAAGGACGGAAATCATAGAATTCGTTATAACCCTCGACGATCTCCACCAACTGCGCAGTGCGGTTGGGACGGTCGCCGGAGAGCAACATCCAAAGGTCCTGTATGGCCGGCGCCATGCGGGTATCGTCAAAGTCCACGAAATGCGCCGCATCGTCACGCCACAGCATGTTGCCTACATGGCAATCGCCATGAGTGCGGATATAAACAAAGTCGCCGCCATCACCGATGATTTCTTCCAGCGCCTGCAATAAATCACGCGTCAATGAATCATAGGAAGAGCGTAGTTCACTGGGAACGAATTGTTCCTGCACCAACGCCACCGCGTCGCGGCCAAAACTTTGCGTATCGATGCGCGGACGATGCTGGAAGGGCTTGACCGCTCCCACCGCGTGAATACGGGCCAACAGACGACCCAAGGTCAGCAGGCTGTCGAAATTATCCAGTTCCGGCGCATGGCCGCCTTTGCGGGGAAACAGAGAGAAGTGAAACTCTCCCGCCTGCGGCAGCGTTCCTCCATCGTTCAGGCGGAGCGGCGCCACCACGGGCAGCTCCGCCTCCACCAGTTCGTAACAGAACTCATGTTCTTCGAGAATTTGCTCCCGGCTCCAGCGATTTGGCCGGTAGAATTTGGCGATCAGAGGATCGGCGCCTTCAACGCCTACCTGATAAACGCGGTTTTCGTAGCTATTAAGGGCGAAAATACGTCCGTCGCATAAATAGCCCTGGCTCTCGACGGCGTCCATGATAAATTCGGGGGTTAAAGCATCGAAAGGATGTGTGTTCGGCGCAGTCATGTTGAGATCCTGTATCCAAGTGCGCCCAACATATCAGATCTGAACCGGTTCAGCGATAGTGAACCTTACCCACATGGAGTCGCGTTAGCGCCTTTAGCGAACGGGTCCGGATGTGAGCCGGAGGTGATGCGCCAAACGCTTTTCAGCGATGTAGGGAAAGCCATTATTAAAGTCCACGGACCAGGCCAGCGTCCTCGCCTTTTCCACTTCCGTCGAGGTCCAGTAATTGCCGGAGATGGTGTTGGGAAAGAAGTCCGTATCAATATCCGGATAATAACGGGTGGGGTGCTCCAAGGTCCGCAGCTCCGCCGCCTCAGGCAGACGCCAGTCGGACGCGCCGCACAGACTGATCTCCCGCACTTCCCTCACGTAGGCTGCGGTATCGCATTCAGAATACAGGCACAGTCCACGGTTATAGACGCTACCTCCCGGCGGCGGCGCGTCTGGCTCCGCATCTGCGTCCGGCAAGTCGCCTTCCCGCGCCCACGAGTAGGTGTGCTCGGCATCCTGCAAACCACCGTCAGTGCGCTTCACTTCCCACAAAAGCCCGGTACTGCGGTCAAGTACGCAGGACCACTCCCCCGCCTCTGGCGACAGCTCTGCACCGCCGGCGTCTATTTTAACGAATCGTGGACCTTCCTCCACACCAGCAGGAGCATGCTCCTGTTCGCCCGAGCCATTTACAGTATTGGGTAGTTCTGGACTCTCCTGACCAGGCGCTAATGTCTCGCCCTGAAGTGAGTCTTCCGGGGTATTGAAGATATACAACAACGCGGCGATCAGCGCCGCCAGTAGCAGAATCGCGCACAACACTTCCAGAAACGTGGCCCAAGCAACCGATCGACGCATATCAGGCTCAACTCATATTCAGCAAGCAGGAGATTCGTCCCCGAGCATAACCTATACCCAAACTAGTATGGAATCTCAGAGAAAGTACGCTTGTTACCTATCATATTTTATTCATTTATCTGAACTATACTTCCTCGTACGTTCATGGCGAAGCTGAAACAATGCGGCTTCCAACTTGGAACCTTTTGTTACAGTTCTGTCATATTTCTGTCATAAATACTTAATAGTATCAACGCTCCTTTCCAACCTGACACACTGTTCTTTTCAAATGAGAGATATAAAAATTGTGCGCGCACGTCGGTTCACCGCTTTCATAAGCTTGGCGCTAATCTTCGCCAGTCTGCGTGTCTATGCGTTAACCCCATTCAGTCAGGAAGACGTCCCCACAAAAGGATATTTATTCGAAGTTCATGGCTCCAATACTATTGGCGCCGCCCTGGCCCCGGCTCTGGTAAAGCGCTACCTAGAGGAGCGTGGTGCGCAGAACGTCACGGTGAAAAGCGCCGGCAAAGAAAATGAAGCCATCGTCAGCGGTACCGTGCAAGGCAAAACCATCGCCGTCAAAGTCGCCGCTCATGGCTCCAGCACCGGTTATAAAGCATTGAAATCCGGAGAGGCGGATGTTTGGGCGTCATCCCGTCCCGTCAAAGACTCCGAAGCGCAGGAGCATAAGAAGCGCGCGGATCTGAAAGCGCTGGATTCAGAGCACGTCATCGCCGTTGACGGTCTGGCCATACTGGTGCATCCACGCAATCCGGTGAAGTCCCTCACCACCACTCAGGTAGCGGAGCTGTTTTCCGGCAAAATCAACAACTGGAAGCAGGTCGGCGGCCCGGATATGGCGGTGACCGTTTACGCTCGTGACGAAAGTTCAGGCACCTGGGATACTTTCTCCAGCTTAGTGCTCGGCGATGCTTACAAGCTGGTGAAAACCGCCAAACGTTATGAATCCAACGATCAGTTGTCCGACGACGTCAGTAAAGACCGCGGCGCTATTGGTTTCAGCGGTTTCGCTTCCGTGCGCAGCAGCAAAGCGTTGGCCATCGCCGAGGCGAACAGTCCCGCCATTGCGCCGGATCAACTCAGTCTGGCGACGGAAGACTATCCCCTGGCCCGTCGCTTGTTCTTCTACACCAGCGGGCGTCCGAATAAAGCCGCCATTGATGGGTTTATCCACTTCACACACTCCGCCATGGGCCAGGACATTGTCGCGGACAGCGGCTTTGTTTCTCAGAATATTTTGGAAGTCGACCCCAAGCTGGATAACAGCGTCCCTGAGTCTTTCCGCCAGTTAACCCGCAACTACAATCGGTTGACGGTGAACTTCCGTTTCGCCGCAGGACGTAGCAAGCTTGATAACAAAGCCCAGCGCGATCTGGAGCGATTATTGGAGTATTTGCGCCAAAGCGGTCGCTCACCAGCAGATCTGATGCTGATTGGTTTCGCGGACAAAAGCGGAGATGAGTTGCGCTCGCAAATGGTGTCTGAGCTACGCGCTAACGCAGTCAACCGGGCGCTGAAAGAACGCGGCGCAGAGGTCAAAGCGGTAACCGGTTATGGCCAGTACATGGCTGTCGGCGCCAGCGGCGGCGTGCATGGCGCAAGCCGTAACGGACGAGTGGAAGTCTGGGTGCGCAAAGACGCGAAATAACAGCCCATCGCCGCTGCTCAACAGCGGCGATTCTGCTTCTTTTGATCTGTTCGCGTTAGATGGATTTACGCGCCTTGGAGATAAACTGGGTGCGTTCCGACTCGTCTGGAATGCTGTTGGCCAAGTCCTTGAACAGCGTTTCCATATCCGATGAGCTTTTCACCGATTTACGCACCAGCCGCGAAGCCAGTGGGCCGACATGATGCGCCAATAACTGGGTCAGCTTCTGCAAGGTTTCGCCACTCAACGTCAACGGACCAGCCTGTCCTGGCCTGATGGACGAACGCGAGCCAATGGTGGTGATGCGCGATGCGCCACTGCCGGTGGTTTCGCTGGGCATGGAACGAATCCCGGTGCGATTCAACGTACTGAGGAAATTACGTCGCTCGGCTTCATTGGGAATATGACGGGAAAGTTTCTCAATCATCTCCTGTAGGCTCGTCGAGGACGCGGCGGCATTGCGAATCATATGGTGCGCCACCGGCCCCAGAAACGGCGCCAGCGTCTGGCTCAAAATCAGAGACACTTCCGGCGACAGCGCGATCTGGGAACTTGACGCAGAGCTGTAGGTGGAAGGCTGGTCCGCCTGACGACCGGCGAAAGTAACCTTGCTTTGTATCACCGTCGCGGCAAGATCATTGAGATCCGGCACATACACCTGGTTAGGCGCCAGCAGCGTCTTCAAGGCGATAGCGAATTCCTGCCCGGTTTCATATCGGTCTTTCGGTTCTGCGGTCAATGCTTTCGCTAACAGACTGGAGAAAGCGCGATCCAATTGCACCGGCAGCGTGGGACTGTCGGCGATGAATTGCAGAATTTCTTTTTCCGTCCAGGGCAAGCCGCCCTTTTGCGGACGTTTACCGGCGATCAACTCCAGCAATACAATACCGGCGGAAAACAGGTCGCTGCGCCCATCAACCCGATCGCCGCGCAGCGCTTCCGGGGACATGTAACTGGGCGTGCCGATCACGTCGCCGACATTGGTCAGCTCGGAGGTATCCAGTTTTGCAACGCCGAAATCCGTCACTTTCACATGACCGGACTCCAGCAAAAGAATGTTGGCGGGTTTAACGTCGCGGTGCACCACCCCTTTCAGGTGAGCGTAATCCAGTGCTTCCAGCACTTGGATGACCAAATCGCCAATCTGACGCACGGAAAGCTGCATGTTTTCCCGCAGGAAAGAACGCAGATCAATGCCGTCGACAAACTCCATCACCATATAGGGCGAGTTCTTGAAGACGCCGAAATCAAAGACGGTAACGATATTGGTGTGCAGACAGCGGGCCGCCGCCTGGGCTTCCTGACGGAAACGGGCCAACAGGCCTCCATCAGTTTGATCCACCATCAGGTGGGCGTGCAGCATTTTGATAGCGACCGGACGGTCTATATCCGGGTCATGGCCTTTGTACACCACGCCCATTGCGCCCTGGCCGATGGTGGACTCAACGCTATATTTTCCGATTACGTCAAATGGTGGTTTCGTCGACATAGTTCTTACGTACTGAGCAAAGCAAACCGCCACGCCGCTATTGAGCGGGCGCCGACAGCCGTCTTCCGTGTAACATCCGATTTAACCCGCCTGCGCACAGAGCAGTGCGGCGTATCCCCAAAAGTCCTTAACTATAGGTAAGCTTACTCTACGCTTACTCGAACCATACAAACCAATTCGTTGATTTTTGTAAGTTTGAGAAGAGGTCCCGGACTTGACTTACAATGCGGTCAATATAGCGCGATCCTTCACTTCATCGCCATAGCGGCCACTTAAAAGGTTGTAATCAACACGCGCCCGACACGATCGTCAGGCGCTTTGGCATATTGCCTGAGCTGTTTACTTTATGCTCAAGGCTCGCCAGTCTCGTCCAACAATCTGACAGCGTTAGCCAAACTGCGGTGCATACGGTTAAAGGACTGAGTCAGCGAGGAAATCTCATCGTTGCCTTTCACCGGCATTTCCTCCGCTTCCAACGCGCCCAAGCTGACTTCGTTAGCTTTATCGGACAGTTTCTTGACTGGACGGATAACCACGAAGTCCAGCATGACGTTAAGCAGCACAGCAATCACCAGGAAGACGCCCACCAGCAAACCGATAAACAGCTTGAAGGTTTCATCCGCCCGTTGCAGCGGCAGCGACATAGGCACCGATACGATCTGGGCGCCGACCACTTCATCCTGCTTCCAGCCGAAACCGTTGGAGCTGCCGTACATGTCGATCATGGTCTGCGGCGCCGCGCTGGGAGTGCTGTGACAGGCCAGACATTTCGGATCGGTGATCTTGATCGGGCGGCTCATGTAGAGCGAAGGGCCTGTCGGCGTTTCCCGGGTGCCGACCAGTTCCGGCGCGCCGTCGTTGTTGCGGAAATGGTTGATAATATCCGCTTCCCAATCCGAAGCGCGATCCGCCGGGTTGGTTGGGTTCAGCGTCGCCTCCCGGTAGCTGTATTCAGGATACTCCTTCTGCAGCTTGCCAATATAGCGGTGCGCCGCATAAGCCGGCACGGTCTGCGGTAGAAACTGACGCTTCTGCTGCAGCGCCAACAATGGACGCACTTCATCAACGGTGTAACCGCGTACGGCGAACGCGCTCTGCATCATGATCCGGGCGCTGTCGAGCACCTCTTCCCGCGCATTTTTCTGCAATAGTTGATACACCAGAAAGGCCGCCAGGGCGATGCCGGCGCAAGAAGCCAAACCCAATACAAGGTTAAATTTAAGTCTTAAGGTCATCCCCGAAACATCCTTCAGCTATGATTTACTTTTTCTTTCGGCCGGGCGGTCGTTGCAATTACCTTTGACGCCGCCGCCATTAGTCCCGCGCCTAATTCGTGATTACAGGTTTTTGCAGTTAAGAAAAACCGGTATCGCCTGCTTCAACACCGTCGCCGGTATCACCGCCTGCTGGGTTTGGGTCTGCGGCCAGCTGGGCCAGAAACCTAATTTAACCGTCAGTTTGCTGGCGTTTTGCAGCGCGCGGGTATGGTCACCTTTTATCCGCGCGTTTGTCTCCTGAAACACTTCATTAAAGTCGAGAACCGTTTGTTCCGCTAACTGCAGGCCAACGCCGGGATAGGTCAGATCGACGTTCGATCTGGTGTACACGTTGACCTCTTTGGCCAACACCTCAATCCATACGTTGGAATTTTCATAGCCGTCGAATATTGGATGACGCTCCGAACGCAGTCGACAGACGCCGATGTGCGCGCTATCCCAATCCTTCTCCAGCATCCAGCCGCCAAAATCATAGGGCAGCATGCTGCCGGTAATCTGTAGTCCTGATGTTTCTTTTGGTTGCGACAGCATAGCGGTCTCAACGACAGGTTTTGTCTCTGCGCTGGTATCCGCCGTTTCTTTTTTCGCGGGTTCTTTCTTTACGCTTTCTTTAGTCGCCGCTGGCTTGGATTGCGGCTTCTCCGCATCTTTCTTTTTCGCGGATGCGCCGTTTGAGGAACTGGCGGTTTTCTTAGTCGCCGTTTTTTCCTTTACGGTCTTTTTAGCGGCAGGCGTAGTGGTTTTCTGTTTTGCAGTGGATGTGGTCTTCTGCGCCGTCTTGCCAGCGCCTGTCTGATCAGCGCCATCGGCGCTTTGCATCGTAGCAGATCCCGCTTCCGAGGTTGCGTCCGTCATGCCTGGCGTGGTTGACGTCGCCGCTTCTTGCGAAGTCGTCGCATTTGTCGTTTCAGGTGTAGAGGGAGTGGCGTACTGCTTGTCTTCCGTCTTGGCGCCGGAGTCCGTAGAGGGTTTGATTGAAGACATGTTACAACCGCTGAGAGCAACCGCCCCCACCAGAAGCAAATTACGCGGTATAAAGAAGCACAAGTCCTTCGCAGACAACTTATTTTTCATTTCTAGCCCTAGCACATTCATCCAGATAGTTGTTCGAGATTCCATAATTGGCGCATCCGACCGCGATAAGCGGCGCAGGCCGAGCTGCTAATCATGGCAATTGCCCGCGTTGGCTTCAATGCCTATTTTGTATAGTCATGAGAGTTTGTTGCGAAACGCCCTCCTCATTTCACCCACTCCCAAAGAAAGGACGCTCCCTGTAGAACACGCGGCGCGCGTCCATTAGGTTGCAGGGACGCGCGATAGGTTAAGGAGCGACAGTATAGCGCGGCGGGAATATGAATGCTTTCAAGTAATTATCAGCACAATCCGCAGGTTCAGACAGCATAAGCGGCGTTCAGATACTTGATAATTTCCGCAGATTCAAACAACCCTGCGCCTTCCCCGCGATTCGGGTCCACCAGAAACGGCGCCTGTACGCGTCCATGCTCCTTGAGAAAAGCCTCTCTTTTACTTCCCGGCAAAGGTTTGTAATCGCCCAAATGCAGCCGTTGCGCCGCCGGCCCCAAATCCGCCAACTGCTGCTTGCTCAGATTGACCAGAAGGTAGGGCAACTCCAGTTCGCATAGGCGTTCGCGCACTAATCGCGAGAAGGGACTGGATTCAAAACTGTACAGCGCCAGGGGTTTCTTCGGCGCATTTGATGGCGCCGCTGTCAGGCCTTTCCCGCCTCGCACCAAAGTCGCCAGCCTGGAGCCCGTCATATTAATGAAGGATTCCCTCAGCGCCGCAGGCGGCTGTTTGGCGCGATACTGACGAAACAGGTAAGTTACGATAGCCTGCGCGCCCGCAATTTTTTCATCCGTATTTGGATCGTACAGAAATGGGACCGTGTCGCCACCGGAAAGTTCCTGTAAACGCTGACGGTGCCTGACGCCGCCTTGCGGAACCGGATAAATCATGGCGTCGAGGTTCAACTCCGTCAGAGCTTCCCGCACCAGACGGCAATGCGGACAGCCTTCGCGATCAAAAAGTTCTGGCGCTTTCTCAGGCTGCGCCGTTTTGCTGCTGCCCATCGTGCCCCGCCAACGTCGCAGAGTGGACGCCAGCGTGGAGCCGAGCACATCAAAATTGTGGGAGTTGAACATGGCTAACGCCTCATAATGACCAAAGGTCAATTATTCTAGGCCTGCTTTTTTCACCGGTTCAAGTGGCGCGCGCAATCAAACTGCAATCTATAGTAAGACTGACTCCGTAATTATTGGCGACGGCTACGCCGCGCTCCCGGTCACCATAGACTTTCGCCAGCGCCCTGCCGCACAATCAGTTAATACTGACTAACAAGGAAAACGGTCATGCCCAGATTCATCAAAACAGCCTTATTGAGCCTTTTACTGTGCCAAAGCGCGTCAGCGCTGGCGGCCTGCCCCGCCTTGCTGGACGGCGACGTCAAAAAACTGCACTCCAGCCAATCCATCAATCTATGCGAACGCTTCGCCGGCAAGCCGCTGGTGATCGTTAATACGGCGAGCTACTGCGGTTTTACCCCTCAGTTCAAAGGGCTGGAGGCGATGTATAAGCGCTATCGGGAACAAGGTCTGGAAGTCATCGGCATGCCCTCGGACGACTTTAATCAGGAAGACAACGATGCAGAAAAAACGGCGGAAGTGTGTTTCGTTAATTACGGCGTCACCTTCACCATGACGGACGCACATCCTGTCAAAGGACCGAACGCGCATCCCTTGTTCCGAAATCTGGCGGAACAGACCGGGCAGCCTCCGCAATGGAACTTTCATAAATATGTGGTAGACAAGGAAGGTCGCGTCGTCGCCGCATTTCCCAGTCGCACTACGCCGGAAGACCCGGACTTCATCGCCGCCGTGGAAAGCGTTCTCTAACCCCGATCTGTCCGAGCTTTACCCCGGCGCCGCGCCGGGCTATGTTTAGCCCTGTTGGGCCGCTTAACTTCGGCGGCTCTTTCCAGGCCGGCGTATGCCGGTGAACGCACAGCTAATCATACTTTGAGGAAAGTTCGTGGCTCATATCGTCGTGCTCAGCGGCGCTGGCATAAGCGCCGAAAGCGGCCTGCCTACGTTCCGGGACGTAGGCGGACTATGGAAACAATACAGCGTACATGATCTGGCGTCCCCTGGCGGCTGGGAGCGCAACCCGCAATTAGTGCTGGAGTTCTACAACACCCGGCGCCAGCAGGCGCGGGAAGCCCAGCCCAATGCCGCGCACATGGCCCTCGCCGCGCTGGAATCGCAACATCGCGTCACCATCATCACGCAAAACATCGATGACCTGCACGAGCGCGCAGGGTCCAGCAACGTCGTACACCTGCACGGTGAAATCATGAAAGCGCGCAGCAGTGTCGATGAACGTTATCTGGTTGATCTGGATGACCGGGATATTGCGCTGGGTGATCTATGTCCTCAAGGCAAACAAATGCGACCGCATGTGGTCTGGTTCGGAGAAATGGTCCCGATGCTGGAGGCCGCTGCGGATATCGTGGCCACAGCGGATGCGCTGCTAGTAGTCGGTACGTCCTTGCAAGTGTATCCCGCTGCGGGTCTGGTGGACTGCACGCCAGAACATTGCTCGATAACGGTAATCGATCCCGGCGAAGATGTGAAAGTCAAAGGCGCCACGATTATCCGTAAAACCGCCTGCGCCGGCGTACCTGAATGGATCGCATCTCTTAAGCTATAGATTTTTCAGGGAAAAACAGACTCACGTCAAAATACCTTCCCTGAATGACGATACTATGGAATACGCTGGGCGGCGTTGCGACCTGCATCCGCCGCTCAGCGTCATCAACCCAACCAGGCAACTTCACACGCGCTGACGGGACGAAGCATGGATAACGATAACGCAACTCTCATCAAGCAAGTCTGCGCCGACTACGACAACGACCCGCGCCGGATGATGGACATCCTGTGGCGAGTGCAGGACAAGCTGCGCTGCATCGATGGCGAGGCGATGTCGCTGATCGCCTCTCTCACCGGAACCTACCGGGTGGAAGTGGAAGGCGTCGTCAGTTTCTATGCTTTTTTCTCCGACAAACGCAAAGGCGATATCACCATTCGCTTGTGTGATGACATTGTCGACCGTCATGCCGGCGCGCAAGCCATCGCCGAGGCGTTTTCCGACGCACTCGGAATCCAGCCGGGCGAAACCAGCGCCGACGGCGCTTTTTCCCTGGAGTTTACCCCCTGCATCGGCATGTGCGATCAGGCTCCTGCCGCATTGATCAACGATGTAGTCGTCACCCGTCTGACGCCAGCCAAAGTCAAAAGCATCCTGCGAACTCTGCGCAAGTCCAAAGACCCGCAAACACTGATCGGCAAAACCGGCGATGGCGCCAACGGCCATCCCCTCGTCCAGGCCATGGTGCGCAATAATATTCGTCAGCCCGGACCGGTTCTTTTGACCGACGCTGATCCAGAACAGGGCCTGCGCGCCGCTTTGCAGTTATCGCCGCTGGAGGTGATCGCCCAGGTAGAAGAGTCGCTTCTGCGCGGACGCGGCGGCGCCGGGTTTCCTACTGGCCGAAAATGGCGACTGGCGGCGAACACTCCCGCTGAAGAACGTTACGTCATCTGTAACGCGGATGAAGGCGAACCGGGCACGTTCAAGGACCGTGTACTGTTGACCGAGAAACCCGACCTGCTGTTCGCCGGCATGACGATCGCCGCCTACGCAGTAGGCGCCCGCCACGGCATTCTCTATCTGCGCGGCGAATACCGCTATCTGCGCGCCTATCTGGAAGAAAAACTGCAACAGCGCCGGGAACAGAATTTACTGGGCGCCAGCATTCTCGGACGAGACGATTTTGCTTTCGATATTCGCATACAGATGGGCGCCGGCGCCTATATCTGCGGGGAAGAAAGCTCTCTGATCAGCTCCTGCGAAGGCAAGCGCGGCGAGCCCAAAAACCGGCCGCCGTTTCCTGTGCAATCCGGCTACCTGGGCCACCCTACTGTTGTTAATAACGTCGAAACCCTGAGCTGCGTTCCGCGCATCATGGAGCAAGGCGCGCAATGGTTCCGCGGCATGGGAACCACGGGCAGCTCTGGAACCAAGTTGCTCAGCATCAGCGGAGACTGCGTTCGACCTGGAATTTATGAAGTCGCCTTTGGCGTCACCCTGGAGGAAATTCTCGCGCAGGCTGGCGCACAGGACGCCGCAGCTATCGTAGTCGGCGGCGCCAGCGGCCAGATAGTGGGGCGCACCGAATTTCACCGCCGCCTGTGTTTTGAAGATCTCGCCTCCGCCGGCGCCATTGTCTGCTTCAACAGCTCCCGTAATATTCTTGAAGCCGCCGCCTACTACATGGACTTCTTCATTGAGGAAAGCTGCGGCTACTGTACGCCCTGTCGCGTAGGCAATGTATTCCTGAAAAAAGGGCTGGAAAAAATCATGCACGGAGAGGGTGAACCGGAGGATCTGGATTATCTGCGCAACCTGAGCGACACCATCATCGCCACCAGCCGCTGCGGGCTCGGACACACTTCCCCCAACCCCATACTCTCCACCATGGAATACTTCCCACTGGTCTATTCCGCCATGGTGAAGGAACGACCCGGAGGCATGCAGGCGGGCTTCAATATTCAAAAGGCGCTGGACGAGGCCAGAATCATCGCCAAGCGGCGCTCGCTCATCTATGACCCGGCTTATGGAGACAAGGAATGAGCACAGAGTTCGAATTTAGCGTGGATGGCGAAACCATCGTCGCCAAACCCGGCCAGACCATCATGGACGCCTGCGACGACGCTGGCGTTTATATTCCTCGTCTCTGCGACGTAGAGGGCTTAGTCCCGCAGGGCAGTTGTCGCGTCTGTACGGTGAAAGTTAACGGCCGCACTGCGGCGGCCTGCACACAGCCCGCGGAACCGGGCGTCACCGTCGAAAACGATACGCCTCAGGTCCAGGGTTATCGTCGCGATTTGGTGCGCATGCTGTTTCACGAGGGCAATCATCTTTGTCCTATTTGCGAGGCCAGCGGACGCTGCGAGCTGCAAGCCATGGCGTATCGACTGGGCATTTCCCAGGACAGCCTGTATCCCTATCTGCAACCGGTGCGCCCGGTGGACGCCTCGCACCCGGATATCGCTCTGGACACCAACCGCTGTATCTTATGCGGGCGCTGTATCCGCGCCTCCCGGGATGTGGACGGCAAAAATATTTTTGAATATGTGGGACGCGGCATCCACAAACGGATTGGCGTCAATGCGGAGAATCTGGCCGCCTCCGACGCATCCATCGACGACTACGCCATGTCTCTGGAGGTCTGCCCGGTCGGCTGTATCATCCGTAAAAGAGAGGGATTTTTCGCCCCCATTGGACAACGCCAGTTCGACAATAAACCCATCGGCTGGGAAATCGAAGCTCGCCATAAAAACCGTATCGCCGTGCATCAGATCGATCCGTCCGAGGAGCAGTCATGAAACGTAAAAAGCGCATCGCCACAGTTTCCCTGGCTGGCTGTTTCGGCTGTCACATGTCCTTATTGGACATGGATGAACACATCCTGGAATTAATGGAGCTGGCGGAGTTTGACCGTTCCCCTCTGACCGATTTCAAAACGTTCTCCCGCCGTTGCGACATCGGCGTCATCGAGGGCGGCTGTTGCAATGAGGAAAACGTCCATACCCTGCAGGAGTTCCGCAAGCACTGCGACGTGCTGGTGGCGGTGGGTCAATGCGCCATCATGGGTGGCCTGCCGGTGATGCGCAACGCCATCATGCACTCGGAAGACCCATTGCGGGAATGTCTGGAGGAAGCCTATTCCAGCAGCGCCAAGGTGTATAACCCCAGCAATCAGATTCCTAATGACGCCGCGCTGCCGTTGTTGCTGGACAAGGTATACACCTGCGCGGAAGTGGTCAAAATCGACTACCAGATCCCCGGCTGTCCACCAACCGGGGAAGTGCTGTGGGCCACGTTGGCGGCGCTGATCAAAGGCGAGCCGGCGCCGCAGGAATACCACATGATCAAATACGATTAGGACTGGCGCCGATGAATCTTGATAAGCCCAAAACCCGCATTGTGGAAATCGAACCGGTCACCCGCGTGGAAGGCCACGGCAAGGTCACCATTCATCTGGACGATGACAACAACGTCGCGGAAGCCCGCCTGCATATCGTGGAGTTTCGCGGCTTTGAACGTTTCATACGCGGACGTCTGTTGTGGGAAGCCCCGGTGATCGTGCAGCGTCTGTGCGGCATCTGCCCGGTCAGCCACCACATCGCCGCCGCCAAGGCGATGGATGTGATCGTCGGCGCCGACGCTTTGCCGCCAACGGCGGAGAAAATGCGTCGCCTCATGCACTATGGTCAGGTGATGCAGAGCAACGTGCTGCACTTCTTCCATCTGAGTTCGCCGGACCTGCTATTCGGCTTCGACGCGCCTCGCGGCAAGCGTAATATCTTCAACGTCATCAAAGAGTTTCCCGAGCTGGCCAAGCAGGGCGTGCTGATGCGCAAATACGGCCAGGAAGTAATTCTACATACCGCCGGCAAGAAAATTCACGGCACTGGCGCGATTCCCGGCGGCATCAACAAGAACCTGTCTCTGCAGGAAAGAGATCTGTTGTTGCAAGACATTGAGCAGATGAAAGTCTGGGCCAAAGGCGCGGTGGACGTCGCCAAGCGTTATACGCTTGAACACCTGTCTCAGGTGGAGCAGTTCGCCAACTTCAACTCCAGTCATTTGTCCCTGGTGCGCGAAGACGGCGCGCTGGATTTATACCACGGCGGCCTGCGCGCCACTGACGCCGCCGGCAATATTATTTTCGATCATGTCGATTATCAGGACTTCAATGACTACATCATGGAGGAAGTGCGGCCCTGGTCGTACATGAAATTTCCCTTCATAAAAAGTCGCGGCTCGCTGGATGGCTGGTATCGCGTCGGCCCCTTGTCCCGTCTGAATAATGTCGCCTTTATCGATACCCCCCTGGCTAACGCCGAGCATAAGGAATTCCGGGCGTTGACCCACAACAAACCCAATCATATGAGTCTCGCCTATCACTGGGCGCGCATGATTGAAGTGCTGCACTGCGTGGAGAAGATTCACGAGCTGCTGCTGGACCCGGACCTGCAAGGCGCCGATCTGCGAGTCACCGGAGAACGTCGGGAAGAAGGCGTCGGCGTTATCGAAGCACCGCGGGGCTCTTTATTCCACCACTACAAAGTCGACAAAAACGATCAGATCACTTACTGCAACCTGATCGTTTCCACCACTCACAACAATAACGGCATGAACCGGGCGGTTACGGATGTGGCGAAAAAATATCTGGGCGGGAAAAAACGCATCACGGAAGGCATGCTGAACCATGTGGAAGTCGCCGTACGCGCCTATGACCCCTGCCTGTCCTGCGCCACCCACGCCCTGGGACAGATGCCGCTGACCGTGGAGCTGTTCGACGCCGACGGCGCGCTCATTCACAGCAATAGCCAACATATGGGACAGGACATTCCCCCGGACTGAGTTCAAAGGAGCCCAGCAATGATGACCAAGGACATCAATCTATCCACTCTGGTGATTGGCTACGGCAATCCTGGCCGCCAGGACGACGGACTCGGTCCCGCCTGCGCGGATCGCATTGCAGAACTTAATCTGTCAGGTGTGACGGTGGAAACCAACTACCAGCTAACGGTGGAAGACGCTCTGGAATTAAGCCGCTATCAACAAGTCGTGTTTATCGACGCCAGCCTGCGCGGCGGCAAACCTTTTTTCCTGCAGCAAATTGAAGCCGACGACGAATGCCAAATGGGCAGCCACGTACTGTCGCCGCAAGCGGTTGTGACCTTATCCCGCACCTTGTTTAGCGCCGACACGGAAGCCTTCCTGATGGGCATTCGCGGATATGCGTTCGATCGCTTTGAGGAAGCCTTATCGCCAGAAGCTCAACTCAATCTCAACCAGGCCCTCGACTATCTGGCGAGCTGGTTGCAGAGCAGAGGGAAGTACCGCGATCATGCATGAGTTGTCGGTCATGGAGAACGTCGTGCAACTGATTGAGGACAGCGCGGCAAAGGAAGGCTTTCAGCAGGTGGTCAAAATCGTGTTGGAAATCGGCGAACTGTCCCATGTCGAAACCAGCGCCATGGACTTCTGCTTCAGCGCCGTCGCCAAAGGCACGGTTGTTGAAAACGCCACACTGGAATATCTCTCCATACCCGGCGCAGGCCAATGCCCGCACTGCCGCCAGACCACTCCACTCCATCAACTCTACGACCCCTGCGCTCACTGCGGGAAGTTTGGCGTACAAGTCACCGCCGGCATGGAAGTGCGCGTGCGTGGCGTAGAGGTAGAATAAACCTAACTCCAGCGAAGTATCAGCAAGCTCATGGAGCGTTGTTGCGACGCTGGGCGTGCGTTTCTGGATTAAAGTTCGTCGACAGGTACTCCAGAATCAGGCTGCGTAATTCCGCATTGAGCTCCGGCATGCCTTGTTCTTCCTGCATCCAGGTGAGCACTTCATCCCAGCTTTCTTTGCTGAGCCCTTGTTGTTTGACCAACGCAAGGGAATGGCAGGCTCCGCACAAAGCGCCGGCTTCCTGTGATCCGGGGCCTTCCGGCCAGTCGGCGCCGAATGGATACTCTGCGCCGCTGGCGGAACTCGTCAGGCTCAATGCGCTGGCGAACAGGAGAGGAGTCAGAATTTTTATTGTCATGGTTTTTCCTCTTTTTAAAGGAGGATTAAAGACGTAAATATCTGGGTTAGCCAGGGTTGCATAAGCACGCCGCTGGCTCTTCTTTCCAAGGAGAGAAAAGCCAGGGCGCTTCCGTCAGCATCCAAACATCATTGGGCGCTAACCACTATCCCGGATCAAGCGTCCACGATCACCGCAATACGGTGCATGCTGTTGTTCAGGTACCCTTTTGGATTCCAGTTCACAGCGAAAGGCTGCATGTTGCCTTTGTCATCCGTCGCTCTGGCCCAGATTTCATAGTATCCGCGAGTGGGGAAAGTCACTTCCGCATACCACTCCTGCCAGGAGTAAGGATTGGGTGGCGCTTTCAGATCCGCCTGCACCCAGGTGACGCCGAAGTCATAGGAGATATCCATGCGCTTGACCACATTATCCCCCGCCCAGGCATGGCCGTGCACTTTCAGAGTGCGCGTTTTGATGGTCTGGTTAGTCTGTGGCGTGGTGATCAGGGACTTGACCGGCATGGACTCAATGATTTGGTAGTCCTCATCCGCGACATGCGTTCCTGGGGCCACCGGGAATTTTGGCACGCGATAAGAAGAACCGGTCATCTTGGGACCATCATGCACCACATCCCGTAACTGAATCCGGCTCAGCCACTTTTGCGAGGTGGAGCCCGGCCACCCCGGACAGATGGTGCGCACTGGAAAGCCATGCAGCGCCGGCAGAGGCTCGCCGTTCATCGCATAGGCGATGATGGAGTGAGGGTCCATCGCCTTGGAAATGGGCACGCCTCTGGAGATTGGAGTTTTGCTGGGATCGCCGGACAAATGTCCGTCCAGGCTATGATGCGCAGTGTAAATCGCCGACGGCTTAACACCCGCCGCCTTCAACAGATCCGCATAGCGGACCCCAGTCCACTCCGCGTTGCCGATAGCGCCCACCGTCCACTGATTGCCTTTCGCCGGAGGATTGAACGCCGCGCGTCCATTACCGCCGCACTCCAACTGCAGCTTCAGAGTGACTGGTTTGAACTTGGACTTGAGTTCATCCAACGACAGCTCCAGCACTTTCTCAACTTCACCGTCGATGGTCAGCTTCCAGTCCGACGCATCCATACGATGCGCGATCTCCGGCACAACGCCGTTATTACGGACGAAATGTCGGCTGGTGGGAGTAACAGCGTCATCAAGCAGGTGAGCGGGAGTTTCAGCGTTGATAGGACGGTCGTTCAGCAACGTCAGTCCGTCCTTACCGCCGAATAAACCGATTTCCGTGTCTTCCGCCATCGCGGCCGGTATCAGACCAGAGGGAAAATTACGATGAAAAGGAATCGCCATTCCCAACATCGCCCCCATGGCGCCCAGGCCGGCGCCTTTCAGAAAGCCGCGTCGATCAGAGTGGGCGCGGCGTCCAAACACCAGATAGTCCGCGCGTTCCGGATCGTCCGCGTACAACTCATACAGCCCCCGTTCTTTCTTATCATCCGTCATGGTGGTTCCTCACTTTTTTATGTCCCTTGCCCAGGGTGGTTTTATAAATTGGAAACGACGCTCATTTACGCTCAGGCGGCGCGGAAAGAGCCCGACAGGATTTTCCGCACGGCCGGTCTGGTCCGCCTAAAGCGTTTTATAGTATTCGTCGATTCCTCCGGCCATGAAGTAGTAGGAAGACACGTTCTGCTTCTCCAGATAGTACTGCAGCCATCGGATCTGCTTGCCTGCTTGATCGTAGATCAACAACGGCACGTTGCGTTTCTTCGCCTGATTGATGTAGCGGTCGATCAAATCCGGACGATCCAAAGGCGCGCGCTTTTCACGCATAAAGAAGATAGCGATGCCTTCTCTTTGCTGCTTGTCGCGCACATCCAAGACAATGCCATCGGTTTTGACAATTTTATCTTCAAACTCCGCCACAGTGATGGTGTGCGCCTTGAGTTTGTCCTTGCCGATGAGGCGAGCGGGATCGCCCAGGATTTCGCCAAACAGGTTGGTGTCTTGTGGATACGCTTTGGCGTAATCAAATACCCCGGCGTCGTAGACGATGACGTTCTCAATGCCGTATTTGCGGCATTTGCTGGCGGCTTTATAGGATTTGAGGCAGGTTTTACCGTTGCAATACAACGCCAGCTTCTTGCCGGGATGCTGCTTCTGCAGCGCCTGCATCTCCTCCGCAAAGTTGTGGGATGTGTATGAGACGTTGAAAGCGCCCTTTATATGCAGCGTGTTGTACTCATAGTCCGTCCGTACGTCGACGGCGACGATTTCGCCAGCAGCCAGTTGCTGATAGAACTCCTGGAGTTCAATGAAGTCTACGGCCGGATATTGGCGACGACCGGGAAACTCGTCTTCTTCCGCATAGGCCGAGAGGGTGAAAAGAAGAAATACAATATATGCCAGATTGCGTGGCGAACATGTAAACATCTTATGACGTCCTTTGTTATAAAGCTGTTTATACCGAACTTATGTTTGCAAACATCAAGCGCGAACAGGCGAATCGTCAGGCTTGCTTTCCTCAAAGCGTTGGTGCGGCGCACATGCGTAGCAATACCCGCGCAGACTCTGCGTCTGCACAGCAAAAACGCCGAAAATTATCCGAACCGCAGTGAGTCCAAGACAGCCTTACGGACTAAATGGTCAATCTGGAGAAGCTTGAGTGAGCGAAACAGGTCAGGGGCAAGGTCGAGAGTATTCTGTCCATGGGCAAATCCATCTATATCCTCGTTTTCCATTAATAAAAAGCGCGCCGCTCACAGAGCTGCACGCGTCCGTTATGATTGCAGAGAAGCGAAGCCGCGTCATCTAACGTGATACTTCGTGGCGAACATTAATAAAACAATTGATGCGTACAGATCAACTGAAATAACAGAATTTATTGAGATTAACGCTGTTAAGTAACATTTAAATCAATTCTGAAACATTTCTTTACATTACTGCCTGTTTTTCATCAATTTCCCACTTTATTCCCAACAATAAAAAAGCGCCTCTGACGCAGGCTAATCACCAACATCAGAGGCGCTTTTGTTTATGTATGGCTAACGTCAAACTTGACGGTCATCAAAACACAAGTCAGCCCGCCATACTTTTTCAGGTTAAACAACTCAAGCTGTATAGTGCGCGTTTAGTTGTTCGTTGTTTCTTTTTCGTAAAACCTAATATTACTGAATAAGCTATAGCCTGTTGGTGACGCTACATCGTGATCTCGGATAAAGGTTAGATACCGGTATTCACCACTAAGGTATTCGCCGACAGGTATTTCATAGTGCTTTACTTTTTTATCATTAGGGTAGTTATCGAAGTCACGAATGCCAGCTCCAGTGTTTTGAGTGCCGGAGAGTTTAAATGTTGCATTTTGATTATAGTAGTTTGTATTAGCAAAGCCGATCGCTTCAATCTCCGCTTCCACATCACCGACATAGTCAAACTCCAAGACTGTGTTAGGTGTTATAGTGTATGGCGCTTCAATTTTCTTCCAAGCATTTCCTGTTAGTTTAATGCCTAAATCATCATATCTATCTTCAGCCAGTCCCTTATCCTGAGCTAGATCATAGCTCGTATACTTCTCTTGAGGGAGTTTAAATAGAGTTGTATTTTTGTATATATAATCGTAAATATCTATTTTCAAATTATCCAAATAGAATACTGTTTCTTCTGAAAAACCACTGTTTGACCACCCGAGAAGATAGCCTTTATCTATATAATTTCCGAATCCAGAATAATTATTCAAGCCTGATACAGCATAGTAAACACTACCATTTTTCCACCAAGTTATTTCTCCATTACTTTTCCCTTCTTCCGAAAACTTAACATGAACCTTATAGTTAACCCATTGCCCTGCATCAGATAGATCTATGATCTGGTCTGTAGTTGGCCACTTATGATTATCATCATACTTTCCTGGCCCAAGGTGGTAATCCAGTTTAGAAGCGCCTTCCTGCAGTAGTGATGGGTGATACTCAAAAGCTGCAGAGTTATTTGACTCATAAGAGCTGTATATACCAGACCACAATACTAAAAATTTATTGTTATCTTGCCTTTTCTTCGCATCAGCCACGTGATCTTGTGTTCGATGATAGAAATTTTCTGGGATAAATAGATCATACTGAATCGTCAATTCAGAGGTGCCAGCAGGTATTTCAAAGCGCTGCTCTGAGCTTGAATCTACAGCATCAGGAGTACTCTTATACTCAAACTTCATTGAATAATTCCCGTCCTTCGGCCTTTCATTGCTCACTGAAGGATTATCGGGATTTCCCCACCAGCGAAAAACAGTCACCCCATCAATAACAACAGGATCAAAGGTCCTCATACCTGATTCAAAATCCTGCTCAATAACGAAATGATGAGGCGTGGGCGCAGGGGCCGCCATAACAGGCGCAGCAGCAAAAGTGGAAAGTGCGGCTACAGCCAGGTAAGCGAACGGTTTCTTGGGATTCGTCGATATCATATAAACTCCATATTTCCTTGATAATTGCTTAGCGAATTAAAGCCTTCGCCATAGGTCCGCAGAGATGAACGTGTTGTGACGGACTGCTGGAACGCAGTCTCTAAAGGACACCAGATCTGGCATATCACATTGTTTTTTATATAACTTATCTCTGCAACGCTTAATTTACACGTTAAAACGACAGGCTATAACCTGGGGCGAACCCTATGCCGCTTACAAGGAATCTGGCAGGAATATTGACCCTGTTCATGACAGTTCAGGAGCAAGGCATTAAACTAGGCGGGTCTGACCACATTTGGATATTTCCTGCATGTCTCCCATTTTTATTGGCATCACCGGAGCCTCTGCATCCGGCAAGAGCCTTTTATCCGTCACTATCTATGACGAACTGAAAGAAGAAGTCGGCGCCCACCACATCGGCATTATCAAAGAAGACTCTTACTACAAGGATCAAACTCACCTTTCCATGGAGGAAAGGCTGAAGACCAATTACGATCATCCATCCGCCTTTGACCACGGTCTGTTGGTCCGCCACATGGACCAACTCAAGGAAAAGCGCGCCATTGACGTGCCGGTCTATGACTACAAAGAGCACAACCGGGCTAAAGATTCGATATCCATGGAGCCGCGTCGGGTCATCATCATTGAAGGCATTCTGCTGCTGTCGGATAAAAATATCCGCAGTCGCCTGGACACCAGTATTTTTGTCGACACGCCCCTGGATATCTGCCTGCTGAGGCGTCTGCAGCGTGATATAGAAGAGCGCGGCAGAACCATGGAGTCGGTCATCAAACAGTACAAATCCACTGTCCGCCCTATGTTTCTTGAGTTTGTAGAACCCACCAAACAATACGCTGACATCATCGTCCCCAAAGGCGGCAAAAACCGCGTCGCCATCGAGATGCTGAAAGCCCGCATCAAGCAACTACTCGCTTGATTTTCAAAGACCCGTTGTCGTGTTGACGACGTCAACGGGTCCTAACGCCAAACTTGTCTTCCTCTCGCCCGCCTCAAACGTGAGTATTTCACAATTCCTTTGCGCCACATTGCGCTGATCAGTCATCTCTCTGGATTTAAGCTCTGTCTTCAGGGGTTGTTAAACGGGATGCTCCGTTTTTCATCCGTCCTCGCCAGACAACACAACCGCAAAGGAGAGACACGATGTCCGACATAACTAACGACGTACCTGCAAGCACTCGTTCACAAGCCAGCGAAAGCGATCGCCGCACCTTCCTTCGCAATGCCGCGTTGGTGACTGGCGCAGCCTCTATCACCAGTTTTTCCAGCGTCGCTTCCGCCGCGGACGACAGTGGCGCATCCCGTGACCGTAAAACTGTCAGCGCTTCATTCGATCCACAGTACGAAGTCAGCATCTGGGATTTGCAGAATATTCTGGAACAGATTCTGAACCAGTCAGGCTGCCCTACCTGCGGGCTGGTCGGTCTCGATCTGCGTCTGGGATTGGACCCTGTTGTAAAAATCCAGTCCAAGATTCCCGTCAACGTCACTCTGTACGGCGGTTAAGCGCCAATTACTTCGACCGGTCCGGGGCTGCCGGACCGGCGGGACAACAGCCGGAGCCTTTGCCATGAACGCGTTATCTTCCTTGCCCAAGTTGGGCGTCGGCATTAATTATCAGCCGGAGTTTATTCCTCTTCTACGCGGCTGTGAGGACGTGATCGACTTTATTGAAGTCAGTCCGGACATTTTGTGCCAGGAGTACTGGGACGGCGCGCAACGGCGCACTGGCCTCAGCCCTGATCGGCTCAGCGCAGCCATCGAGTGGTGTCGACTGTATCCCGTAGTCGTGCATGGCCTCGGCCTGTCGATAGGCTCCGCCAGCGGTTGGAATCAGGACTATATCCGTATTCTGGATGACTTTGCGGACGTGCAGCCATTTCACTGGCACAGCGAACACCTGGGATTTTTGCAAATACGCACCGCTGACGGCGCCGACCTGCATGCTGGCGTGCAATTACCCGTGCCGTTCACGGAGGAAGCATTGAACATCATCTGCCCGCGAATAGAGGCGATCCAGCAGCGTTATCAGGTCCCGTTTCTATTGGAGAACACAACCTATTACCTGCCAAATATGCCCCATGACGCAGGCATGGATGAGATTGAATTCCTTAACCGCATCACCGAGCGAACTTCCTGCGGCCTCTTGCTGGACCTCTACAACCTTTACTGCAACGCGATCAACTTTGGGTTTGATGTCTATGAGGCATTAAGTCGTCTGGACATGAGCCGGGTGGTCGAGATTCACGTAGCGGGCGGCGCTATCCATGAAGGCCTGCAACTGGACGTACACAGTGACAAGACGCCGCAGCCAGTGTGGGAGTTGCTGGACTGGACGCTGCAGCGCGCGCCTAACGCCCACGCGATTACCTATGAGTTGCTGGAACAGGCGCTGGATATCGTCAGCGAGCGAGGCGTTCAGCAACAACTGCAAACAGCCCGGGAAATCTGGTTGCGTCATCGCCAGCCAGTAAAAGAGGAGCGCCGCTATGCCGTTACATGATCTGCAAATTGCGATGGTGGAGATGATTCACTCCCACACTTCCGCTTGCTCGGGCGAGGTCGATCTAAGTCATCTGAACTTAAATGAGGCGGAGCGCGCCTGGCTGCAAGAGCTCAGTCTGTCTAAAGGGTTTCAGGTAACCTGCGACGTGCAGAAATGGTGGCGTAAAGCCAGGCTGCAAATCGCAGCGCCACTGACCTTACGTCTGCTGGAACGTTTACAGTTACAAGCGCTGGTGGAGGAATATATGCGGGCGACGCCCTGCCGTTCACTCTATTTTGTACCGGAGGCGATGTCGTTCAAAACTTTCATCTGCGAGCATACGGCGGATCCCCTGCTGCAGGCCCTGGCCACGTTCGAGAACGCACTGAAGGCGATTCACGAATATCGACTTTCCCCCGTCAGCACGATGGAGCCGAACAGTAATCGCTGTCGTAATTTTTCCATAGTCATCGCGCCAATGTCGCAATTAATCGAGTTTCCCGCAGCGCCGGAAAAATTACTCTGCGCCCTGATATTGAACCAACCTCTGCCTGCCGCCGAAGGAAGCCATCCAGTACTGACGGCCCCCGGCGTCAGAAAGTACTGGCGAGCCGCTACCGCAACGGAAAGAGACGTTCTACAACAATGCGCAGCGCCACAGCCTCTTGATCGCCTGTTAGAGAATGGCGCACATAAAATTCGTGTGGTGGAAAGGTTGGTCTCCGAGCGGGCCTTAAGGTTGGTTTAAACGAAAACGCCGGCGCAGGGCCGGCGTTTTAAGAGAATGATAATCCTTTGGATTACATAGGCGTAGTTTCTGTTAGAAATGAGAATTTAGCTCTCACTAATCTGCGCCAGTTATTTCCATCTGCTGAGCGCCACGTGTCGCCAAGCGGAGCCAGTTCCGTTGGACTTGGTCTGCCGCCAAATAACCATAACTGCCCACCGAACACTACCGCCTGATGGGAAAGTCTTGCAGCAAAGGCGGGAGCATCCATAGACGTCCACGTTTTACCATCTACGGATGTCCAAATGTCATTGAATACGGCGAGCTCATAACCATTACCGGCGATAATCCAGAGCTTGCCATCGTGTTCAAATAAAGTGTGGTTTTTCCTGCCGCTGAAAGGCGCCTCGCCCTCCGCCAGGATTGGCTTCCAAGTAACGCCGTCGGTAGTGGCCCACACATCATTTTGCAGCGTTGGGCTACCTTCAGCATCTGGCACTAGCCATAATTGATCATTATGCACAGCCATCTGATAGTCGCTGCGCTGGCCCACACCTGCAATGTCACCTTGTTTTATCCATTCAAGCCCATCGATGCTTCTCCACATAACGGGGAAGTCATCCCCGGAAGTATAGCCGATAGACCAGAGTGCGCCCTGAAACACTGCAAATCCTTGCGCCTCCCTAAGGCCAAAAGCAGGGGCAATGGAGTGTTTATTCCAAGCCACCCCATCGGTGGAATACCAAATCACACCTTCGTTATAAACAAACAGCTTACCATCGAAAACAACGGTTTTGTGCTTGTTCATCCCATCTGATTCGATAATCGCTCTCCGGGTCCAAAACACGCCATCGGTGGAGTTCCAAACCTGAGGGTTGGGTATGCTGACTTCACCATCAAACGCCATTCCACCGATCATCCACAGAGACCCATTGAACTCAACAATCTGATGATCATAGCGACGCGGAAGAGCGGCGCGAACTGTCGTTACTTCACTCGCTGAATCGCCGATTCCTTGCTTAATGGTGGCGGGCGAACTACTGCTTTCGCCATGCAACAACCAGTAATAGGCGGTTCTGTCGAGCAAAGCCGCACTTTCAGTCACGGTATCGCTATTAATCAGCGTCATAGCGCCATTTTCACACAGACTGTAATTGGCGATATCGCACTCCGGATCAGTCGAACTGATAAGCGACAGACTGCTGACTGAGCTGTCGGCGCCGTATGTCAGCTGAACCTGCGTATCTGTGGCGCCAACAAAAGCAGCGGCGCCTACGCCTGTCTCTATGGCGGAAATTCTGTATTCAAGCGACACAGGATTATGATTCGCATCTCCCGCCTTGGTCGCGGTTACTACAGCGTCGCCAATCCCAACGATGTTGAATACGCCATCACCTGCGGCGGCTATGGCCACATCAGCGTTGTCGACGCTGTAGGTAATTACGCCCACTCCCCCTTCGACCGTGCCAGCGGGGTTATTTATCGCATCACCAACAATCGTGTAGATTGGCCCTGGGTTTTCAAACGTAATAACTTGGTCCTTCTTAGCCACGGTAATCGTATAGCTGGCGGTGGCGGCTTCATAGGTCGCGTCCGCTTCCTTCGTGGCGGTGATCGTCGCCGTACCAACACCTACCAATTGCACCACAGCCGTTTCACTATTTACCGTCGCGACGCTGGTGTTGTTGGATGCGTAGAGAAGAGCGCCGGTTCCTGGCGCGCCGTCTTTAATGACGTTGGTCAAAGTGCCCCCATAAACGCCGTCCAGAGGACCTGGCTGCGTGAAGGCGATGGTTTGCGTTTTCTTGCTGACATTCAGCGAGTATTTGGCGCTGGCGGCGTTGTGATTCGCATCCCCCGCCTGTGTCGCCATAATAGAAGTGCTTCCAACGCCCAGCGCCATCGCCAGCCCGCTTTCCGCATCAACTGACGCAATGGCGGAATCGCCGACGCTATAAGTCACCGCCCCGGTAGACGTACTGGTAGCGACATTGGTCAGGGTCTCCCCAATAGTCAGGCTCAATGGACCTGCGCTGCCAAAAGTAAGGGCAGGCGTCTTCTTCGCCACATTGATGGTGTAGCTGGCTTCTGCGCTTTCATAGTTGGCGTCCGCCGTCTTGGTGGCGGTAATCACTACACTGCCGACGCCGACCATAGTCACTTCGCCTGTAGCGTTATTTATCGTCGCAATGCTTTCGTTGCTGGAAGCATAAGTCACCGCACCAGATCCCGGGGCCTCGCCGGTAACGACGTTAGTGTAGGTGTCGCCAAAGATGGACGCCACAGGACCTGGCGTCGTAAAGGCGATGTTCTGCACGCCTTTGCCAACGACAACCTTATAGCTAACGGAAGCCGCGTTATAGTTGGCGTCGCCAGCTTTGGTGATGGTGATCCGGGCTTCACCTACGCTGACGGCGTGAACTTCCCCGGTTTCCCTATCCAGCTCAATCGCCGTCTCTGCATCAGCGCTGTACGACAATGCGCCGGAGCCGCCCTCAACCACAGTAACGCCATTGGTCACTATGCTGCCAACAGTGGTTTCAATAGGCCCGGGGTTTCTTAACGAGAGCGTCTGCGCCTTCTTGTTGACGGTCAGGGTGTACTTGGCGATTGCGCTGCTGTAGACGGAATCGCCCGCCTTTTCCGCCGTGATCACAGCGGAGCCAGCGCCAACGAGTTGTACGACGCCGCTTTCAACATTAACGGACGCCACAGAGGTATTGCTGGAGGAGTAAGTTACGGAGCCGCTGCCGGGAGCGCCTTCCGCGATGGGGTTACTAACCGTTTCCCCATAAACGCCTTCCATTGGCCCGGGATTTACAAAGGCAATGCTCTGGATTTTTCTACCTACCGAAACAGAGTAAGTAGCCGTGGACGCTTTGTAGAGGTCGTCATCCGCTCTGATTACCGAAATATGCGTATTGCCCTCGCCAACGAAGGATACAAGGCCCGTCTCAGCGTTCACGGTCGCGACCTCGGTATTGTTGCTGAGATAGCTCAGCGCTCCAGAGCCTTTATTACCCAACAAGGTGTTGGTATAGGTTCCGCCAATGACGCCCTCTACAGGGCCAACATCCTTGAAAGACAGGTTCAGGTTTTTTCTGTCCGCTTCGATTGCGTAGGTGGCGGTCGCCTCCAGATAGACGTCATCCGCCAGCTGCGTGGAGGTAATGACGGCGCTTCCTACTCCCACAATCGTCACAACGCCGCCAGAGGTGACGCTGGCGACGGACGTATTGCTGGAAGCGTAGCGTACTTCGCCAGACCCAATGCCTGTAGCGATATTGGTGAAGGTATCCTCATAGGCGACGGCGTAAGGCCCAGGAGTCGCGAAAGTGATCTCTCCAGGGCGCTTTTCAACGACAACGGTATAAGTCGCCTGCGCGGCTTTGTATTCGGAGTCCGCCGCCTTAACAGCGGTAATCACGGTGGAGCCTGCGGACTTAAGTTGCACCACGCCGGAGGAAATATCCACGGTCGCGATACTTTCGTCAGCGGTCGCATAAGAAACGGAGCCCGTGCCTGGCGCCGACTCCTCATCGATCAGATTAGTGAGGCTGCCGCCAACCAACCCGGTCAATGGGCCAGCGGAGACAAAGGCGATATTCTGCTCTTTTAATTCCGGCGCGGTATCCATTCCATTACGAATGACCACTGTGCCCACAGCTGAGGCGACCACGCCGTTTTCCGTTGCGGTAATACGAACGGTAAAGGGCTCGTCCGCTTCTTCATCTTCGTCATCAATGATTTCAATGGCGATCGTCTTCTCAGTTTCGCCAGGCTCAAAGGTGACCGAGCCGGAGGCGGCGACATAATCCACGCCACTGGTGGCGGCGCCATCCTGGGTCATGTATTGCACCGTCACCGGCGCATTAGAGGCTCGGTTCAGGATCAGTTTCAAAGTCGCCTGTCCCGCCGCCTCATCAACGCTGGAGCCAGTCACTCGCACGAAGCTGGCGAGCGGCTCAACTACAATACTGGCGATATCTGAACTTTCTTTGCCCTTGGTGTCTTTCGCCGTCAGTTTAAAACTCAAAGTCTGGGTTTTCGTGACGTCAGGGGCCAGAATCATATTGCTCAGGCTGTTAGGCGTGGACAAGTAAACCGTCGGTCCGGACACCTGGGTCCAGGTAGTGCTTACGATTTCAGCGCCTTCCAGCGCTTCCGCCGTTCCTGCGAGAGACAGCACGACATTGGGGTCGGCATACTGATTGCCGCCGGCGCTGACTTTAGGCGCGACGCCAGAGTCGCCGCCCGGTGTGGGCGAGCCTGGGTCCGTGGGGTCTGTCGGTTCCGTCGGCGTCGCGCCGCCATCCGTCGCCGGCGCGTCGTCCGTCGAGCTGGAAGAGCCGCCACAGGCGGACAGCGACAGCAGCAATATCAATAATGAGAAAAAGGATAGGCATTTCTTAAGCATGACTGACTCCCTGTTATAGCTCGTATCTCACGCCAGTCTGCACCTGATAGGCGGTGAGATGCTCGTATCCGAATATCTGCTGATATTCCAAAAACACTGACAGGCCATGAGGCAACACAGCAGTGGTTCCTACGCCAGCCTGATAAAACAACGATTCCTCAGAGTCCGCTTGCAGATCAAAGCGATTGTTCGGATCCGGGTCGTAGGAAAAGCGTCCCGTCACCGCATCGCGATCAGAATGAATTTCACTCAGAGCGCTAAGCTGGAAGGATGGAATCAATACGCCCCAGTCACGGCTGATGGCGTAGGTTCCCTGCACGCCCGCCGCCAGCGTCAACTGATCAATGCGTTGCTCGCTGAGGGTCATATTGAGACCACCTGCGCCATTCTCACCGTAACCGTCGATATTGCTGTTCAGGTAAACTAAACGCACATAAGGGCTCAGGGTCAGCGCATTGCGCGACCACTGCCATTCCGCTCGCGTATTGAAAAGAAACTGATCGCCGCTGGTGTCGCCAACAGCGGTGACGTCTACATCGCCGGTGGGATCGGTGTAGGCGATGCGACGCTTGGAGTCAAAACGGGTTGCGCCATACCCCATCTGCACGTCAAAACTGAAATCGCCGACAAAATAGCTGGCGTAACCTAGGAAGGTATATATATCTGTATCCAGTTCACCGCCCTGGTTGGCGTAATCCACGCCAGTATGAGTCCAACCAAAAGCGCCGCCGACAAACAAATCGCGACGCAGCGCGTAATCCGCGCCCAGGGTCAACACCACGCCGGAATAGTCGTAGCCGCTTTCCAGACCAGTTTTATCGTATTCACCGCCTTCTCTTTGAATGTTGGCGAACACGCCCACTCGCGACCAGGGGCTGGACTCTTCACCTGCTGCGCCGCCGCTGGCGGCGCCATTCCAGGCAACGCCATTTAATGAAAAGCCCGTAGCGCCATTCTGCAGCAGTTTTTGGCGCTGGCTGACGGCGCTGTTTTGCGAACGGCTGGAGGATGCGGAGTTCCGCATTTGCGAAGAGGTCTCTTCCGGCGCGATCTTATTCAGCGCTTCCGCCACCAGTTCAGGATTATTAATGCCTAACTGGGAAAGACCTTCACAGCGGGCCAACAGCAAGCTGCCACCGGCGGAAATTTCATCATCCGTCTGCGAGTTCAAGCTTCCACAAGCGCTCTCAAAGGCTTGCGCGACCTTGCGATCATTATCTCCATCAGCCAAAGGCGTCACAGAGCTGTCGACGACGGTGACGGTGACGGTGGCGGTAGAACGGGTGGCAGGCTCCGCGTCGTCTTCTATGACATAAGTGAAAGTATCTGAACCGATAAAGCCTGAATTGGGGATATAGCGCACGCTGCCATCCGCATTGGCGGTGGTGGAGCCGTTATCCGGCGAACCAACGCTGACCAGTCGGATAGCGTCGCCATCGGAATCAAAGTCATTCGCCAATACATTGATGGTAAGCCTGCTGTCAGAGGCCATAGTGCGCGAGTCATCCACCGCGCTGGGAGGAGTCGCCCACAATGACTGCGACACAATGCATGAGCCCACGAGAATGGCGCTTCTGGAGGTCAAACCGGCATGCAAAATACGAGATACGAATCTGATCATCTGACACCCTGATCTAAAACTATTTGTGGTGGCGGCGCGCGCCCGCAGAAAAACCCGCCATGATTGGCGCAGCCTCGTCGTGCAGGGTGGAAAATGAGTGTGAACTGAAATTGTGATTATTGTGAGGGCGATAAAGTGATTAACCCTTCAACTTCCGTATTGTCACCACACTCCGTAACCGATTGATTATACCGGCTATAGCAACCGCCACTTTTGAATTAGTGGCTTTATCAATCACCTATAGCGAGGGATTGTATGCAAAGGCGTCAAAAAAGTTAACGAAAATTTACATTAACTCTACAGAAGGGGGATTAAAAATGACAGGAATGGGAAGCCGTTCTCTCAAGGCCGATGAATACGAGTCTGGCGAAGGGTTAAAACGTGATAGAAAACGGCGCCCGAGCCGGGCTGTAATAAAAAGCGCGGCTTCCATGCCGCGCTTCCGCATCAGATGCTTCCCTTGCCGTTCCTTATGGCTCGTTATTCATCCTTGTTGCTTCCCTGCATCGTGTCCTTACGTCTGATGTGTGTCCCTACGCTTTCTATATTAGTCAGCAGCCCCGGGTCACAACAGGCTACATATCCGCTACCTGCTGTGAGACATTCACTCATCGCCTTGAGACATGTCTCACCATCACCGGCGCCATGTCTCACACTGCGATCGTAAGCTCCTGTTTTTCACTATAACGCAACAGTCTGAGGGGCGGGCTCCAGATAGAACAGCTTCCTCAACGGCCCTCCTACCGGGCCGTCAAAGGGATAACAGGTCGTCAGCACCAGACGCGGGGGCATAGTGGACGATGCGGAGTCCGCGCCGGGCAGCGCCAGCATGACTTCATCCGCATTCACGACCTGGGCCCCGGTAACGCTGAACTCCAACCATTGGCCCGCAGGCGTCTGCCAACGCACCACATCGCCTTCACGGAGATCGCGCAGGGCCAGAAAGTGAGTGTCGCGATGACCGCTGACTACAGCCATACCTGGCTCCCCCACCACGGCGCTGGCTTCCATATGAGCCGGACCAAACGCCAGATTACGTCCGCTCGCGCCTTCCAGCACCACCCAGCGCGCCGCCAGCCGCGGCGCCTCCATGAGCCCCACCGGATAGGTGTCCGCCCAGGGCCAGGGTTTGTAAGCCACGGCTTCCTCCCCCGAGAAAGTACGGGCTGCAAGGGTGTCCCGCCACGCCTGTTCCAGAAGTATTTGAGCGAGCCAGGCTTTGGCCTGGATATATCCGCCGCCACCCAGGCTCACCGCTCCGACGAGAAGAAATATCAATGCGGCGGCGCGCTTTGGCAAAGTCATACGCGCCTCCCGAAGCGATACTTACGATTTCTCAGTTCCCGTATATCCCTCCAGCCCAGCAGACCCGCCACTGTCATGCAGAATACGCCCACGTGAATCATCAGAGGCGAAGCGGTCGCGGTTCTGGGCATACGCGCCATATTCGGGGACATTCCCTGCGGCAGCAAATTGGGAACCGCATCGCTCTCCAACTCACTGTCTCTGGGACGCGCCGGCGTCTCCTCCACCGCCACAAAGCTGGTATAGGGGCTCATCAAGGCGAAATCCAGGGCCAACGGCAGTACGGTGTCTCGCACACTTTCTTCAGTTTCACCCATGCTTTTGCGATCCAGCCAGTGGTCGATCTTATGACGCGCCCAAGCCCGCGCCACACCTTGACTTGGCGCAGCCTGTTGCAGGTCCAGGCTGCGTGACCACAAAGGCTGTTCGTCCTGCAGCAGTCCCACGCCGAATCCTTGGATCGAGGCGGGCAACTCCGACATCCCTGCGCCGTCTTCCACCTTGAACAACAGTTGCACCGGCTCGCCGCGATACAGGTCAGGAATCGCCAAGGGATAGACTTCAGCATTCGGCGTCACGGGGGTATCCAGGCGCACATCCCGTAACGCTGGTTGCCGCAAGGCGTCGCTCAGCTCCGCGATCTTGTCGCTGACTTCCGACGTATCGCTGATGTGGCGATAGGTTCCACGGCCGAATTGCGCCGCCTTGCGCATAAAAAAGCGATTGGGCGATGGCCCGATGCCCACGGTAAACAGGCGCGAATCGCCAAGCTGCTGATCAATCTGCTTGAACAGCGCCATTTCATTGCCAACACTGCCGTCGGTCAGAAACACAACCTGGCGCACATAGCCTTCCGGCGCCGCATCGCTCAGAGCGCGGTCCAGCGCCTCAGCGATTTCAGTGCCGCCGTCAGCCTTGAGACCGCGTACAAAGCGGCGCGCCTGATGCAGTGCGCGTTCCTGAGCGGGCGTCGCTTGTGGAAACAGTTTGCGGGCGCTGGAGTTGAACTCAATCACATTGAAACGATCTCGCGGCGTCAGCGTATCCAGCGCTTGCAGCAGCGCCTCGCGCGCCTGCTGGATAGACACTCCTTCCATGGAGCCTGATGTATCAATCACCCAGATCAACTCTCGCGGCAGACTCAAGCCTTCATCGGAAAACTGCGGCGGCATCAACAACAACTGCGCGTAGACATCATCGCCCACCACTTCTTTGAATAACGCCGCCTCCGGCTCCGCTCCCTGTCTCACGCGCCAGGTCAACGTGAAATCCCGATCCATGAGGATGTCTTTATTCGACTCCAAAGACACCTCGTAGCCATTGGTTTGTTGCACCCATTGAATGCGGTGCGTGGCGCTTTCAATCGACTCCAGAGGCAAGCCGGGGTTCAGATGTACGCGGATGCGCGCTTGGTGGGAAGGCGTCGCCAAATCCTCCGCCGCAATTGTCGGCGGCGTGATTTCCGGTGCGTCAGCCACCTGATCCGTCGCCGGCGCCCAGCCGCTGTCGTTAATCAGCGTGCTCTCATGAGAGCGCAACTCATTGCGCAGACGGTTTTTATCTTCTTCAGACCAGGCAGGCGCCGCTGATGATCCGGGGATGTATCGCGGCGTCACCGTTAAGGGCAAAGCCAGAGAGAATGCGCCAGCACGGTAGCGGATATTCTGCTGATACCGCAGGGTGAGTGTGATCATCTCCCCAGGACCGATATTCGCCACTTTATGGGTGAACAGGTTCGGGCGCTGCTGATGCACAACCGCCGCTCTTTTGCCTTCAGCTTTCGCCTGCTGATACACCTTTTCGGCTTTCTGCTTTTCTTCGATCTTACCGACAATCAGACGATCCCCCACCTGCATATCCATACTGAATACCGCGGCGTCCTCCGGTAATGGGAATACATACACCGCCTCCCGCCATTGCTGAGAGTCATTACGGAATGTTTGCGTCATCTCCGTCGTGGCGATCAGGCCCGCCACATTGGCGTCGTAGCTGGTGGACAAAGTAACGGCGGGAAGATAGTTCGGTGAAGAGGCGTCGTTTGCCAGGAAGAATAATTCCCCAGAGCCGACATCCGACCAGTCGTCATTCACCGCGCGGGCGAGACTGGTCCAACAAAGCGTCGATAAGAACAAGGCGAAAACCATCCATCCCCTGTATAGGGAAGCATGGGCATAAGTTGCGTTTAGCATGCTGGCGTTCCTTTTTTCTTTTAGAGCGAAGCGTGCCTGCAGTATGTGGCTCGCAAAAGGCGGCCACCGGGCCAATTAAGGCAGGTGAAAGGATGAATTATGACGAAATGTGGCGAAGAGAATGCTGGCTGGGGTAAAACTTCAAATGGATGTTTTTAAACGCAAAAAGAAAAGGCGCAGCTCCTTGCCGCGCCTTTTGATTTTGATGCCTTCCTGATCCATTCCTTTTGACTAAGATCTTCCTTGTCGCCTCCTTGCTGCGTTTCCTTACTTTGGCATCCGTGTCCCTACGCTTTCTATACTAGTCATCTCGCCGGTTGGGAGATAGCCGACTTGTCTGCAAAGCGTGTGAGATATCTCTCAAGCGCCACCCATAAAACCTAACCCAAAGTGGCTATTGCGGGATTCGAGACCTGGGTCTAGGATTTTTACTGTTAAAGCCCTTCGATTTGGGCATTTTTTTGAAATTAATTTGAAAACGTTTTCATATGGACAAGTGTCTAACTAAAGCGCCTCGCATTGCTTAGGCAAATAGTCAGATACCACTGCAATACCAATCAATCTCATGACTCAGGATAGCCTTCCGACAAGACGGGGAAATCGCATAAAGCGCAGAGAATTCATGAGATTTTTTTGAAAACATTTTCATATACGCCACTCCGATCGATATCTCCATTGAGCAGTGGCGACCAGGAGATGAGGAATCTTGTATGAAAGGAAAGCTATTAAAAAGACTAACCCGCTGCAAACCACGCCGATTACTGCTGGGCTGTCTGGCGGCGACGCTCGCTTCGCCGGGCGCTTACGCCGGTTTCCACGTGCACGAAGGACAGTTGTTGGATGGCTTCAACAAGCCTTTCATCATGCGCGGGATCAACCATCCTCATGTCTGGTACACCTACCGTACGGAGCAGGCTTTAAACGATATCTCCGCCGTAGGCGCCAATACTGTGCGTATTGTTCTGGGGTCCGGCCATCAATGGCCCAGCACGCCCGCAGAAGAAGTGGCGCGCATCATCGCAAAATGCAGAGCCCTCAAGATGATCGCCGTGCTGGAAGTGCATGACGTCACCGGCTATGGCGAAAAACCGGAAGCGGCGCCGTTGTCCGCCGCCGTAGATTACTGGCTGAGCATTCAAGACACGCTCATGGGCCAGGAAGATTACGTCATCATCAATATCGGTAATGAGCCCCTGGGCAATAATGTTCCCACCACCGCCTGGGCGCAGATTCACCAGGAAGCGATCCAACGTTTGCGCGATGCCGGTTTCACCCACACGCTAATGGTGGACGCTCCCACCTGGGGTCAGGACTGGCGGGAGACCATGCTACAGCAGGCGCCGGAGGTCTTCGCCACAGATCCGCAGCAAAACCTGGTGTTCAGCGTGCACATGTATCAGGTGTACGCCGAGCGCAGCAAAATCGACAACTACCTGTCCACCTTCGTCAAGGTTCACAAGTTGCCATTGGTGGTGGGAGAGTTTGGCGCCGATCATCAAGGGGAAGAGGTGGATGAAGGCGCCATCATGGAGCTGGCGGATTTCTATCGCATCGGTTACCTGGGCTGGTCCTGGTCGGGCAACAGCGGCGGGACGGAATCACTGGACATTACCCATGATTTTGACTCCAGCCGCCTGACGCCCTGGGGAGATTTCCTCATCAACAGCGCCTACGGCATCCGCGCCACCGCCAAACCTGCCAGCGTTTTCACCGCTGGAGAAACCGAGCCACAGCCTCCCAAAACGCTTCCTCAGTCCCTGCAAGTCACACAGGGACACCCTCTCGATATAACGCTTTTCGGCAGCGATACGGACGGAACTGTCGCCGCCTTTCAAATTGACGCCCAACCCCGCCACGGAGTGCTCGTCGGCGCTGACCGCTCCTGGACTTACACTCCCACGCCCGGTTTTGTCGGCGAGGATAGTTTCACCTACGTCGCCTTTGACGATGACGGCCTGAGTTCAACTCCTGCGCGCGTGGACATCCGCGTGGAAGCATCAACCGACGCTACAGCCAGCTGCGACTACAGACTCGTTAATGAATGGGAGACCGGTTTTATTGCATCCATGCGCATCACCAATACAAGCACAACACCCTTACATGGATGGGAAGTGGACTGGGCCTACGCGGATGCAACCCGCATCGTCAACGTGTGGAACGGCGAGTTATCCGGCGAGAACCCTTATCACGTCGCCAGTATGAGTTGGAACGCGGAGGTTCCTCCTGGGGCCAGCGTGGAGTTCGGCATGCAAGGCGCCAAAGGCGACGCCGCCAGCGCACCTCGCGTCATCCAGTGCGGAGCGAACTGAAACGTGCGCATTTTTGCTGGCTTCCATTTACGGCGGCAGGTTCAGCGGTATCGCCGCCGCCCATAGCGCCTTATGGCGCTTATCCGGCGCACCGCGCCCCTAACGACAAAGCGAAAAGCTTGAATATCGGACTGACTTAATTCTCCAAAAAGGGAACGCCAATGAAACTTTCAATGAAATCGGGATACGGCCTTGCCGCCGCTCTTTCCCTGGGATTCGCCGCCGTGCAGAGTCCCCTCGCACAGGCCGCCAAGTGCGAGTATGTGGTGCAGAATGAATGGAACAGCGGCTTCGTGGCGCTGATCAAGATCACCAACACCGGCGCCAGCGAAATCAACGGCTGGGACGTCACTTGGCGTTATGACGACGGCTCGCTGCTAAGCAACTCCTGGAGCGCCCAGTTATCCGGCGCCAATCCCTATCGGGCCGCCAATATGAGCTGGAACGGGCGTATCGCCCCCGGCCAGACCATTGAGTTCGGCATGCAGGGCGCTAAAGGCGCTGCAACCGCCCCGGTTCCCGTCGTCACAGGAGACGTTTGCGATGATGGCGGCGCGCCGGATAACCATCCCCCTGTCGCAGCCTTCACCGCTTCCGTCAGCGTTGGCGACGCGCCGCTGCCAGTGGTTTTCGATGCTTCCACCTCCAGCGATCCGGACAACGATGCGCTCAGTTATCAATGGGACTTTGGCGACGGCTCCAGCGCGACGGGCGTCGAGGTTTTCCACAGCTACGCAGATCCCGGCGAATACAACGTCACTCTGACTGTCAGCGACGGCGCAGCGTCCGTCACGGCTTCCCGCAGCATTCGCGTGAAACAGCCGGATACGGCGGACCCGGTCACCGCCAGCTTCACCAGCAGCGTGGTGGATAAAACCGTCAGCGTTAACGCCGCCGCGTCGACGGGCGACAATCTCACCTATATCTGGGATTTTGGCGACGGAACCACCGCCTCTGGCGTCAACGCCAGCCACACCTATGCGGAAGCGGGAACCTACAGCATCCAGCTCACTGTCAGCGACGGCGAACAAAACGATAGCGCCAGCAAAAGCGTCACCGTGGAGGAAGACGATACAGATCCCGGCGATGATCATGCGCATGTCAGCAATCCTTTCGCCGGCGCCAAGGCCTATATCAACCCGGATTATGCGAAGCAGGTGAACGCTTCCATGGCCAAGGTCGACGCCTCTCTGGCGGCGAAAATGGCGACATTGAAAGACACGCCCACCGCAGTCTGGCTGGATCGCATCGACGCCATTTACGGCGGCGACGTCAACGGCGGTCGTCTGAGTCTTGAGCAGCACCTGGAAGCGGCGCTGGCGCAAAAAGACGGCGATGAGCCCATTACCGCCACCTTTGTGGTGTACAACCTGCCGGATCGGGACTGCGCCGCACTGGCCTCCAACGGCACGCTGCATTCAGATCAAAATGGCCTGGCGATCTACAAGTCCGACTACATTGACGTGATTTATAACGTCATGTCCGACCCTCGTTTCCGCGACATCCGCATCGTCACGGTGATCGAGCCGGACTCGTTGCCGAATCTGGTCACCAACCGCGATATTCCCGAGTGCGCCAAAGTGGCTCAAAACGGCGTTTACGTCGACGGCGTGCAATACGCCATCAGTCGTCTGTCGCAACTGCCTAATGTCTATCTCTATCTGGATATCGCCCATTCCGGCTGGCTGGGCTGGGAGAGCAACTTCGGCCCCGCCGTGCAGCTCTTTACGCAAGTGGTCAAAGGCGCTTCCGGCGGCGACCTGAGCGTGATTGACGGATTCGTTTCCAACGTCGCCAATTACACGCCCACAGAGGAAGTCTATCTGCCCAATCCAAGCCTGCGCATCAACGGGCAGGAAGTTCGCTCTTCCAAGTTTTATGAGTGGAATCCTCAATTCGATGAAAAAGGCTTTGCCGACAACCTGCACCAAGCCTTCGTCAACGCCGGCTTCCCCAGCGATCTCGGCCTGCTGATCGACACCAGCCGCAACGGTTGGGGTGGAGACGAGCGCCCCACCGGACCGGACGCCTCCGCCGGCACAGTAGACCACTATGTCACCGCCGCCCGCCTGGATCGTCGCTTCCATCGCGGCAACTGGTGCAACGCTGACGGCGCCGGGGTGGGCGAGCGTCCCCGCGCTGCGCCATTCGGCGCCGACACGCCCGTGGACGCCTTCGTCTGGATCAAGCCCCCCGGCGAATCCGACGGCGCCAGCGATCCATCACAAACCACGCCGGATGACGAAGGCAAGAGTTTCGACCCCATGTGCAGCCCCGATTACGTCGGCAAATCCGGATATCCCACCGGCGCCAAAGCGGGTGCGCCCGCGGCGGGACACTGGTTCCACGAGCAGTTCCGCATGCTGGTGGAGAACGCTTATCCGCCGATTGAATAAATCCCGTAAAACGCCGGGCCGGTGATCCGGTCCGCTTGCACAAACTTGAAACCAGGCGATCAGGGAGGATCGCCTGAGGACCAACAAAAAACCTGAAAAGGAGACGCTGATATGCGCACGCCAATGTTTTTATTAAGTTCCATGAGTCTGGCGCTAGCCGCCGCCATGACCCCGATCCAGGCTTATTCCGCCGACGGCAATCCTCGCGTCAACCAGCGCGGTTATCTGCCGGAAGCGCCCAAAGTCGCCGTGTACGCCACCGCAAATGACGCCGCGCAAACCTGGGAATTATGGCGCAATGGCGCCCTGGTGGCTTCCGGCATGACCACCCCCAAAGGCGCTGACGCCGCTTCCGGCGAACGCCTGCATCAGATCGATTTTTCCAGTGTGGATATTGAAGGAGAAGGCTATGAACTGAAGGTCGGCGGCGACCGCAGTTATCCCTTCGCCATTGACGAGCAGGTCTTTTCCGGCCCTTTGTACGACGCCATCCGCTACTACTATCACAACCGCAGCGGTATCGAGATCGAAACTCAATTTACCGGCGGCGGACGCAGCAGCTATGCGCCAGACGCCAGGCTGGCGCGCCCGGCGGGACACATCGGCGTGGCGCCCAACCTGGGCGATTACAACGTCCCCTGCTGGCCGGGAACCTGCAATTACTCGCTGGATGTTTCCAAGGGCTGGTATGACGCCGGCGATCACGGCAAATACGTGGTTAACGGCGGCATTTCCGTGTGGAAGCTGTTGAACGCCTATGAACGCAATCACTATTTCGGTAAGCATAAAGAGGCTTTCGCAGACGGAACCCTGAATATTCCCGAAAGCGGCAACGGCGTCCCCGACCTGCTGGACGAAGCCCGCTGGCAGATGGAGTTCCTGCTGGCGATGCAGGTTCCGGAAGGCGAAGCCCTGGCCGGCATGGTTCATCACAAAATGCATGATGAAAACTGGACCGGTCTGCCGCTGGCGCCCCATGAAGACCCGCGTCAGCGCTATCTGGTTCCTCCCTCCACCGCCGCCACCCTGAATCTGGCCGCAACGGCGGCGCAAAGTGCGCGAATATGGAAAGACATCGATCCTGATTTCGCAGCTCGCTGTCTGACGGCGGCGCAACGGGCCTGGCAAGCCGCCAAGCAGCACCCTGACGTCATCTACAAAGACGATTTCAACAATGGCGGCGGCGGATACGGCGATCAGGACGTCAGCGATGAATTCGTGTGGGCGGCGGCGGAGCTGTTCGTCACCACCGGCGACGCCAGCTATAAGAATGATATTCAATGGGATGAGGATCTGACGCCTGACTGGGCCTGGCCGCAAACCCGCATTCCCGCCCTGATGTCCCTGGCCATGGTTCCCGCCGATCACAGCGCGACCTTGCGCGAGCAGGCCCGGGGAACGCTGGTGTCGTTGGCGGACAAACTGGTCACAGTCATTGACTCGCAAGGCTATCTGCCGCCATTGGGGAATGAGGAGTATTACTGGGGCTCTAATAACGTCCTGGCCAACAAACTGGCCATCACCGCACTGGCTTATGATTTCACCGGCGAAGACAAATACGCAGACGCCACGCTGAAATCCGTGGATTACCTGTTCGGTCGCAACGCCTTGTCCCTGTCTTATGTCACCGGACATGGCGTCCATGCCGTCAAACAGCCTCATCATCGTTTTTGGGCCGGCGTTCTCAATAGCAGCTATCCCTGGGCGCCCCCCGGCGCGCTGGCGGGCGGACCTAACCCCGGATTAGAGGATGATGTGGCGAAAGCCGCGTTATCCGGCTGCGAAAGCAAACCGCAGACCTGTTTCATCGACGACATCGGCTCCTGGTCCACCAATGAGATCACCATCAACTGGAATGGCGCCCTGGTGTGGACCCTGGCCTTCGTCAATGATCTGGCGGAAGGAGGCGATGGTCCTGACCCAGATCCCAATCATGATCCCGTAGCGGCGTTTTCAATCAACGCCTCCAATCTGACGCTGAACCTCGACGCCAGCGCCTCCAGCGATCCGGATGGCGACGCGCTTAACTATCAATGGGACTTTGGCGACGGCGCCGTGGGTTCAGGTAAAACCGCCAGTCATGAGTATGCTGCGCCCGGCGTGTATAGCGTCATGCTCAAAGTGAGCGATGGCCGTGGCGGCGAAGCCAGTCTGACGCAACAGGCGACGCTCGACGACGGGAACTCGCAAGGGGCTTGCGAATACATTGTACAGAACGAATGGAACAGCGGTTTCGTCGCGCTGATCCGCATTCATAATCAGGGATCATCGCCGGTTGAAGGATGGGAAGTCAGTTGGCAATACAGCGACGGAACCCAGATCAACAATCAGTGGAACGCCAATTTCTCTGGACTAAATCCCTATAAGGCGAGCCCTCTGGATTGGAATAAAACCATCCAGCCCGGCGCTTATGTGGAGTTTGGCATGGTAGGTCAAAAAGGCTCCGCCACAGCGCAAACGCCAACGGTGTCAGGAGACGTCTGTCATTAATAACATGGTATTGGCACATTGATAATCAGGCGCATGGATGCGCCTGTGTGGCGGCTATGGCAAACGACGATGACTACAGCTTAAAGCCGGCGACGATGCCGTTGAGATCATGCGCAAGATCCGCCAGCTCATGACTCGCCGCTGACGTTTTCTGCGCGCCCTCCGCGGTGTGATCCGCCACATCGCGGATATTCACCAGATTACGATCCACTTCCCGGGCCACATGGGCCTGTTCTTCCGACGCGCTGGCGATGCTCAGGTTCATCTCATTAATGCGTCCCACCATGCGCATGATTTCCTCCAGTGCGCCATCCGCCGCTTCCGCCAACGACAAGGTTTTATGCGTGTGCTCGTTACTGGCGGTCATGGAGTTCACCGCATTGCGGGTGACGCTTTGAATATTGTCGATCATCTGGGTGATTTCCCGGGTGGATTCCTGCGTGCGATGGGCCAGTGCGCGCACTTCGTCCGCCACCACAGAGAACCCCCGTCCCTGCTCTCCCGCCCGCGCCGCTTCAATGGCGGCGTTAAGCGCCAGCAGGTTGGTCTGGTCGGCGATGGAGCCAATCACGTCAAGCACGCGGCTGATTTCTCCCACCTGGGTGGCCAGCGCCTGAATCTCTTCTCCCGTGCTGGTGACGGAGTTAGTCAATTCTTCCAGAGACTGCTTGGTTTCGCCCACCTGCTTGCGGCCGCTGGTGGAGGCCGATTCCGCCGCTTGCGAGGCTTCCGACGCATCGTTGGCGTGCTTGGCCACATCGTCCACCGCCGTGGACATTTCCGTGACGGCGGTGGCGGCCATCTGAATCTCGCTGTTTTGCATATTCAAGGCGTTGGTGGCGTCTTCCGTCAGCGCGTTCAAATTCTCTGACGCCGAGGCCACCTGAGAGGCGGCGGAAGTGACTTTCTGCAATGTTTTACGTAAACGATCCTGCATTTCCGCCAACGCTATCTGCAGATCAGAAATCTCATCCTGCCCCTCCACCTCAATCGTCTGGGTAAGGTCGTTGCGGGCGATGCGGCGCGCGGCGGACAGTACAGATTTCAGCGGCTTATTGATACTGCGGGTCAGCACCAGCGCGAAGGTGAAAGTAACCACCGCCGCCAGCGCGATGGCGATAATCATCAGTTCCTCAGTTGCGGAATATAGCTCGCTGGCGCGCCCTTTGGCGGAGTCGGCGCCAGACGCCACAAAATCAGACAGGTCCACATAGACCTTGCGTAGCTGCTCCAGTCTTTCATTGCTGGGCCCGGTCATCATCTCGCGGGCCTCTTCCTTGAATTTCACCCGGGATAAACCAATCATTTCGTCGTGGGTTTCCAGATAGCTTTTCCAGGAGGCGGTGAGGGTTTCAAACAGGTTTTTCTCCTGTTCGGACTCCAACATTTTTTTGTAGTCCGCCATCAACCCTTCCAGCTTATCCTGCGCCGCTTTCATGCGTTCATCGGCGTCGATAATTTCCTGATTGAACTCCGCCATCACATGCAGTAATTCCTGAGTGCGGAAAAAGTTGAGGGAGGACTGAATCTCGCCCAAAACGCGTTGGCGCGGCAACCAGTCCTCTGCAATTTCAGCGGAAGATTGCGCGATCGCCGACATCTGCTTCAATGAAAACAGGCCAAGTCCTAGAATAAAGGCGAGAGCGACCACAAACCCGGCGGCGGTGCGATGACCGATTTTGAAACGTCTGAAGTGCATGTTCACAACCCCGGAAAAAGATATGAGCGTTTTCTCTAAGTCTAGACAGGGATTTGGTTTCTTAAAGCCGAATTTACTGGAAAAACAAATATCTCTTGTGAAAAAACGTATCAGGGGCAGAGGTTATTGCTCTATATGCCCGGAGTGGAGACGCGACGCAGGTTTCTGCTAGTATCCGCTAACGCTCTCATGCGCGGGCGTGAAAAAACGTCAGCAAACCTCAAAAATATTCGCTCAGCAACCGCCTCATGGAATAAGCGCAATAACGTGAATCTACCTCTGCAATCTCATCCCGCACTGTACTCCGCTTTCGATGTTTATCCTTCCGCCAAAGGCGCCGCCACGCATATTCAACAGGCAGCGCAAACCTTGTTTGACGCCGCAGGCGGGGGACTTCTCTATGTGCTGGGAAATGAGCGCCTACCTCGCTTTCAACGGGAAGGCGCGGTGGAAATCCTGCGCTTTGGGCGTTTGTTGGACAACTATCTGCATCGCGCGCTGGCTTACAGCGCCGAGTTGCAAGCAGTGCTGGAAGGCGGTCTGCAGGAGAGTCTGCAAATCGCGCAGTTCCGCGACCCCTGGGGCGGCCTGCCACTGGTGCGCCGCGCCGCCGGACGCTACCGCACCATTTACGAGGTCAATGGCCTGCCCTCGGTGGAATTGCCCATGGCCTATCCTCATGTCGGAACCGCCACTCTGGCGAAAATCCGCGCCCTGGAGGACGAGTGCCTGGCCCGTGCGGATCGCATCGTAGTCCCTTCCGGCGTTATCCGCGACAACTTGGCGCGACGGGGCGTAGAGCCCAAACGCGTCAGCGTGATTCCGAACGGAACGGAACTTAACTATGGCCATGCGCGCCCCGAAGGCGCGCCAAAGCGCTATATTTTATATTTTGGGGCCGTGCAGGCGTGGCAGGGATTGGATGTTCTGTTACGGGCGTTGCAACGCCTACAGGATATTCCAGACCTGCATCTGGTGATCTGTTGTTCAGTAAAGTCCCGGCGCGCCAAAGGTTATCAAAAACTGGCGGAGAAGCTGGACGTGGCGGAGCGCATCACCTGGCTGCACCGCCTGAACAAAGAAGAACTGGCGCCCTGGGTCAGCAACGCCTACGTCAGCGTGGCGCCGCTCACGGAGTGCGCCCGCAACATCGACCAGGGGTGTTGTCCGCTGAAAATTCTGGAGTCCATGGGGGCGGGAGTGCCGGTGATCGCCTCCGACCTGCCCGTAGTGCGGGAGCTGGTGACTCACCGCGAAAATGGCTACCTGGTGGCGCCGGAACGCCCGGCGGAGCTGGCCCGCGGCTTGCGGGTGCTGCTGGACTATCCAGACGCCGTGGCGCAGATGGGCGCAGCGGCGCAGCGCAGCATTGCGGAGGGCCTGTTGTGGTCCCACGCCAATGCAGCGCTGAAACATATTCATGTAGAACTGATATCGGGGAAGTAGATGGCTAAAACTAAGCAACAAAGGGCGCTGACGTCCACCCCAGAGCTGGAGAAGTACTTTCGTGAAGTCAGACGCACGAAAAAGCTTACCGGGGAACGAAGCATCGATGAGTGGCTTGAGTGTCTCCGTTTTATCGCCGCGCGCGATAAAGGCGGCGATAAGTTAAGGAAACGAGTTGCAATCGCAATGGCGCTCTGGATTGTGGGATTTATACTCTCCCTGGTCGTGGAATTCCCACCTGCCGCCGCAGGGTTCGCGGTAATATTCATCATAAACCTGATCATATTCTTCGCTCTTCAAAGTAAAGACGTTCCCAACCGGCTGCGCGACTCGGTGCTTCCTCTGTTGACGATATTACGTCAGGACACAGAAGCGAATGCCCGTCTTACCCTGAACGTTGACCTGGTTGGCCCCGAGCTGGTCTCCAAACGCACGGATCACCGCACTCTGGGCGGAGGCCCCCGCATAGAACAGTCCATCTTTCGCGATCCATGGTTCCGGGGAAGTCTAGGCCTCGCCGATAACAGCATATTGACATGGGAAGTGCTGGACGTGGTCCGACGCCGTAAAATTCGCAAGCGCAACCGCCGCGGCAAGACCAAAACAAAAACCAAGTACAAGATTAAAACGCGTATGGACATCAGCCTGAGCTACAAAAACGACCGCTATCAGGCGCAGGTCAGCTCCGGCGCCACAGCGCCGCAGGTCAAGAAAGAAGGAGAACGCAGAAGCGTGCTCAGATGTCGCCGCCAAGCGCCGGGAGGCTCCAGCCCTGGCCAGAAAATGGCTCTCAAAGAGCTACTGATCGGCGTGTCCATGATTTATAAAAGCTTAAGACCGGTAGGGTGATGCAATGGCAAAATGTGAAGTAAAAGCTGGATTTTTCGTACTGCGCCCCTGTGAAGCGCTCGCAGCTCTGCAATGTTCGATTTGCGAGCGCCCGATGTGCGCCCTGCACACCATGCCCGTTGAAGGCGAGATGCTGTGCACCGAATGCGGCGCCGTGCAGGGCGAAAGCGATACGGGCGATGATGAGATGTACATGGGTGACGGCGGTAATTCCACACGCTGGTTTTACTACTACCGCCAGCACTACTACACCGAAACCGGCGACGCCGACATGCTGACGGAAGACCACGGATTCGGCGCGGACGAAGCCGCCGCCTTCGTCGGAGCCGATATGCTGGACATGCAGGACGACCTGGGCGGCGACGATGATTCCGCCGACCTGTTCGACAGCTAAAGGCGCGCCTATGACTGGAACCTTACTCTGGCTGACCCAGAACCACTTCCCGCAACAGGGCGGCATGGCGCAAAGCTGCGACCGCATCGTGTCGGAATTGCGCCGCCGCGGCTGGCGCATCGATCTGGTTCATTTCAGCGGCAAATGGCGCGACCTGGATGCGCAGCGTAAGCTGGGCGGGGTCAACATCCGCTGCCCGTTGGAAGCGGACGTCAGCCATACCCTGAACCGGCTTTGGTGCGCCCTGCCTCATCTGGGTGCGGACCGTTACGACGGCGTGGTCGCCTTCGGCGGCTATGTGCCGATGCTGGCTGGGCCGGTCTACGCCGCCTGGCTACAGAAACCGCTGTCGGTGCTGATTCGCGGCAACGACTTTGACGCCGCCGTGTTCGACCCCAAACGCTCCGCCGTGCTGGACAAAGCCATTCGCGCCTGCGTCCGGGTGGCCGCGGTCAGCCGCGATAAAGTCGCCAAGATTCAGCATCTATGGCCGGGCGCCGCGGTGGAATGGGTCGCCAACGGGATTGATCTCGGCTCCTGGAGCCCGATTCAATCCGACTACGAACAAGCTCAGGCGTTGCGTCAGGAGCGTATCGGCGCAGAGCCGCGTTTGACCTTGGGCATGTTCGGTCACATCAAACGTAAAAAAGGCGGCGACTACTTCATTGATGCGCTGTTGCGTTCAGGTCTGGCGAACAAGGCGCATCTGTTGGTGGTAGGCGATATGGAGCCGATGCTGCAAGAGCAACTCGAAAACGCGCCAGAGCTGGATTACAGCCACGTTCCCTTCGCAGACCGCTACACATTGCTGCCTTACTATCTCGCCTGCGATTACGTATGCATCCCGTCCTATTACGACGGTATGCCCAACGTCATGCTGGAGGCGGCCGCCCTTGGGGTTCCCCTGCTGGCGTCCCGCGCCGGCGGCATGGCGGATGTGCTGGAGGACAACCAGCATGGCTTCCTGTTTGAACCCGGCCAGACCGACGCCTGCGTCGCTGCGATTAAACGCGCCTTCGCCGCTGCGCCGGCGCAGCGGAAGGAGATGGCCGACGCCTGCCGCGAGCTGGCCGCGCAACGTCTGAATCTGGATGCGGAAATCGGCCGTTATGAAACCCTGTTCCGCGAGGTCATCGCCCTGGAGCAGAAAGTCAGTCATCTGCACAGTCTTTGAGGAATATCCAAATGTCTCATTCGCTTTTCCAACCCTGGCGCATGCTATGGCTGGTGTTGCTGACCGCACTCTGGACTCATCAAGCAGCCGCTCAGGCGCTCACGGTGGAAGACGACCGCGGCGATCTGGTGGTGGAGTTCACACTGTCCTATGACGACCTCTCCATCCGCTATCGGGATCACGGCGTCATGACTCGCCTCAGTTCCCGACTGAAGGACGACAAACGTAAATATTACGGCCCGAACGGCGCGCTGGTGGCGGAAGTCAAAAGCAAAGGCGACGACTTCAAGCTGCGGGCGGACGGCCTAAATGGCGAGATCAAAGTCAAAGGGGATATCGAAAAACTGAAAATCGTCGTCAACGGCGACGAAAAGCGCCCGGTAAAGATCAAGGCGAAGGGAGACAAGCTCAAGGTGTATCGCGTGTCAGGGGAGACGGAGATTTTTATCGGCCAGGCGCAACTGAGTCCGGACAAGAAAGAGATCAAAGTCAAAGATGCGGACAAGGACGAGCGTTACCGCATCAATGACTTCCGCCTGTCATCCGCCTACGGCCTGCTGCTGGACGAACGCATCCTGCCGGAGTATCGCTACATACTGATGGCGGAGATCCTGATGCGGCAGTAGCCATGATCTTCCTCTACGCGCTGGGGGGCGGTCTGGGTCATATCACCCGCGCCCAGGCGCTGATTCATACTCTTGGCTTCGATGAGCCCGTCACGCTCGCGATGAGCTCCTCCTGGAACCAGACGGAGCCGCCTTTATCCTCACAATTCCACCCGCTGCGGGCGCCTCGGGAAATCAGCAGAGATCCCACAGAGGTTCGCCGTTGGCTGTCCGCTGCGCTGGCGCAAAAAACCTACCGCCGAATCATCATTGACGCCTTTCCTGGGGGCCTGCTTGGAGAGTTGTGCGACTTCCCGTTTCCTCCTGACGCGGAGCTGATCCATTGCGCCCGACTGCTGCATTGGGATCGCTACAGCGCGCTGCTGCATGGAGCCTTGCCCGGTTATCGGCAGGGCTTCCGTCTGGAGCCGCTCCGCGACGATCATATGGCGGCGTTAAGCGCCTGCTGCGACAGCATCGATTCTCTGCGCCTGAACGATCCGCCTCTCGATCCTGCGCCGCATTCAGTACAAACCGCCTCATCGGAGCCGCCTCTGTGGCTGATTGTGCACGCCGGCTCGACGGAGGAAATTCTGGAGCTGATAGCACTGGCTCAGGACAGCGCCGCCCTGGAAAAAGTGTCTCCAAAGCTGATATTGCTGTCGCCGCAGCGTCCGGATGCCCTGCCCGCCGAGGTCGAGCATCGCTGCGTGTATCCCGCCACCCCTTGGTTCGCCAAAGCGCAACGCATCTTCAGCGCATGCGGCTTCAACATCGTGCGTCAATTGCAGCCCTATCGGCATAAACATCGTTTCCTGCCCTTTCCCCGTCGCTTCGACGATCAGTTCGCCCGCGCCGCCGCCCTGCGCGCGGGAAACTGGAATCAAGCCTGAAAAACCCCTCGTCTATACTATTAATCAGGCAGACAAATAGCTTCCTTCTATTTGTCTGCAACGACAGGGCCTGCACATGTCAGGCCCTGTCTCCCGCGGCTTGTCGCCGCGCAGGCGCGTCCATGCGCCTGGTGATTAACATGCCAATATCATTGCCATGTTAATAAACTGACAACAGGTCGCGACCAACACCAAGGGAGGCGTTCGGGAGATGAAGGCGCAGCAGAATTTCAAACCATTGAGCTGTTCGGAGTGCGTGCATGGGGCAGGTTTAAGCTTCGATTTCTCCATGGCGTTCCAGCCCATCGTCAATCTGCATGAGCGTAACGTGTACGCCCACGAAGCCCTGGTGCGAGGCGTCAATAATGAAAGCGCCGGCGCGATACTGGGACGGATCGACTACCACAACCGCTACCGCTTCGATCAGGCCTGCCGGGTGAAAGCCATCGAGTTGAGCGCCAGGCTGAATCTGAATACACGGGTCAGCATCAATTTCATGCCCAACGCGGTGTATCGCGCCGAGCTCTGCATCCGCACCACCCTGGAGTGCGCCCGCCTCCACAACATCCCTACGTCGCACATCATTTTCGAATTCACCGAAGGCGAACAGATCAAGGATTTGCCCCATGTCAGCGACATTGTCGACGAATACAAAAAACAGGGATTTCTGGTCGCCATCGACGATTTCGGCGCCGGCTATTCCGGCTTGAATCTGCTGGCGGAATTAGAAACCGACATCATCAAACTGGATATGCAACTGGTGCGCGAGTTGCATCATCACAAGACGCGCCAGGCCATTATCAAAGCCATCACGGAAGTGTGCCGGGAGCTGGACATCACCGTCATTGCCGAAGGCGTGGAGACGCTGGATGAAGCCAAAGCGCTGCTGGATCTGGGCATTTATCTGCAGCAGGGGTATTACTTCTCCAAACCGCTCTTTCAGTCCCTGTTCCATCCGCAAGCGGATATTTTCTCCGGCCTCTGAACCCGGCCGTCATGGCGAGGCGTTTGACCTGTGGCAAGATGCGGCCAGATGCGCGCCCCAAACGCCTCGACAGAGGGTACAATATGACGCCAACCGCCCAGTAAAGGGCTATCGAGAGGGAGACCAACATGTGCGGCGTTTGCGGATGCGGCGATGAACACACCAGCCTCAACGGACGTCCTCTGGCGCCGGCCCACAGCCATGCGCCCGGAGTAAGTCAGACACGCATGGTGCTGATCGAGCAGGACGTCATGAACAAAAACAACCAGTTCGCCATGGCCAATCGCGACAGCCTGGGCGCCCACCAGATCCTGGCGCTCAATCTGGTGTCCAGCCCCGGCGCCGGCAAAACGACTCTGCTGACCCGCACCATCGCCGAGCTTGAAGACCGGCTTCATATCGCCGTCATCGAAGGCGATCAACAGACGGAGTTCGACGCCGAACGCATCCGCGCCACCGGCGTTGAAGCCGTACAGATCAATACCGGCAAAGGCTGTCACCTGGACGCGCATATGGTGGGCCACGCCCTGGAGCGACTGCCGTTGCAGGATCTGGAGCTGCTGTTTATCGAGAACGTCGGCAACCTGGTCTGTCCCGCCGGTTTCGATTTGGGAGAGGCCGCCAAGGTGGCGATTTTGTCCGTCACCGAGGGAGAAGACAAACCGCTCAAATACCCGGATATTTTCCACGCCTCCCAGCTCATGCTGATCAACAAAATCGATCTGGCGCCCTATGTCGACTTCGATGTGGAAAAGGCGCAGGAGTATGCGCGACGAGTCAATCCCGAGATCGAGATCATTCTTCTGTCCGCTAAAACCGGCGCCGGAATGGAGCAGTGGCGACAATGGCTGCAACAGCGTCTGCCCGGGAAATCCTGACCCTCAGCGGCGTGGTGCAGGGCGTTGGATTTCGCCCTCACGCGCATCGTCTCGCCACCACGCTTGGCGTCGTCGGTAAAGTGTGGAATCAGGGCGGCGATCTGCTGATCGATATTCAGGGATCGCCCAGCCAGATACAGGCCTATAAAACGCAACTGTTGGCGCACCAACCCACACAGGCGCAGGTGCGCACCCTCCATGCCCAGCCAGCGCCAATCATTCCCCATCAGCATGGCTTCGCCATCGTCGCCTCCCTTCCCGGCGGTATGCATGGCGCGCCTCCCACTGACCTGCGTTTGTGCGCCCAATGCCTTGCTGAATTATTTGATACCAAGAACCGTCGCTACCGTTATGCGTTCATGACCTGCGCGGAATGCGGGCCTCGTTATAGCCTGATGCGCCAACCGCCGTTTGATCGCGACCGCACCAGCATGCGCGCTTTCCAGCAATGCCCGGATTGCCTGCAGGAGTATGGCGATCCAACGCACCGCCGCTATCATGCGCAAACCAGCAGCTGCGCCGCCTGCGGCCCGACGTTGCAGTGGCATGACGCCAACGGGGCGCTTCGCCAAAATGTCGACCCCATCGCCGAAGCCTGGCGCTGCCTGCGTCAGGGACAGATCATCGCTGTCAAAGGCGTAGGCGGAATCCATCTGGTGTGCGACGCAAGTTGCGTCCAGGCGATGGCGACCTTACGCCAACGCAAGCAGCGGCCTCATAAGCCGTTTGCGGTAATGGTCCTGAATCGCGCTTCGTTAGCGGGCCTGGCTGACATGAATGACCATACGGAACACCTTTTACAGGGCCCCGACGCGCCTATCGCGCTGACGCCCAAAGGCCCTGATTGCGACAGCCGTTTACTTGGTCTCGCGCCGCAGTGCGCGGAGGTGGGGATCATGTACCCTTATGCGCCAGCGCACTATCTGCTGTTTCATGAGGCCCTTAACCGCCCTGCGGACGCATGCTGGCTGGAGCAGGCGCACCCTCTGGCTTTGGTGGTCACCAGCGCCAATCTCAGCGGCGAGCCGCTGATCATCGACAACGCGCAATGCCTGCGGGACTTGCAGGGGGTCGCTGACGGTTTTCTACTGCACAACAGAGAGATCCTTGCGCGCAGCGACGATTCCGTCCTGCAGAACTCCCAGCCCGTTGTCTATGTCAGACGCGGTCGCGGACTGGCGCCCCATGTCATTGAGCTGGCCCAGGAAGGGCCTTCAGTACTGGCCTTCGGCGGATTTCTGAAGAATACCCTTTGCGTCAGCCAGGGGGATCGCGCTTACGTTTCACCTTATATTGGCGACCTGGATCGCGCCGCCGCCTGCCGTGATCTCGACATCACCGTGGAGCGCCTACTGGAGACCCTGGCCATTCAACCCGACGCAATCGCCTGCGATCTGCATCCCGATTTCTATAGCACTCAGGCCGCCCGTCGGTTAAGCGAACAAATGGGCGCTCCGCTGTTGCAGGTGCAGCATCACCACGCCCATTGCCTCGCGACGATGGCGGAGGCGGGGCTGCGGGGGCCCGTGCTGGGACTGGCCCTGGACGGATTGGGCCTGGGCGACGATGGCGGACTCTGGGGCGGTGAATTATTGCTGGTGGAAGGCGCGGATTATCGGCGACTTGGCGGCCTGCGCCCGCTGCCGCTTCCCGGCGGCGACAGCGCCGTGCACGAGCCCTGGCGTCTTGGCGCCGCCGTCTTACTGTCACGGGGACGTGAGCAGGACGCAGAGCGCCTGTTCGGCGCGCACCCTGGTTACGCGATCCTGCGTCAGATGCTGGCGAAGAAACTCAACTGTCCCCTCACCAGCAGCGCCGGACGGTACTTCGACGCCGCAGCGGCGATCCTCGGCGTGCGTCGCCACATCGACTACGAAGCCCATGCGGCGATCGCACTGGAAGCCTTATGCCGACAGACAGCGCCAACGCCAGAGGCGCCGCCCTTGTTTGAGATTACTTCTCAAGGCGCTTTGGATCTTTATCCTCTGCTGGAGGCTTTGATTGACTGCGCCCCGCACGCCGGCGCGCGTCTGTTCCACGACGTCCTGGTGCGCGGACTGCTGGCCTGGGTGGACAACGCTCGCGCCAAGACGGGCGTAAATACCATTGTGCTGGGCGGCGGCTGTTTCCTTAATCGCATCCTGCGTGAATCGCTCATGGCCGAATTACGCACACGAGGCATGCAGGTTCACATCCCCCGCCAACTACCGCCCAACGACAGCGGGATCAGTCTGGGGCAGGTCTGGTATGCTTACCTCAACGCACATGCGCCCAAAACCCACTCCATTGTTCAGACAGAAACGGACCCCACCCCATGTGTCTAGCTATACCGGTGCAGGTAGAAAGCCTGCTGGACGACGACGAAGCCCTGGTGGACATCGGCGGCCTGAAAAAACGCATCTCCCTGGCGCTGGTGGACGACGTACGTGTCGGCGATTACGTCATCCTTCACGTGGGTTACGCGCTCAGTAAAATCGACGAGGACGAAGCATTACGCACCCTGGCGCTTTTTGACGAGATGCAGGCGCTGCAAGAGGAGCTGGGCGCAAGTCTGGAGTCCAGCGAGGACGGCGACCGATGAAATATATCGACGAATTCCGTAACGGCGATTACGCCGCCGAAGTGGCGCGCCGCATTCACGCTGAAGCCGATCCGGGAAGACGCTATCGCTTCATGGAATTCTGCGGCGGCCACACCCACACGCTGTTCCGCTATGGCATACCGGACCTGCTGCCCGCCAATGTGAACATGATTCACGGACCCGGCTGTCCGGTTTGCGTGCTTCCTATGGCGCGCATCGACGCCGCCATCGAGCTGGCGGTGCGACATCAGGTCATTCTGTGCAGTTACGGAGACATGCTGCGGGTTCCCGGCGCCCATCGCACCAGCCTGTTGAAAGCGAAAGCCCAAGGCGCCGACGTGCGTATGTTGTACTCCCCGGCGGACGCCTTGCGCATCGCCCAGGAAAATCCGCAACGCCAGGTGGTGTTTTTCGCTATCGGTTTTGAAACCACGACGCCGCCCACCGCCGCAGTGCTGCTGAAAGCGCGCCAACTGGCGCTGAAGAATTTTTCCGTTTTCTGCAACCATGTGCTGACGCCTCCGGCGATCACCGGCATCCTGGAGCCCGCGCAACAGGCTGGCGAGCGTATCATTGAAGGGCTGGTCGGCCCCGGCCACGTCAGCGTGATCACCGGCGGTGGCGCTTATGAATCCCTGGCCCAACGCTATCACACGCCGATTGTCATCGCCGGCTTCGAGCCGCTCGACGTCCTTCATGCGATCCTTCTGCTGGTGCGCCAGTGCAACGAAAATCGCTATGAAGTAGAAAACCAGTATTCAAGAGCAGTCACCGCTTGCGGCAACGCCAAGGCCCAATCCATGGTGGCGCAAACCATGACCCTGCGCGACCGTTTCGAATGGCGCGGCCTGGGCTGGATGCCGCACAGCGCCCTGGAGATCAGGCCGGAATTCGCGGATTTCGACGCTGAAGCGCGATTCGAGCTGAGCCCCAGCGACGCCAGGGAAAACAGAGCCTGCGAGTGTCCTGCGGTGCTGCGCGGCGCCAAATCGCCGACGGACTGCAAACTGTTCGCCACCCTGTGCACCCCCGACAATCCCATCGGCGCCTGCATGGTGTCTTCCGAAGGCGCTTGCGCCGCCCATTTCAGCTACGGACATACCCGCTGATGAGTCTGGACAACGATTTCTCCCACGGCTGCGTGGAAATGATCCACGGCGGCGGCGGACGCGCGATGCGCCGTCTGATTGAGGATCTGTTCCTGCAGGCCTTCGATAATCCGTTGCTGCGCGCCGGCGATGATCAGGCCTGTTTCCAGGCCGCTCCGGGACGCATGGTCATGACCACCGACAGCCACGTAATCTCCCCTTTGTTCTTCCCCGGCGGCGATATCGGCGCCCTGGCGGTGCACGGTACGGTGAACGACGTTTGCATGTCCGGCGCGACGCCACTGTATCTGTCCGCCGCCTTCATTCTGGAAGAAGGTTTTCCTCTGCGCGATCTGCGCCGCATCGTTTTATCTATGGCCGCCGCCGCACAGGAAGCAGGCGTAGCCATTGTGACTGGCGACACCAAAGTGGTGGAGCGGGGCAAAGGCGACGGCGTCTTCATCACCACCACCGGCGTCGGCCGCCTGCCGGATGAGGTTCATTGCAGCGCGGCGCGGGTGGCGGCGGGGGACAAAATTCTGGTTAACGGTTTCCTTGGCGATCATGGCGTCACGATCCTGTCGCAACGGGAAAATCTGACCTTTGAAGCCAATCTGCGCTCCGACAGCCAAAGCCTGCAAGATCTGGTGGCGGCGATGGTCGCCGTTGCGCCGGATATACATTGCATGCGCGATCCCACCCGCGGCGGCCTGGCGGCGACCCTCAACGAAATATCGCAGCAGGCGAATGTGGGCATGCGTTTACATGAGAAAGCCATTCCCGTTCGACAGGAAGTGCGCGCCGCCTGTGAGTTCCTGGGGCTTGATCCTTTATACGTGGCCAACGAAGGCAAATTAGTCGCTTTCTGTGCGCCGGAACGGGCGGACGCCCTGCTCCAGGTAATGCAGTCACACCCGAAAGGCTGCGACGCCGCCATCATCGGCGAAGTCATTGAGGACGAGCGCCGCCTGGTGCGCTTGCGTACGGGGTTCGGTGGAGAAAGAGTGGTGGACTGGCGCAGCGGCGACCCGCTGCCGCGCATTTGCTAGCGCCCGACGGCATGTCGGCGACAGACGCTAGTAGTGTTTCCGCCGCGCTCGCTCCAACGCCGCCTGAGTGCGCTCAATATCCCGCACCACCATAAATTCGGTGAAAATTCTTACCGCTTCATCCGCCATCGCTTTAGGAGAGTCGCGATCAAAAAACTGCGAGATGCCCGCAGCGGATTGCAGTAATTCCGCCCCCACGCGGATAAAGTAATCGTCGCCATGAGCAGCGCGCAGATTAGTGGAGATTTTACCGACCTTATTATTCAGGGCCGCCTGCACGTCCGCCCTGCCGATAAAGGCCAGAAACTTCTTCGCTGGTTCTTTATTGACGGAATTAACAGGCAATAGAAAAACATCCGTCGGCGCCTCTTCGTAACGTGGAAGGTCGGGATTAATCATCGGGAAAGGCGCAAAGCGAAAGTCCGCCGCCAGATCTTCCGGCAACGTGCTGCTGAAAAAATTACCCATCAACAACATGCCCGCGTGTCCGCGATAAAGCAAAGGCAGCGACTGTTTCCAATCCCACTCCCGATGCAGCTTGTGGTCGATAAAACAGTCTTTGTCCAACAGGGTTTTCCAATGTTCGAAGACATCGCGCACGCGCGGGTCCATGTAGGAGGCGAGACCGCTGGTCAGCTCCCGGTGAAAGGCCAGGCCGTTGATGCGCAAGTTGAGATAGTCGAACCAGGCGGCGGCGGTCCAGTGATAATGGGTGCCGATGGTGAAGGGAGCGACGCCGGCTTTGCGCATGTCGCCGCACATTTTCAGCAAGCCGTCCCAGTCTTGCGGCGGTTGCAAACCCAGACGGCGAAACAGGGACTGGCGGTAATAAAGTCCCCATTGATAGTAAGAATAGGGAACCGCATACACACGCCCGCGCCAGGACACGGTGTCTTTGATCGCGTCGGTGTAATCCGCGTCAAAGTTCTGCGCCCGCCACAGATCGTCGATGGGCTCCACAAACCCTTGACGCACATACTGCAGCAACCGTTCTCCCGCCTGCCAATACAGCACATCTGCGGGCTCGTTCTTGCTCAGCCAGCGCTCAATGCCGCCTTTATAAGCGTCCTCGTCGTAAGCCAGCCAGCGTACATTGATGTCGGGATTTTCCTTTTCGAACTGACGGGACAATTCATTGAACGCCGCCCGCTGATCGCCGCTGAACACCATCAGCGCGACTTTGAGTTCCTGCGCCTGCGCTGGGTTGATCTGCATCGACATTGCAAACGCCAGCCACAGGAACGCGAATAACCACCTTCTCTCCTTGCCGCCTAACATAGCGCCATTTCGCCCTCCAGGCGACGCCGTGGACTCATGCGCCGCTCCGTAATATTTCAGGTAACCGCTAATAGCCTAGACCCTGTCGGCGTATCCAGCCACCTGAGGACTCACGCCATTACCCGCACTTCTCCGCGATTATGAGGCCCGCCCAGCACGCACTCCGGCCCCAGAGGCACGATGCGAGTAGGATTGATAGTGGCGTGACTGAAATAGTAATGGCGCTTGATATGCTCCAGATTGACGGTCTCCGCCACTTGCTCATGCTGGTACAGTTGACGCATGTACTGGCTGAGGTTGGGAAAGTCGGCGATCCGCCGCAGATTGCATTTGAAATGGCCGTAGTAAACTGTGTCGAAACGGATCAGGGTGGTGAATAAACGCCAGTCCGCCTCTGTCAGAAACTCTCCCGCCAGGAAAGGCTGGCGCGCCAGAATCTCCTCCACTCTATCGAGCGCGGCGAAGAGCCCTCTGAATGCTTCGTCGTAGGCTTCCTGAGTGGTGGCGAAGCCACAGCGATACACGCCATTGTTGATCTGGGCGTACACCCATTCGTTCACGGCGTCGATACGTTCACGCAGCGGTTCAGGGTAAAAGTCGGCGTGATTGTCGGTCAGATCGTTAAAGGCGTCATTGAACATGCGGATAATCTCCGCAGACTCGTTGTTGACGATCGTCTGCGTCTGCTTATCCCATAACACCGGCACGGTGACGCGGCCGCTGTATTGCGCATGCGCCTTCAGATAAAGCTGGTACATGAAATCAGCGCCATACAGATGGTCCGGCAGCCCTTTGGCGGCGTCAAACTCCCACCCGTTGTCCATCATGTCCGGCGATACGACGGAAACGCTGATATGCGGCTCCAGTCCTTTCAACTTGCGGAAAATCAGCGTGCGATGGGCCCAGGGGCAGGCCAGACTGACATACAGATGATAGCGACCCGATTGCGCCGGAAATCCATCCTCTCCCGCGACGCTGACGCGACGACGAAAGCGGGACGCCTCACGCTCGAACCTGCCCCCGCTCTTGGCCGTGTCGTACCATTGATCACGCCAGACTCCGTCGACCAGCAATCCCATAATCCCCTTCCTCCCAATGAACCTGTCAAAAACTCACCTTAGAAGCTATGCCATTGAATAAAAAGCTTAAAAATTGCGTTAAAAGGTTCGAATAAAGGGAAAGGAGCTACGCGTGGACGACGCCTCAACCGCCGCTTTTGCGATAGGCGTCCGGACTGACGCCGAAACGCTGACGGAACATTTTGCAGAGATGGCTGACATCCTGCGCGCCGATTTCATCCGCCAGCACAGCCAGGCTGTGATGAGAATTCAGCAGACGCCAACGCACATGTTGCAGGCGCATTTCCCGCCAATAAGCCCGCGCCGTGCAGTCGAACTCGGTCATAAAAAGGCGATCCAGTTGGCGACGACTGACCCCGATGGCGGCGGCGATATCGTCCACATTAAAAGCGTCTCCCAGCCATTGCCGCATCAGGCTGGTCGCGCGCCCAACACTGCGGCCGAGTCCGCTTTCGCGGGACAGCGATTTCAACGGATGGGTTTCGCTGCGCGCCTCGTCCACCAGCATATCCGCCAAACCTTTCAGAGCCCGGGTTCTCCCGCAATGGCGCGCTAACAATTCCACCGCCAGGTCCACCGCGGCGACGCCTCCCGCACAACTGATGCGCTTGCCGTCGAAGCAATACAACTGCCCGGTGCGGACTTCAATGCGGGGAAAAGCGACCTGAAATTCCTGCACATGGCGCCAGTGCATCGCCACTTTGGCGCCCTGCAACAAGCCAGCGGCGGCCAGCAGAAAGCAGGCGTTGTCGATACTGACCAGCGACAATCCCTGTGCGGCGGCCTTGCGCAGCAGAGGCCCGTATTCGCTGGCCAGCTCCATGCTGCGACGGGCGGTGCGGCCGCCGAACACCACCAGATAATCAAAATCGGCGAGGCGCGTCTGCGCCGCGATTTCCTGCACTTCAATGGCGACGCCGCTGCTGGAGACGATAGCGCCCGGCTCCAGACCCAGCACGCGCCAGGCGCAATAACGCTGCGCGCTGTAATCCTCGTCGTCGGCGCTGAAGCGCAGCTTATCCAGAAATCCACCGAAAGGCAGCATGGTGAACTCCGGCAGCGGCAGCAATAGAAAACGTACGTCCGGGACAGAGGGCGCCGATAGAGTCATTTTCAAGCGTGAATTTTCCTTGAGTCCTAATGGCCAAAATCTACCTTAATACGTCCAATAATTACCATTTAAATTCGCTCCTGCGCCGTAGACTGCTCACATCACCGATTCACCAAGGCGTTAGCAATGACTCTGCAAACCTGGCTTCTGTTTCTGGCCGCCACCGCCGGCCTGTCCTGCTCACCCGGCCCTAACGGTCTGCTCGCGCTAACCCATGGAGCCCTTTATGGACGCGTCCGCGCCGTTTTTACCATTGTCGGCGGTGTGTTGGGATTTCTTCTGCTGATGCTGTTGTCCATGTTCGGCGTCGGCGCCTTATTGCAGTCCTCGGAGACGGCTCTGACCGTGCTGCAATGGCTGGGTGGGGCTTATTTGATCGGATTGGGGATACAGCAATGGCGCGCGCCGGGGCTGCATTTGCAGTTACAGGACGAAGCCGCCCGCAAGAACAATGCGCGCCTGTTTCGTCAGGGCGCGCTGGCTGCGCTGTCCAACCCCAAGGTGCTGATTTTCTTCGCCGCCTTTCTGCCGCAGTTTGTTGATCCGCAGCAGGGGTTGGCTGGCCAGTTCGCCATCATGGCGCTGACCTTCGCCATGATCGAATTCACGGTTGAGGTGCTGCTGGCGCAGGCTGCGCACCGTATCGGACCGAAGCTGGAGCAACATGGCAAACGTTTCAATCAGATTTGCGGCGGCCTTTTTATTCTCATCGGTCTCGCCTTACCGCTCTCTCGCTGAAGCGGCAATAAAAAAGGGCGCTTCGCTCAGCGGGCGCCCCCTTTGATGACAGGTATTGGCGAATAAGATCACTCGCCTTTACCGATCTCCCGGTCATAAGCCAAACGCTTGGCGGCGTCCAGGGTCAACATCTGCATGAAGGCGGTGACTTCCGTATCAGAACCCTGTGGGGCGCCAGCGCCGGCTCCGCCACCAAAGACGTTAGTCGGCACGGAACGGCGAGCGAACGCGTCCGCCCACAGTTTGTGAATTTCGATTTCCGCATCCAGTTTTTGCGCCAACGCGTTATCCGCTTTCAGGATCACTTCTTTCTGGTAGGCTTCCGCTTCCGCCAGAGTGCGCTTGGTTTCCGCCTCAATGCGGGCTTTTTCCAGATTGATCTCGGCGGTTTCCTTCTCGATGCGGGCCTGCTCTTTCATCTTGGTCGCGGAGGTCACCGCTAACTGCTTATCGGTTTCCGCTTCAGTGGTTTTCTGAATCTGATCCACTTTGGCTTTGGCCTGACGCTCCGCGACTTCGCGTTCCCCGCGGGCGATCGCCAACAGGCGCTGCTCTTCTTCCTGAATCCGCTGCTCACGGGCAATAGCGCGGTCGGCGCTGGCTTTCTGTTTCAATTGCATACGCTCAACAAAGCGGTTGTTAGGCGTCATGTCGGTGATGCGCGCATCCACCACGCTGATGCCGAACTGGGTGAACTTCTGGTCCTTGCGCCGAGGCGTTCCGTTGGCGTCAGTGACTTTGCGCACAACGAACACCGCTTTGGCTTCGTCGCCATATTCTTCCTGAGAGGCTCCCATCGAAGCGTTGGCGGAACCGGAAATTTTACGCTGCGAGCTGATCAGCATTTCTTCGCGTTTAACGATGTAAATGCCGTTGGACATCTGGTTTTCGAATTCCGTGTTGAACTCGGTGCGTCCGCCGCTGTAGTAATCCTCCGCACTCATCAGCGACGCCGTGGCCTGCAGGGTTTCCTTGAACGCCGGAATTATCGCCGTACGCAGCAGATTGGCGGGAGTACGGTATTCATGGGCCAGGCGGGTGAAGCCTTCCTGGTCGGTGGGAATGCTGAAGCGCACGGTGGCTTCCGCCGCAGCGTCCACCTGATCCAAAAACATGATTTTCAGCGGCGGCAGCGCGGCGCTGGTTTCGGAGTTTTCCACTTCGACGTAGGAAACGGTGCTGTCGCCGCCTTTCACCGCTTGCACGGTCAGGGCGCGCTTCCAGGCGTTCCAGCGTCCCCACAGGTAAAACTGATAGCCCACGTCAGACACCACGTGTTCATCGCCTAAGATGGTTCTTACGTGATACACATAGCCGGGCTCGGCGTAAAAAATACTGTTCCAGGTAACGACAACAGTCAGGACAATGCCAGTCAGAATGGATATCAATCCAATTGATAAATTGCGCATGGGGATTCCACAGGGTAGGTAAAAAAACCGGCGTATCTTAGAGAAAAATTAATTTTTGGTAAATAACGCCGAGCGTTGGGTTTATGACCGTCTTCACACTCCCGCCGCAAGCCGACGAATATGGAAAAACTTAGGAAATCACGCCCTCAGAGCGCCATTGATCTTAACGGCGCCGGGAAAAGCCGCTAGATTATCTGGTGAAGCGACCTATCCCGACCAAGCCAACCGGAAACCGACGTGCGCATTCAATCCAAACTTATTCTGGCGCTGTTGATCGCCACCACGGCCATGTTCGCCGCCATGTATTCGCTAATGCAGTGGAGCTTCGACCGCGGCTTTCTGGATTATGTGAATCGTCGCGATCTGCAGCGACAGGAGACGCTGATCAACAATCTCCAGCGTTTCTATCGACATACCGGCAGTTGGGAGCCCCTGCGCCGCGACCATAATCTGTGGCGGCGGCTGTTGGAGGCGGAAGAAGACGACCAGCAACCCTGGCGACCGCCTCGTCGCAACGAGGATGATCGTCCCGACCGACCGCACCCACCCCGTCCGCCGACCTTGCTGGACTCAGACAAGCAGGTGGTGACCGGCCGCTACCGCAATGACTTCATCATGGCGCCGATCAAGCTGGGCGATCAGACCATCGGTTGGCTGGCGCTGCCGCCACGCGTGCGGGTGACGGAGCAAAATGATCTGGCGTTCAGTCAGAGTCAGGATAAGGCGTTCCTGGTTATCAGTACGCTGATGGTGGCTATCGCCCTGCTTATCGCCTTGCCCCTGGCGCGTCAGTTCGTTACCCCCATTAAACGTCTCGCCGTCGCCACCCAACGACTGGCGCAAGGGGCTTACGACGTGGAGCTGAAAATTTCGGGTAAGGACGAGCTGGGACAATTGGCGCGGGATTTTCATCAACTGGCGCAAACGCTCCAGTCCAATGAAACCGCGCGGCGGCGCTGGATTGCGGATATTTCCCACGAGCTGCGCACGCCGCTGGCCATCGCCAAGGGCGAGCTGGAAGCGCTGGTGGACGGCGTTCGCCCCACCAACCGCGACAACCTGCTGTCCATCCAACAGGAAATCGAACACCTGCAAAAACTGATTAACGATCTATACGAGTTGACCAACGCCGAAGTGGGCGCGCTGCGCTATCAAAAAGACGAAGAGGATCTGCGTCTGATTCTGCAGCACGCCCTGGACAGGCATCACGCCAATTTCACCGCCGCCGGCTTTCAGCTGATTCACGATTTAGCCCCCAGCCCCGCCACGGTGTGGGCGGACGCCACGCGATTAAGCCAATTGCTAGATAATCTGTTCAGCAACACCTGTAAATACGCCGTCCCCGGCGCCCAGGTGCGCGTCTCTCTCAATGTCGATCACGATCAAGTGCGACTGCGCATCGAGGACTCCGGTCCCGGCGCGCCAGACGACGCCCTGCCCAAGCTGTTCGATCACCTTTACCGGGTGGAGAATTCGCGCAATCGCAACACTGGCGGCTCCGGTCTGGGACTGGCGATTTGCCGCAAAATCGTCGAAGCTCATGAAGGCGATATCAGCGCCTCGCGATCGCCACTGGGCGGACTGGCCATCGACGTGACTTTGCCGGCTTATCACGAATGACGCCGGCCGTCCTTATCTGAATACAGCGGAGACAACGCACATGCCTCAGAACAGCATACTCATCGTGGAAGATGAGCCGAAGCTCGCCAGTTTGCTGAAGGACTATCTGCAACAGGAAGGCTACCAATGCGACATCATTGGCGACGGTCAGCAGGCGTTGGAAAAGATCCGCGCCGGCGCGCCTGACCTGATTCTGCTTGATCTCATGCTGCCGGGCCTGGACGGCTTATCCGTGTGTCGGGAGACGCGTCGCTTCACCGATACGCCCATCATCATGGTGACCGCCCGGGTGGAGGAAATCGATCGTCTGCTCGGACTGGAGCTGGGCGCGGACGACTACGTCTGCAAGCCCTTCAGCCCGCGTGAAGTAGTGGCTCGGGTCAAGGCTATCCTGCGGCGCGTGCGCGGCGCGCCAGCGGGGGAAGAACAGGCCCTGGCGTTGGACCCGTCCCGTTACCGGGCGGTCCTGCGGGGAAAACCGCTGGATTTGACCGCCATAGAGTTTCAATTGCTAAAAATGCTGGCGGATGAGCCCGGCCGCATCTTCTCTCGCAGCCAGCTCATGGACGGCATCTATCAGGATCACCGCATCGTCAGCGATCGCACTGTGGACAGCCACATCAAAAAGCTGCGTAAGAAAATCGCCGAGCTTTCTCCCGACCATGACTACATCCATTCCGTTTACGGTCTGGGCTATAAATACGAAGGATGACAGCGCTGTAATCTCTGTTCCTTAATGCCTCCACAATTCCTGCACATTTCGGGCTTAGATTGATAATCACACAAAGCCAAACAGGAAATTGAGGAAAAAGGTTATGAAAAAATTCGCTGCATTCACCCTGACATGTTTAATCGCCGCCAGCGGATTCGCACTGGCCAAGGGCGGCCCCCATCAAGGCCCGAACATCGACCGTCTGGCGGAAAAGCTGGCGCTGACGGATGACCAGAAAACGCAGTTCGAAACCATTATGGAAGAGAGCCGCGAGCAACGTCACACCCTGATGGAGCAATACAAACCGCAACGTGAAGAAATGCACACGGCGATGGAAAATCTGCGCACGCAAACCGACGCCAAACTGGGCGCCGTGCTGAACGCGGAGCAGATGGAAAAACTGAAAGAAATGCATGAGGCGCGCGGCCAGCACAAAGAACGTCGCCCTCATCCTGAAAACTGCGATAAAGGAGACGATGAAGAGGTATAACGCCGCTTCCGTTGCAGGCTCCCTTTCTTCGCCGGCCGCCTCAGGGCGCGCCGGCTTTTTTACGTCTGCGAGATGCTTAGTCCAGTTTGATGGAGCGCAGGTGCGCAGCGCGGACGCGAGCGGTCTCCATGGGATCAAGGCGCTCCTCCAGATGCGCTTTCAAGCGCTGTCCGGCGATAAGTGTGGCGTCTTCGTTATTGATGATAGGCATGGGGTAATCCTGCCCGATCACGCAACCGGACATGATCTGTTCCGCATGGGGCATTTTCCAGGGCGCATGCAGATACGCGTCGCTCACTTCCCGCAACGCCGGACATTCCGCCCGGATAAATTTGCCGGCGGGATCGAGTCGATGGGATTCGGTGACCGGGTTGTAAATCTTCTGCTCGAGCATCCCCGTGGTGCCTGCGAATTGCTGCGTCAGCGGAAAATGCACCGCCGGGTCATAGTCAGTGGACAGCCGCGCCAGATACAACGCCGGTTCACGCCAATGCAGCCATAGTTGGTTGGCGGCGAAAGACATCAGCAGCCCGCGCAACTGATAGTTGATCCAGCCGTACTGAATCAGCGCCTTCATGGCGGCGTCGATAAGGGGAAAACCGGTCTCGCCGTTCTTCCAGGCGTCGAATTTGGCTTCTTCGAACTGATGCTCGCGCAACCCGTTAAAGCTTTTATGCAGATTGAGCGACTCCATGCCCGGCTCGTCCTCCATCTGCTGCATGTAATGGCTGCGCAGATACAAACGGGACAGAAACTCGTTCATGGACTTCACCCAGTCCGCGGAGCGGCGGGCGTGGTAGGTCTGCAGCGCGCGTCGGGACTGCTGCACCGCCTCGCGCAAACTGATGACGCCGTGGGCCAGATAAGGACTGAGGCGCGAGCCGCCGTCAAACGCAGTGGCGGGATAGTGGGTGTCACGGAAGTAGTTTTGCCCGCGCGCCTGCAGGAAACTCTTCAGTTCCTGGGCGGCGGCGGCGCGTCCGCCCGCCTGACGTAACACGCAGGGGGTGGGATCGGCGCCGATAGTCTCAGGCCAGACTTCCGGCTTGAGCGGCGATGTGCCCACCATCGGCAGGGTTTTGGGGCTGGGGTAACGAGGCTGCGCCATGAAGTCCTTCCAGGCGGTTTGCCAGCGTTCTGCGCCGGTGGCGCGTCGCAACACGCCGCAGACAGGCCATTCCCGCCACAGCACGCCGTTGCGGCGACACCATTCCCGCACAATCTGATTGCGCCGGTTACACCATTGCACGCCGGTCTCCTGATGGGAGTACAGCTCAAAGACGCCAAAACGGCTTTTCAGGTATTCCAGCACGTTGATCATGCTGTCATGCATGAACCACAGGGGTTGCCCCAGCTTACTCAACGTCTGGTCAAGCTCCAGCAGCGTTTCCCGCACAAATCCCCAACGCCGTTCGCCAGCGTCAGGCTGCGCCCAATACTCCGGCTCCGCCACATACAGCGGCGCCACCGGACCTTGTCGGGCGGCGTGATAAAGCGGCCCATGATCGGTGACCCTGAGGTCACGTTTATACCAGACAACCCTTACCGTCACTGACTCCACACCTGATCAGACTCACACCATCAAAACGCTTAGACTCCCCGTTATAATGTCCCGACCGCTATCCATTTCATGCGCGAGTCGGGGTGTTCCTTCGCCTTACGCAGTCTTTCTATCGCGTTTAAGCGTTCACAGCCAAATAAATAGTTGTAATTTAAGTGTCGACAATGACGCCTAAAGTTGCAACAAATTGCCGATTTTGCGATGCGGCAGCGGTTTTTCGCCGCACACTTTGGCGATTTGATCTCCCGGACGCACCAGCCGTCGATGAGTGCGCGCCATCAGATAACCCGCTGTGCGCGCACGCACCGGCGTCCGTTGATTCGGCTCGCCGCCATCCAGACTAACGATCTCAGCGAACACGTCGCCCTGCTCCAACCACGCGTCCAACGGCTTCTGGAACACCAGCAAACCGGCGGCTTCCGCTTTCATGGAATCCACGGACTCCAGCGGACTGACATGAATGTCATCCAGTTGCGGCGCCTGCGCGTCGCCCCGAATCAGGTCTTCGCTGACGAGGAAATTGAACAGATTGGCGGCGTCGACAGCAGCCAGTTCATCGGACACGTCGTATTGACCGCGATACTCCACCGTTACCGCTAACTTGGGCATTTCCATGGGATTATCGGGAAAATCTTTCTGCAGCCAGTGCCAGGGTTGCAGATGGGAGCCGTCAAAGGCGACGACCCCGTCCAGGTCCTCCGTCAACAGATAACGGGCGCCGATATGGCGACACAGGTTCTGTGCTTTCTCAGCCTGACGTTTGACGGAATATACATGAGCGCTGGAGTGATCGTCGCAATGCAGGTCGAAAACATAATCCGCGTCGATGGACAACGCCAACAGCGTTTTTTTCAAAGCAGTGGTTTCATCTTCCGCCAGCTCCGCCGCCACGGCGGCGCGCAAGGCTTCGCGCACCAGTTCGTTGTTGGTTTCCAGATCAGAGCCGAGTCGGCCTTCCACACTGTCGCGAGCGTCCAGGTATAAATCCGCAAAGTTGCGATTGAAATTGCCGGTGCCGGTCAGGTCGAAACGGCCCGCCACATAGCCGAACACATTCTGAGACAGTCCAACGGGATTAGCGTAGGGGACCACGATTATCTCACCCTGAATCGCGTTCTGACGCTCCGCCTCCTGCAACAAGGTCAGCAGATGCTGCAGCACCAGCAGACCCGGCCACTCATCCGCATGCAGGCCAGCTTGAAAATACACTTTCGGGCGCGCATCCGCTTGTCCCAGCCGATGGACAAGCAATTCCCGACGGGTGCCGGGGGACGGGCTCATCAATTGAATACGCTCGGTTCGCATCATTCACCTCTGAATAAAATCCATGCCTTAATAGCGCAGTCGTCAATTGCGCACTATAGCATTAAAGTATTAGGGAAACGCGATGCCAAAGTGGGCCGCCATGCAACCGCAGCGAATCGCCTGGTGCAACTTTTTACTTCCCATGCTGGTGGCCCATGCCGCCTGGCTGTGGAGCAGTCTGATCGGCGCCATTGATGGGTGTCTGCCGTACTGGGACGGTTGCGTGTCCATCAGCAAGGCGGCGCGTTCCAGCGACGCTTTGTACCTGTTTCGCGCCGGCATGATCATTCACTCCGTGTTGTTGCTCATCTTCTGGTTCCAGGCGGGGACGTTTCTCAAACTTCATCAGGCTTCGACGAGCGCGTTACGCACTATGCAGTGTCTGGGCGCCATCGGCGCGCTGTTTCTGGTGTTATACGCAGACTTCCTCGGCGTGGACGGACGCATTTACCGATTGTTGCGGCAGTATGGCGTCACCATTTATTTCTCTTTCACCGTGCTGGCGCAGATGCTGTTATTGCGCAGTCTCCTGACTCTTTCTCGTTCACCTGCATCGCCTGCCGCGGCTGGCGTCCAGAAATGGCTGCGGGCGAAATCCTGGCTATGCTGGTGGATGCTGGCGCTGGGTCTGGCCAGCGTCGCCAACAGCCTGTTGCTGGAAAATCCCGCCAAGGATCGCTGGGAAAATGTCATCGAATGGTTCTTCGCCTCCAGCATGACCACCTACTTCGCTTTCACCGCCATGGTCTGGCGTGGCCTGGGCTATCGTCAGCGCCCACATCTTGACGCCCCCTTCCGCTAAAACCTGTCCAGGCGGACAAAATGCACCGTAATAGAGCGGCCAGGGTTAGATTTAGGGCATGAAGTCTTTCCTTCGATCTCCGTATTTTTTACCTGCGAAAATATAAAATACATAAATATCAATGCGTTAAATAAAAAGTCGGAGTTGGCACAGTCTGTGCGATAAACAGGGTGAAGAGATTTCGCTAAGTTGTTACAGGCTTAACGTTTCTTCATCAATAGTCAGGGTACTTCTTTTGTACAACGACTGTTACCTCTACGCTCGTGCCTTAAGCCTCGCGATGGGACCAGGATGGACTTTTTGATAGGGACACCCCGGAAGCGAGGCATTTTTTTGTCCGCGAGACAGACACGACCACTCTCCTCTAGCCCTTTGTAAACATTTGTTAAACCTATCAACGAATTTCCCTTTGGTCCCCGCTAGATTGACTCGCTCACAAAAACAAAAAGGACAGGGAACACCATGCGAATCCACTGTGGCGCACTGCTTATCGTCAGCCTGCTGACGCCGCTTCTGAGCGCCTGCGGCGGCGAGAAATCCGATGTATCCACTCTGCGCGACCCTCGCGAGCCGGAGCAACCGCCACCGCCCAGCGCCAACTTCCATGGAGTGGTGCTGGACGGTTATCTGCGTCAGGCCAAAGTCTGGCTGGATTTAAATGGGGATTACCTTGCCGGCGATAACGAGCCTGCAGTGATGAGCGGAGCCGGCGGGGAGTATGAGTTTACCGCGGAACAACTGGCTGACGTTGACGATCCCAAGCTATACCCGCTCATGGCCTATGCGCTTCCCTGCGTGACTCAAGACGAAGATTTAATTAACGCCGCCGTACCGCCGGCGACGGACTGCGCGTCCACCGAACCGGGACTGGTGGATAAAGCCTATTTCCTGATGGCGCCGCCCGGAAGCCCGGTCATTTCCCCGCTGACCACGCTGGTGCGCATGCAGTACGACCTGATGCGGGAGGAAGACCCGGAAGCCACCGTCGAGCAGGCGCACCAGCGCGCCCGTGAACGAGTGGGCTTCAATAACAATTATCTGTTCGATTACGTCAAAAGCGGACAGTATCGCCACCATGTCTACGCCAAGGCTTTCGCCATGGCGTTACAGAACATGATGACGGAGGAGGCGCAAAGTATTGACGCCGCCCAGCGGCTCGACAGTCTGGACGCCACCAAAGTGAAAGTCATGGGCGCCAGCCTGCTGCACAACGCGCCGAAAATCGCCTATGCGGCGGCGGGCGTCATGAAGGATATCCGCTCTACGGAAGACTTCGCGTCCTTTGACTTCTCTCCCTGGAAAACCTCGTTGCAGTATGAAAACGCCCTTAACGATCCCCTCTCGATCAAGCAAATCAACTGGTACGTGCATCCAGACACGGAAAGCGCTGCGCTGGAGGGACGCAATGACAACGATGTGAAGCTGTTCGCCCTCGCCGGCGTGCAGGACCCGCAACGCAAGCACGTCGGTCGCGCCGGACTGACCTACGATTCCAAAGGCGCGGTGGCGGCGGTGCGTCTGGATGGCGGTGTGGATATGAGCCGTCGCGCCTTATCCTTGGACGCCTATATCTCTTCTCTGACCCTGGACCCGTTGTATACGGAAATTTCACCCGCGGACGGCCAGTGGGACGTCGTCAACGCCCTGGCGCTGGATCGCGGTCGTTGGGTGGAAACCTTCAGCAAGATCGGCGACGCCGTGCTGAGTCAGCGCACCCGTGAAACGGTGACTGGCCAGATGAGGCCGCAAAAAGACGCAGGCGCGGGGCTCGTGCGCATCAACTCCTACTCCACCGACAGCGCGACCCACAATCAGGTGCTGGTCAAACGCTCTTTCTTCTTTGACGGCGACGGACGTTTGTCCAATGACACATACGATAACAATCTGGGAAAACTGACTACACAATACGCCTACGCCAGCGACGGCAAACTGAACGGCGTGCGCACCTTTACGGACAAGCCGGAGAGTTCCTGCGTTACTGAGCCGGGGTGCGAAGTAGCGACGTCCAACTTTACCTACGACGCCGACGGCCGCAGACTGACCCGACGTTACACCGACATTCACGATCCCCAATTCGAGTGGTGCGAACACTATGTGTATCGGGAGAATGGACTGTTGGATTACGTCTATCTGGAACGTTATTCCGTGGACGCTGAACCCCAGGGCGAAGATGGCGACGTCATTGTGCTGGTCACTTACGAGTATGACGCATTACATCGCCTGATGGAGTAACCTATCCGCATCCATAAACGGACAGGAACCGACGCAGAATAATGAAAGCTTCTCTCAGACTACTGGCGGTGGTGGGGATCATCTTACTGACCTACTTTTTGTTCTCGCCTGCGGTCATTGATCCGGAAGCCTACGACGCCCCCTCGGCGCCGGATCTGGAAGGGCCCTACGCCCCGAATCAAAAGCTGTTAGAGGCGGATTTGATCGGCCAGGGGCGACTGGACGGCCCTGAGGACGTGGATCAGGATGCTGAGGGCGCCATTTACGCCGGACTCGCCAACGGCGACATTATCCGCATCAACAAAGATGGTGAGTTTGAAGTTCTCGCCAATACCGGCGGACGTCCGCTGGGCATTGAGTTCAATCCGGCCGGCGATCTGATTGTGGCTGACGCGGCCAAAGGATTATTACAGCTCGACAAAGCCGGCAAGCTCACCGTGCTGACCAGCAAGGCGGACAACCTGCCTTTCGGCGTCGCGGACGATGTGGATGTCGCCAAAGACGGCGTGATTTACTTCAGCGACGCCAGTTGGCGCTGGGGGGTGCATGAGCATCGCTTCGATCTTATCGAGAGCCGTCCTCACGGACGCTTGCTCCGCTACGACCCCGCCACCGGCGTCACCACTGTTCTGTTGGACGATCTATACTTCGCCAACGGCGTGGCGCTGTCGCAAAACGAGGATTTTGTGGCGGTGTGTGAAACCGGGCGCTACCGGGTGCGGCGTTATTGGCTACAAGGCCCCAAACAAGGGACCAGCGATATGTTGATCGAAAATCTGCCCGGATTCCCCGATGGCGTCTCCAGCAACAGAGCGGGCGAGTTCTGGATCGCGCTGATAGCCCCACGCAACGGGGTACTGGATTTCATCCACTCGTTTCCCTGGCTGAAAAGCCGCATGTCCAAGCTGCCGGAAGCACTGCAACCGCAGGCGGAGCGTTATGGATTCGTGCTGGGAATTAATGAGCAGGGAGAGGTTTTACACAATCTGCAGGACCCGGAGGGCGAGCGCCTGCACACCATCACGTCCGTTGAGCAAGTCGGCGACATCCTGTTATTCGGCACCTTGACCGGAGACCGGATCGGCCGTTTATCTTTAACCCGCAGTGAAAGCGAAAGTCCGGGGCTTTAACCGGACCCGCAAACAGATTAAGCGACGCCGTCCGCCAGTTTGGCGATACTGTTCGCTCTGTCAGTGATCCAATGGGAAGACTGACTGAGGTGAGTGTCAATCATGCGAATCAGCTCGCGGTTGCGCACCAGCAGATCGCTGTAGAAATTCACCATCGTTTTGTTCGGGTTCGGGGTGCGTAATAACTCTTCGAGTTCTTTTTCCGCCAACGCTAACTCTTCCTGCAAGCGACAACGCTGAGCCTCAAGGGTGTTCATGGCTTACGACTTCCTGTTGTTGTTTGGCCTCCCGTAGCGCCCGCCGCCGGGATAGGTAAAAACCAGTATATCCACAATCCTTCCACAATTGGAGAAATAGTTCAAAATTTAACCTTAATACACACTTTGAACCGTAACACACACAGTCCTGTTACATAACGCCAACCCTCGCTAAAACTAACGTTACGGGCCTTCCCGAGGGCAGAACATGGCGAGAGTGTCCAGTTTTCAGGCGCCTGCGCCAGTTTTTGCTATGCTGAATGTAAGAACGTTCCAAGCTTATCCGTAAATTTGAGGCGCACATGACACCCGCAAAAATATCCGATGCCTGCACCGAGTTTCTCAGCTTGATCGAAGTGCTGGACGATGCCTATTGGGAAGCATCCACCATCCCTAACAAGGATACGATTTATGATGTGTTGAGCGTATTCCAGCAGGAAGCGGCGGAGCTGAATAAGCTCAGTATCCAGGACCACCATTATCCCTATGAGATGATCACCGAAGGCATTCGACAAGTCAGTCCCAAGCTGCACCGTTTGCAGGCGTCCGTCTCTCAGGTGGTGGAACGCACCCAGACCCAGGTCAGACTGCGTCAGTTATTGAAAAACGTCATGTTGATTATCGAACAACAGGCTAACCGCTGGTCCAGTCACGAGTAACTCCACGACCCAGAATTCGCGTCGCTGCGACTACAGTGCGAGCGGCGCGCATTGCAGATTGATTTGCCGGATCAACGCCGCCAGTCGTGGCAGATGATGCGCCAGCAAAGCCAGCCCCGACGTCAGCAACGCCACGGAAATCTCCCGATCCGGGTCCGCCCAACAGAACTTATTGATCAGACCGATATGACCGAAGGCGCGCTCCGTGCGCGGCCCCCACAGGCCCACCGGATCTCCTCCCAGCATAAAGCCGGCGCTGTAGCGCATCGGGATCATCATCGTACGGTCAAAGGTGCAGCCGCCAAATTCCTGCGTCGCCCGTTTTACGGTGACGGGTTGCAGAATCCGCCGCCCGCGCCACTCGCCGCCATCTAAAAGCATCTGGAAAAAACGCGTGGTTTCCTCCGCTGTCGCGTAAAGGTTGGCGGCGGGGATAATGGCGTCCATCCAGCGTCGCTCATTGGAAATCGCCGCAGCGGCGGACATATCGGCGCCCAAAGCGCGCTTGAGCGCCCAGGACACGGGAAACGGCGCCTCGGGACCGGTGGCGTAATTACGCGCGACGGCGTGTTTACCCCCTTCCTCAAGACCAAAGGTAAAGTATTTCATCTCCAGCGGCGCGCGCAGCGTCTTCTCCAGATATTCCGTGATGCCTGCGCCTGTCACCTTCTCCAGCACCCTTTGCAACACAAAGCCGCCGGTAATCGCATGGTAAGCCAGCTTGCCGCCATCCACCGCAATAGGTTTGGCGGCGCACAACAACTTCCACACTTGCTCCTGATCGTACAGTGTGTCGAGGGATTCATGGGTGGGAAGTCCGGGTATGCCGCCGCGGTGAGAGAGAATCTGGTGAATAGTGATATTGCGTTTGCCGCGCTGGCCGAACTCCGGCAAGTAGAAGCTGACCGGGTCCAGCAGATTGATCACCCCCTCTTCCGCCAGCTTGTGCATCAGCACCGCCGTCACCGCCTTGGAAGCGGAAAACAGGCATACCGGCGTAGCGGTGGTCATGGGTTGTCGCAATTCATCAGAGGCATCGCCGGGACCGCCGCCGCTGGCGTAACCTATGGCGCGATTGAGAATGACGCGGCCTTTGCGGCGCACGCACAAACTGATCGCCGGCTGAGTGCCGGTGGCGTAAAGGCGCTCCACCGCCCGCCAGATCTGCTGCACGCCTTCCGGCGCTACATCCACCCTTTCCGGGCAGACTTCCAGCCCCTCATCGATGACGCTAACCTGCGCCGGATCAGCGGCGACCTCCGCCAGGCGCAGAGGATTTCGCAGTAAACTCAACATAACAGCACTTCCACGTTGGCGGAAAAAAACGTCCCACGTAGCTGTTAAATTCTAGACGCTTTTACGCAGATGCCCAGAGCGAGACAGCGTCTTTCCCAAAGCATCTGCGCTTGGCCCGTTAGGACAGGGTCACCGGGATATAGTGATCCGCCAGCAGCGCCACGAATAACAGCATCAGATAGGTAATGGAGTAGCGGAATGTCTTGATGGCCGCATGCTTGCGCGAATCCCGCCACATCGCCCAGGCCCAGTCCAGGAAGCGCAACCCCAGCGCCAGCGCGGAGACAAAATAGATCCAGCCGCACATGCCGGTGATAAATGGCAGCATGGTGGCGGCGAATAGCATAAATGTGTACAGCAGAATGTGCAGCTTGGTGTAACGGTCGCCATGGGTCACCGGCAGCATGGGCACGCCGGCTTTGGCGTACTCGTCTTTGCGATGCACCGCCAGCGCCCAGAAATGCGGCGGCGTCCAGGCGAAAATGATCAGCACCAGCAACAGCGCGTGAGGGTCAACGGTTCCGGTCACAGAGGTCCAGCCCAACAGAGGCGGCGCAGCGCCCGCCAGTCCGCCCAGCACGATATTTTGCGGCGTGGCCCGTTTCAGGAACAGGGTATACACCACCGCGTAGCCAATCAGCGACGCCAGGGTCAGCCATGCGGTCAGGGGATTCACGCCCCAGGCCAGAATCGCCATGCCCACCACCGCCAGAGCGAAGGCGAACGTCAAAGCGTGGACGTTATCCACACGCCCCTGCACGATCGGACGTTTCTGCGTACGCGCCATCACCGCATCGATTTTCTGGTCGACGATATGGTTGATCGCCGCCGCGGAAGAAGCCAGCAAAGCGATGCCGAGGTTACCCAGAATCAGCGCATTCCAGGGCATACCCTGGTCGCTGGCGAGCAGCATGCCCACCACCGCGGTCAGCATCATCAGAGCCACCACCCGGGGCTTGCACAGTTCGTAGTAATCGCGCCAGCCGGCGGCGGCCGTAGTGGAAACGGTATTTTTCATGAGCGCACCTCTTTGGCAGTCCATAAACGGTATGTCACCCATACCAGGGAAATCAGCAGCAACGCCGCCACGCCGTTGTGGGCCACCGCCACAGGCAACGGCACGAGCGCCACCACATTGGTCACGCCCAGCGCGATCTGCACAAGCAGCAGCGCCCCGGTCAGACCCAGGCTGCGCCGCAAAGGCGATCCCCGGGAGCGTCGCCAGGCGGCGATCAGAAAGCCGCCTAACACCAGCAGCACGGCCACAGCGCCCAGGCGATGGGTCATGTGAATCGCTACTCTGGCCTCGTTATGCATCAGTCCACCGAGATAATTGGGACCGATGGTCTGAGTGAGATTAAAACCGTGCTGAAAATCCATCTCCGGCCATAGTTTTTCCTGACAGGTGGGGAAATCGGGACAGGCCACGGCGGCGTAGTTCGACGTCACCCAGGCGCCCAGAAAAATCTGCGTGGCCAATACCGCCACAGCGAGCAACGCCACAGGCCTGAGTCGACGCCAGCGCCGCAGCGTGTCCGCCGGGACAGTCAGCGGTCGATCAAGAAGCCGCATGGCCGTCAGCGCCAACAGGGTGAGTGTGCAAAAGCCGCCGAGCAGATGCGCGCTGACGACTTGCGGCCACAGCTTGAGCGTGACAGTCCACATGCCGAACAGCCCCTGCAGAATCACCAGGGCGCACAAAAACAGAGTCAGTTTGCGAGGCGGTCGACGCGCGCCGGGAACAGAGTTGGGGGAAACGTCGCGCCAGGACAGCGCGGCGATGGCGAATATCAGCAGGCCCAGACCACTGGCGAAGTAGCGGTGCACCATCTCGGGCCAGCCCTTATGCACCTCTACCGGCGCGTGGGGAAAACGGGCTTCGGCAATTTCGATCTCATGGGCCTCATTCGGCACCGTAAGAAAGCCGTAGCAGCCAGGCCAGTCCGGGCATCCCAGGCCAGCGTCCACCAGACGAGTGTATGCGCCGAGCAGTATCACGCAGAAGGCCCAGGCCGTGGTCAGGATGACCAGGCGACGCAGCCACTGCAGACGCGGGTTTACGACAGCCGACGTCACTAGCGCCGGCGGGGCGACATAGTCCATTTTCCAAACGCCTCTTGTTATTGTTGTTACTGCATTCGGAAGACGTTGATTTTACTGCCGGCTCAACGGCTCCCTGAGGAAGTCTTCAGACTCACTCTAACCAATCTTGGATACTTTGAGAAGCCGCTTAAGATCCTCCAGGATCGCCTTGCCGTCGTGCTTCTCTGAGTAATGCATCATGATGTTGCCCAGCGGGTCCATCAATAGCATATCGTACGGTTGCAATTGAATATTGTGCTTGTCCAACTTTGCGCGCAGCCCATCCATATCGGCGCTGGAAAAAGGCGCCGACAGCATATGGGGATAGTCGTTCAATGCTTGTTGCAGCGCCGCGTCGCCGGTTCCCGCCAGCAACGCCCGGCCCACGCGATCCGCTTCTTTTCCCAGCGCGACATTGATCTGACGGGACAGGTATAACGCCTGCAAACAGCGCTCACTGCAGGCGTCTCCAGCGACGGTGACCATCAGCCATTGCCGTTTGCCGTCAGCCTGGGTGATTTCATCCAGCCGCGCTTCCGGCAGACTCACGCCGATCTCTGTGGCGTCCAGAGGAGGAATGATCAAGTCGCCATAATTGGTGGTGCCGGACGGAATGCCAATACGACCGAAATACATCACCATCGCCGCAATAAGGGGGGTCGCAGCCACCAGGATAATGCCCCAGAGTTTGAGTCGCCCACGGGACGGGGGCGCGTTTTCAACCATGGCCAGTTGTTCCAATGTCTGTCTCTCCTGCTGCTTGTAATTGCTTATCTTCGCCGTCGCCGCGACGCCATTTCCAAATCGTCAGCGCTACCAGCGCCAACGCCATGGCGAACCATTGCACGGCGTAGCCATAATGTTTTTCCGGGCCCATCACCACAGGCTCCCAAACCGTCGTCAGGGCGCCGGGCTGGTCCGGGTCGAGTCGCAACACCCAGTCCGCCAACCTGCCGGGCGCACGTTCGCGCACTTCCTCCAGCTTGAGCGTCTGCACCCGATAAGGCGCGGAGCTCGACGCTTCATTCGCGCCCATGGAGTAGCTGTCCGTAAGCTGGTCCACACGTCCTTGCAACGTCAGCCGTCCCGGGGCGGGAGGAATTGTCGGCAGCACGCTCCGATCCAGATCGCCAGGTATCCAGCCCCGTTCCACCAGCACGCATGCGTCATCGCGCAGGCAGAAAGGCGTAAATACCCGATATCCGAAACGGCCTTGCCGTATCTGGTTGTCCAAAAGCCAGTCGCCTGACTCAGCGTACACGCCGGACACTAAGACGCGCGCATAACGCGGCGGCTCCTGCAGGCTGTCGTGAGACTGCGGCGCTTTGTTCTGCATGGTCTGATAGGCCTGCAGCCATTGTTCTTTTTCCTGCGCCCGCAGCAATTGCCAGCATCCCAGCCCCAGCAAAACCGGCAGCAATAACAGGCTGAACAGCAGGATTTTCCAGTTCACTCATTCCCATCCCGACACGTCGGCCAGAAGCCCGCAGACATTTTCGCCAGCGGCGTTTTTACGCGGATGCGGAGTGCGTAGTTTGTCTGCAATGTCTTTGTTATAGTGGGCGGAAAAAATAAGAGGGAACCCATGAAAATCCTTGTTTTGCTACTACTTACAGGCGCAGTCGTCAGTCTTTTTAGCGGTTTGTTTTTTCTGGTCAAGGATGACAGCACCAGTAAACGCACCGCTAAAGCGCTTACCTATCGCGTGGGCTTTTCCGTCGCCCTCATCGTCGTGCTTCTCGTCCTGATGTTTAGCGGGCATTTGCAGTTGAATCCGACGCCCCATTAATCGTTGGGACGCCGCCGGAGTCACGGCTCCGGCGAGGTCAAAAGACCCGACGCAAGCATCGGGTCGGTCATTCGACTACATGATGTAAACCAGCACAAACAGGCACACCCAAACCACATCCACGAAGTGCCAATACCAGGCGGCGGCCTCAAAACCGAAGTGCTGCTCCGCCGAGAAATGGCCTTTCATATAGCGCAGCAAAATAACGGTCAGGATAATCGCCCCGAGCGTCACGTGCATGCCGTGAAAGCCGGTCAGCATAAAGAACGTGGTGCCGTAAATGCCGGAATCCAGCGTCAGATTCAGCTCATGATAGGCTTCGATGTACTCGTAGACCTGAAAGCCCAGGAAGATCGCTCCCAGCAGAATGGTCAACGCCATCCATAACTTCACTTTGTCGCGATCATTCTTTTTGATGGCGTGATGAGCAAAGGTGATGGTGACGCTGGAAGTCAACAGTAACACTGTGTTGAGCAGCGGAATGCTCCAGGGATTGATGACCGCTTCCGGCCCAGGGAACACCTTCGGATCAGGATTATGAAGCAAGGGCCAGGAGCCCTCGAAATTTGACCACAGCAAGGTGTTCATAGAGCCTTCGCCTTCGCCGGCCAACCAGGGCACGGCCAGGAAGCGCACATAGAACAACGCGCCGAAGAAAGCGGAGAAAAACATCACTTCGCTGAAGATAAACCAGGACATGCCCCAGCGGAACGAACGATCCATCTGTGCGTTGTACAATCCAGCCATGCTTTCCTTGGCTACATTGCCGAACCAGCCGAACAGCATGTACACCATTACTGCAAAGCCGATGCTGAACATCCACCAACCGGTGCTGGTGTCGCCGCCGCTTTTGTTCACCATCACCGTCGCCAGACCGGACAGGGTCAGAAACAATCCCACCGTCGCGATAATGGGCCACTTACTCTGTTCCGGTACGTAATAACTTTGTTGCGTCGCCATAGGTCCTCCTGTGGCAGTTATTTTGTTCTTGTTATCTCAATACCCGCGTGCGCGCCTACTTCACAGTAGGCGGCTCAGTGAAGCTGTGGTAGGGGGCCGGAGACGGCAACGTCCATTCCAGTCCGTCCGCGCCTTCCCAGACCTGAGCGGTGGCTTTCTTACCGCCCCGGATGCATTTGATAACAATAAACAGGAACAGCAGTTGTGTGGTTCCGAAAACGAACGCGCCAACGCTGGATATCTGGTTAAAGTCGGCGAACTGCAGAGCATAGTCAGGAATCCGCCGCGGCATGCCGGCGAGCCCCACGAAGTGCATCGGGAAGAAGGTCACATTCAAGCCGATGAACGACATCCAGAAGTGCACTTTGCCCAGTGATTCGTCGTACATATTGCCGCACCATTTCGGCAGCCAGTAATAGGTGGCGGCGAAGATAGAGAAGATCGCGCCCGGCACCAGCACGTAGTGGAAATGCGCCACCACGAAATAGGTGTCGTGATACTGGAAGTCCGCCGGCGCGATGGCCAGCATCAAACCGGAGAAGCCGCCGATGGTGAACAGAATCACGAAGGCCACCGCGAACAACATCGGGGTTTCAAAGGTCAGCGAGCCGCGGAACATGGTGCTGACCCAGTTGAACACTTTCACCCCTGTAGGCACGGCGATCAACATGGTGGCGTACATGAAGAACAGTTCTCCGGCCAGCGGTATGCCGACGGTGAACATGTGGTGCGCCCATACCACGAATGACAGGATCGCAATCGACGCCGTGGCGTACACCATGGAGGGATAACCGAACAGCGGTTTGCGACTGAAAGTGGGAATGATCTGCGACGCCACGCCGAAGGCGGGCAGGATCATGATGTACACTTCCGGATGACCGAAGAACCAGAACACATGCTGGAACAAGACTGGATCGCCGCCGCCTTCCGCTTTAAAGAAGCTGGTGCCGAAGTTAATGTCCATCAACATCATGGTGACGGCGCCCGCCAATACCGGCATAACCGCTATCAGCAGGAAGGCGGTGATCAGCCAGGTCCACACGAACAGGGGCATTTTCATCAAGGTCATGCCCGGCGCCCGCATATTCAGAATGGTGGCGATAACGTTAATAGCCCCCATGATGGAGGAGATTCCCATCATGTGCACCGCGAAGATGAAATAGTTCACGCTCGCCGGCGCGTAGGTGGTGGAGAGGGGCGCATAGAAAGTCCAACCGAAGTTAGGACCGCCGCCTTCCATCAACAGGGTGGATAACAACATGGCGAAAGCGAATGGAAGAATCCAGAAGCTCCAGTTGTTCATTCTGGGCAGCGCCATATCCGGCGCCCCGACCATCATGGGAATCAGCCAGTTGGCGAGCCCCACGAAGGCGGGCATGACCGCCCCGAACACCATGATCAGACCATGCATGGTGGTCATCTGATTGAAAAATTCCGGATGGACGATCTGCATGCCTGGTTCGAACAATTCCGCCCGAATCACCAGGGCCATGGTGCCCCCGATGAGAAACATGGCGAAACTGAACCACAGGTACATGGTGCCAATGTCTTTATGGTTGGTGGTGAAGAGCCACCGCTTGAAGCCTTTAGCCGGACCGTGATGGTGATGCGCGTCAGCGCCTAGTACCGCACTCATGGTCAAACTCCTCTTAAATTGGTTGTGTGTCGCTGAGAACTACTTGTTCTTTAACTCTGCAACTTGTTGCGGAGTAATCATGTCGCCCATATTGTTGCCCCAAGCATTACGCTCGTAGGTAACGATAGCGGCGATATCGACTTCACTCAGCTGCGCTCCGAACGCCTGCATGGCGGTGCCTGACACCCCGTGCAATACAATTTCGGCGTGCTTCTCTACCGGGCCTTTGACTATGCCGCTGCCAGCAAGAGCAGGGAATGTCGGCGGCAGACCGGCGCCGTTGGCCTGATGGCACACTGCGCAATTGGACGCGTAGGATTTCTCTCCGCGTGCAACCAATTCTTCCATCGTCCATTGTTTGTTCTTCAACTCGTATTCCTGACGAGCCAGTTCCTGTTTGGCCAGGAGCCATTCCTGATACTCTTCCTCAGGCACGGCTTTCACCACGACGGGCATAAAGCCATGATCCTTGCCGCACAGCTCCGCGCACTGTCCGCGATAAATACCGGGCTCCTTGATA